>JAITOL010000115.1 GCA_031289955.1 Synergistaceae bacterium
AAAAAGTGTTTCGCGCAAACTGATTTTTGTCAATTCGCAAGCGATTCCCTCAAACCGCAGGTTGATAAATTTCAATCACTGTAGATACGCGCTACAACTAGCTTCAAACAATTTTGCCATTCCACCCAATAGGTGGAAATTCAATTTCTAGTAGAGCTAGGCTATTACTTGATTCAGGGCTATTTTCACCTTCCGAATCTGCGGTTTAAGGCCTTAGCGTTTGTGTTGACAGGAAAAGGCATTGGGGTATAATAATTTCATTATATACATATATGATTAATATGTTATTCATGAGTCGAGAGGATGAATTGGAGTGGGCCATATGGTGAAGTTTTAGTTTATAAATATATATACTCTGAAGCCGGCCTGTCATCAAAAGACTGGCTTTTTTTATGCAAAATTTACCTCGACATAGAACGGAGGCGCGATTGGGCCATGAAATGTAAAGTGGCGATAGCGAGCACGGATCAGAAAAGCGTCGATACGCATTTTGGCAGGTGCGACACGTTCACCATAGCCGAATTCGATGACGAGAATGAGGTTTTTGAAATAGTGGAACGGAGGCCTGTGCCGGCTGCCTGTCCGTCATGCGGAACCAAAGGCGATTCGGACGACGCGATAGGGTCGGTGATAGACGCCATCTCGGATTGTTGCTGCGTGGTAGTGAGCAAAATCGGCAGATGGCCCGATTCTCTCCTTTACGAGCGTGGGATAAACAGCATCGAGTACAGCGGCCCGATAGCGGGTATTTGCGATTTCCTGCGCGCGAAAACCGAGGGTGGCAAGCTGTCAAAAATTATCGACCAAAGAGGTGTTATTCATGGCTAAGAAAAAATCAATCTCGCAATATCAAGCGTCGACACTTTTGAAGTGAAATAACCGCTCAAAAATCGAAATCCGGGGAGGTCGTTTTGTTTTCCGAAACGACCTCCCCGTTCGATACGCCGGCGGCGAAAAACCGCCGCGTCACTGCGAATTGGTATCAGGCGCGGCGTTTGCGAAACGCGAGGGCCGCCGCGAGAAGAAGCGGTATCGCGCCGAACCCGGCGCTGCATCCCCCGCCGCTGCCGCCGCCGCCTATGCTGGTTCCGGGACTATAATCGCTAGCCGGAGTACCCATAATCGTCCCGCTTCCGGCATAGGTTCCAGAGCCTGTTACTGAACCATTTCCATCGACAATACCAGTAGTATCAACATACAGAGTTGTGGGAGGTGAAGTACGCGGAACAGTCAGAGTTACTCCGAGCGGAATTCTAAGTTTAGCGCCAGATGGTACAGTCAACGTTCCTCCGCTCGGGATACTTAGGCTCTCGTTCAATGTGACGACAGATGTGCCATATACCGTACCACTATTGCCTTTAAACAATAATCCGCTGGTAACTAGACTGTCCAAAGTAGAATCACTGCCCGAGGTAAAAATATTAGCGCTTCCATTAATAGTAGGAACACTACCAGCCACTTTATCGATTGCTTTACCATTTGTATTTGTCGCTTTAATCGTACCTGAGCTAACTGATACAGTAGAACTGGCGCCAGTTGCTTTAATAGCTGACCCACTTGACCCTGTAGCCTCTATTATGCCCCCAGTAACTGAAACAGCGGATGATGCCCCTGTGGCATTAATTGCGATATGGTTTGTGCCTCCAGCTATAACAGTGCCGCCGCTAACGGTTACGTCTGAAACAGTGTTAATGGCATTATCACCCTGAGCGCTGATTCTACCGCCAGAAATTGTTATTGGCGTGTTTGTTGAGCTGATCGCTACATCTGTACCGGTGTTAGAAACTGAGCCGCCTGATACGACTTCAAAAGAACCTGTGCCTGAAATAGTAATCATCGGAGAGGGTGAACTTCCCTCAAAAGGCACTTGCCAACGCACTTCCCATAAGGAAGGAATAATAAGCGATAATGGGGTATCGATGTATGATGTGTTTGCATTTACAGTAATAGGACTGACCCATCCCATGCTAGATACATCCAAATTAAACGTTAATAATTGAGACACATTCACATCAGTCGCCCCGGCCGTCCCGACCCCAATCACGCAAAGCGCCGCAATCAGCACAGCAACCCGCGCAATACCCTTCACCCTTGAAAATCCGATTTTTCCCAAAAACCTATATTTCATAACAATAACCTCCCGGTGATATATTAGAGTTATATAACCCACATTCCCGGCCAACTCATAACCAGGATGCCGTAAAACTCAGTAATTTCAACAGCTCACACAAATGGTCGCCTGGTTGGGATATCATTTATCACAACCAGGTTAATTTTCGGGAAACATGTTGGTATCACAACGAATATTCGCACCCCTCGTTATGAAATCCGGGAATGCGGGAGATAATAGAAATTCAGCGCCGCGTCGCAAAAGCCGCCGCGCGCGATTTGTTTTACCAATGATGGGAAAAATTTTTTTTGATAAGGATGAGGTATAGCTATAGCATGGCTGGCTGGCTGGCTGGCTGGCTGGCTGGCTGGCTGGCTGGCTGGGAGATTGTCGATGATGCTTCAAGAAATACATCAGTAAAAACCACTATTTCGTCACCTCCCAAAGCGTCTATTTATTTAAAGTTAATTATATAGAACCATTCCGCACCAGTCAATACTTTATTTACGCTTTACAAATCTCCCCTTCTATAATCCATTCGAACGCTCACTTAAATTGTATACTTATTCATTTCATTAATATGTACTTATATTATTATCTATTTATGCTATTTATGTTAGGGATACTGGAAATACCACTGCAAAATCCTTTAATGTCTCCGTAAGATTCTATTCGAGGAGATGATAGAATGACTGTCAAACCAGTCAGATATGAGAGGAGAGCGCGGCGCGTGGCTATTCAGACGCGATTTGACGAGGATGTTTTCGCCAAGGGCAAAGTCCTGGCGGCTATTTATGACGAGTCGTTCAACGCCGTCCTGGTGCGCTCGCTCAAAAATGAAATACTGCGATACGAGGAAAAATACGGCGAGCTGCCGAAACAAGTCGACCCGGACTGATTGTCTCGGTCATGCGGAAGATATAGTTAACGATATATAGTATGGGTGGTCGCAATAGCGCGTTTGAAGTCGCGTTTTGAGGATGGTGAAATATCCGCCCTTGAACATAATGGGCGGGCGCGGAACCGAAATAACCGGCGTCCGCGCCCGCGATTCAATCCGCCCTCACAAAACCTTGATTTTCCTGTCATACACCCGCTTTATCAGGCACACGCACAGGATCAGCGTCACCAGCTCCGTCACGGGGAAGGCCCACCAGATGGCGTTGACGTCGCCGGTGAGCGACAACGCCCACGCGATCGGCAAAAGCAGGAACAACTGGCGCGAGACCGCTACTATCAGGCTCTCCGCTCCGTTGCCGAGCGCCTGGAACACCGACAGGGACATTATGCAGAACGCAGCGAGCAAAAAATGTGAGCTTATCAAGCGGAGCGCCGGAACCCCGAGCGCGAGCATGTCCGGAGTGGCGTTGAACATGGAGAGCAGTTCTTTTGGGAATATTTGAAACACAGCGGTGCCGGCCGCCATTATCCCAACGGCGTACATCAGGGAAAATTTTATGGTCTCTATGATGCGTTCGCGTTTTCTCGCCCCGTAGTTGTAGGCCACTATCGGCACCATGCCGTTGTTGAGGCCGAATATCGGCATGAACACGAAGCTCTGGAGCTTGAAATAGACTCCCAGGACGGCTGTGGCGGTGGCCGTGAACGATATGAGTATTATGTTCAGGAAGTAGACCATCACCGACCCGACGGACGACATGAGTATTGACGGCAGAGCGACCGAATATATCCTGTGTATTATGCGGAAGCTGGGCTTGAAACCCTCGATTTTAAACGATATTTCCCGGTTGATCTTCAGGTTGAAGTAAAAAGCTATCATTGCTCCAACGGTCTGCCCGATAACAGTAGCTATCGCGGCTCCAGCGGCTTCCATCCGGGGAAATCCGAAAAGTCCGAATATCATGATCGGGTCGAGTATGATATTGATTATCGCCCCGGCCGACTGGGAGATCATGGAGTAAAACGTCTTGCCCGTCGATATGAGAAGGCGCTCCATCATTATCTGATTGAAAACCCCGAATGAAAATACGCAGACCACAAAGAGGTAATCGCCGCCATATTTTATTATTTCCTCGATATTCGTCTGGGAACGAAAAAACGGACCGACCAGAAAAAGACCGACGAACATGAATACAACGCAGCTTATCCACCCCAGAAAAACCCCGTGCAGCGCCGCCTTGTTCACGTTGGAATAATTTTTCTCGCCGAGGCTCTTCGACAGAAAAGAGTTCACTCCGACGCCCGTCCCGATGCCGACCCCTATCATGAGGAACTGAATCGGGAAAGCCAGAGACACGGCGGTCAGCGCCCCCTCTCCTATCTGCGCCACAAAAACGCTGTCCACCACGTTGTAGAGGGCCTGGACTATCATAGCGACGATCATCGGTATCGAGATATTGAGCAGCAGTTTATGAATGGGCATGACGCCCATTTTGTTTTCGGAGCGAGGCTCCTGTATATTTTCCATTATTTCTAGTTATCCGCGAATTCTTCTATGAATTTCTTCAGCAGCCTGACCGAGGGTTTGATCCCTATGCTGCTGTCGAGGCACAGGTTGTAATTCTGCGGTTTCCCCCATTTTTGTTGTGTGAAAAAGTTATAATACGACGCGCGGTCCTTGTCCTGTTTTCTTATATATCCGCTCAGTTCGCCCGAACCCTCGTGGTACACATCCCGCACTATCCCGATCCTCCATTCGAGCGGAGCGTGAATGAAAATCCTGACGCAGTTCTCCCTGCCGGCCAGCACATAATCCGCGCACCTTCCTATGAACAGACATGACTCCCTGTCCGCGATGCCCTTTATGATTTTCGACTGGGCTATGAAAACCTGCTCGGGGATCGGCAGCTCATGATATGTCATATATAAATTGTAGAGAAAACCAGAGACCCTTCTGTTCTCGAGTGTCTCGATGAAATTCTCGTCGAGCCCGCTCTCTTTCGCGGCCAGAGAGATGAGCTCCTTATCGTAAAACGCAAATCCAAGCTCGCTCGCAAGTTCGCTGCCTATCAGCCTTCCGCCGGATCCATATTCGCGAGCTATCGTGACGGCATAATTTTTCATGTCACATACCCCTTTCATCGTTAATTCCTATTATGTCGGAGTATATAA
Source organism: Synergistaceae bacterium (assembly GCA_031289955.1). GTDB lineage: Bacteria > Synergistota > Synergistia > Synergistales > Synergistaceae > JAIRKI01. Next base: position 5,183 of record JAITOL010000115.1, read on the forward strand.
CTAAAAGCAAGTGAATAAACCCACAGAAACGCCTCTTTCGCGCGGTATGCTTCTATATTCTAGTCTGTCCAGACGTCGCCCTGTTTGACGTTTCGAAGAGCGTGGAGGATGTTGCTCGGGAGATCGGGGGCTTTTCGCGACAATCTGCGCAGGCTCGCTTTTACATAGGCCCTCATCGAAGACGACTCGTAACCGCAGCAGAAATTGACGAGCGGGAACCCGAGGCGTTCAGCTTCGCTTCTTATGTCGGCCTCGGGCACATACGCCATCGGCCTTATGACCCGCACTCCGGAACGGCTCATGAATATGTTCGGATGGAACGAGCGGAAGCGTCCCTCGTACATGAGATTGAGAAAGACCGTTTCGATGACGTCATCCCTGTGATGGCCAAGGGCGAGCGTTCCGCACCCCGATCCGGCCGCGTTCGAGGCGAGTATACCCCGCCTCAGATTGGCGCACAGGCTGCACGGCGACCGCGTCTTTGTCTTCTCCAATATATCGAATATAGGGTATCTGACGATGCGGTGCGTCACTCCGTACGACTCGGCAAAACGGGAGAGCGGCGACGCGTCGCGCGTTCCGTCCGTCGGGTCGATTGTGAGAGCCTCCACAGTGAAGCGAACCGGGCTCCTGTCGCGAAGCGAGCAGAGCGTATGCAACAAAAACGCGCTGTCCTTCCCCCCCGACAGCCCGACCGCGATTCTGTCGCCGTCATGTATCATGGAAAAGTCCGCGACGGCGCGGCCGACCAGCCGCGTCATTTTCCTAACGGACGGATTTTCGTATTTGCGGCTCAAAGTTATCCCCCCACTTGTGTCCCGATATTATACCGCGTGAACGGGGAAGATTTTACGGAACGAGCTTGTCCGGATTTAATATGTTGTTGGGGTCGAACGCCGCTTTAACCCGTTTCATGAGCTCTATCTGAGCTTCGTTCAGGAATATATCCGTGTATTGCTTCCTTTTGAGCCCGACGCCATGTTCGCCCGACAGCGTGCCGCCCAGTTCTTTTACGAACGCGTACAGCTCGCGCCGCATCGGGTGCGCGAGTTCGTGCAGATTCTCGTCCTCCCCTATCCCGTCGGGGAAGACCGTTATGTGGATGTTGCCGTCCGCGATGTGTCCGTAGGCGTTGCATATCGCCCTGTGGCGCGCGAGTATCTCCGGCAGACGATCCAGGAACTTCGATATTTCGCTCACGGGAACCACGATATCCTCCTTGGAAAGTATGGGCATCGCATTGGTCCACTCTTCCTCGGCCACAAGCTTTCTTATCCTCCACACCCTGTCCCGCGCGTTTCTGTCCTCCGCTACGAACACCTCGACCGCGCCGTTTCTGACGCACAGGTCGCCTATCCGCTCGGCGTCGCTCCAGAGTTGACGCCTGTCCATGCCGTCCATCTGTATGATGAGAAACGCGGCCGCGTCGCTGTGGGGTATTCGGAGGCTCGTGTAATCCTCCACGTTGCGGATCGACTTCCTGTCCATGAATTCGACGGACGACGGAATGACGCCCCCTTCCGTCGTTATCAGCGGGACGAGTTTCACTGCCGCTTCGACGCTGGGCATCGGGACGAGAAGATCTGTGACGCACTTTGGATACGGAATGAGGTTCAGTATTATCTTAGTGACAATGCCAAGAGTTCCCTCGGACCCCACGATCAGATGGATGAAATCGTAGCTCGTCACATCCTTTCTGCGCTTTCCGCCGAACATGACGACGCTGCCGTCGGGGAGCACCGCCTCCAGGCCGAGGACATGAGCGCCGGTCGCGCCGTATTTTATGACCTTGTTGCCTCCGGCGTTCTCGGCCACGTTGCCGCCTATGAACGATATGTCGCCGCTGCACGGGTCTCCGGCGTAAAACATACCATGCTCCCGGGCCGCCTTCGTAACCTCCGCCGTAACGGCGCCTGGTTCCGTCGTGAGCGTTCTGTTCGCATGGTCGATTTCGAGGATGGCGTTCATACGCTCCATCGACATCACGATGCCGCCGCGCGACGGGACGGCTCCGCCCGAAAGCCCTGTTCCCGCCCCTCTGGGCGTGACCGGTATCAGATGCTCGTTGGCGTATTTCATTACCATGGAGACCTGCTCCGTGTTTTCGGGGAAACATACGGCGTCGGCCACGTACTCCCGCTCGAATCGCGGTATCGTCTCGTCGATGGAGTACGCGGCGCGTTTTTCCCTGTCCGCCGTCACTCCCGATTGCCCCAGCATGTCGATAAGATCCGCGATCGTTTTTTCGGTCACTTTGAAATAAGCAGCGTTCGTCATAATTATCTCCCCATTTTGGCTTCTATGCGTTCTATGAGCTTAGGCAGCGCCTCATAGAGATCGCCGCATATCGCCACATCCGAAACCCCGAATATCCGCGCCTCGGGATCCCTGTTTATCGCTATTATCGTGCCCGACGTCTGAATTCCGGCCAGATGTTGAACCGAGCCCGAGATTCCGGCCGCTATATACACTTTCGGAGAGATGGTCTGGCCGGAGAGGCCGACCTGATGGGGGTATCCGATCCACTTCATTTCGACCGCTGGTCTGGAGGCGCCCACCCCGGCGCCCAGCAGCGAAGCGAGGCGAGCTATCAGCTTGAAACCCTCGGGCCGCCTGAGCCCTCTGCCAGCCGATATTACGACATCCCGATCCTTGAGCGTACCCTCTTCGCGCGAATAAGGCGAAAAAGCGACCGTTTCCACAGTGCGGGCGCTCAGATGTTCCGGTATCGCGAATTCGGACACTTTTGCGTGTCCCCGCGCGTCGGGGCGCGGCATTGGAAATGTGCCGGGTCTCACCGTCGCCATCTGCGGTCTGTGGTTGGGAGTCTTTATAGTAGCCATTATATTGCCGCCTATCGCCGGACGCGTCTGGAGAAGCAGACCGCTCTTCGGATCTATCTCCAATCCAGTGCAGTCGGCAGTGAGGCCGGTTTCGAGCAAAGCCGCCGCGTAAGGCATCACCGAACGCCCGAAGGCCGTGGCGGACGCTATGAAAATTTTTGGCACGCCGTTCGGGGACGATTTCGCCATGTGGGCTATGGTCTTCCCGCAGGCGGCTCTGTCGAACACGAGCCCCTCGGACTTTATCACCACGACCCTATCCGCGCCAGCCCGGCCCGCTTCCTCGGGACGCGCCAAATCAGCCGTACCGGAGTCGAGAGGGAGTATCACCGATACGGTATGGCGCTCCCCGGAATAATTCTCCAGCGCGTCCGCGAGAGAGCGAGCGCGCAAGGACAGTTCGAAAACTGTGTCCGAGAGCCCGCCGTCGATCGACCCCTCCCCCAGAACCCATACCTCGTTTGCCGCGATATTTTTTCCACGATTTGCGTCAATCATGATATTCTCCTATAAGATCGCGTTGTCGGATAAAATTTGCATTATGCGCTCCACTGCGGACTCGAGCTCGTCGGGACGGCTAGCCATAAATTTCTCCGCGTCCCTCGTCACCTTCGGGGTTTCGATTTTAACGACCCTCGTGGGCGAGGCGCCGAGGCCCGTTTCGCCCTGGCCGAGCCCGAGGCTCGAAGCGGTCTCGATTTTTATTTCCTCTGTATAAGCCCGTTTTTTTCCGCCGAGAGTGGGAAGGGGCAGCGCGTTGATGTCGCTCTGCACCGTGACGAGAATCGGCAGGGATGACCTCTGCGTCAGAATACCGTCCTCGAGCGTGCAGTCGAACTCTATGCCGCCCGATACCCGTTCGAGCCGCGTCACCCTCGTCGCCACCGGAATGCCAAGCAGCGCGGCTACTTCCGGGCCGACCTGGCCCGTTTCGCCGTCCGTCGCCTTCTCCCCCGTTATTATGAGATCCGGCCGGCCCATTTTCTCGATAACGGCAACGAGCACCTTCGCAGTGGCCCAGCTGTCTCCCCCGGCAAACATCCTGTCGGTGGCGAGCACCGCGTCGTCCGCGCCGAGCGCCAAACATTCGCGCAGCGACTCCTCCGCTCTTTGCGGCCCCATGGAGACGACCGACACGCTGTCGCCATCCGAACGGATCGCCATCGCCGCCTCCAGCGCGTTCAAGTCGAGCGGGTTGACTATGACGCCCGCCCCATCCCTTATCATGGCGCCGCTTTCCGGATCCATCTTCACTTCATCCGTATCGGGCACCTGTTTCATCAGTATCGTCACGCGCATTCGAGTCAGTCCTCCGTAAAGGGATTGAAAAATTTGTGAACAATATACATTCATTCATGGAAATGTGCTATATTGTCCCGGAAGTCATTCTGCGAGGCGGCGGCAATCGCGCGCCCAAAGGGGGTGAACCGGGCCACAGATATTGTACAGTGGATTTGCGCCGCGCGGTATAGTCGAAATGATATTTATTTTGGATTATCACAGGAGGGACATCGATTATGAAAAAACTGTTCTCTGTTTTTTGTATCGTTTACGCGCTCTGCGCGCTCGTCTTCGCAAAATCGGCCGAATCCGCCGAATACACGCTCAAGTTCGGCGCCTCCGTTCAGGAGGACTCGGCAAGCGGAATATCCATGATCGAATACTTCAAACCATACGTCGAGGAGAAATCCGGCGGCAGAATATCGGTGGAAATATACTGTAATTCAGTTTTGGGCGGCGACCGCCAGATGTACGAATCTCTCCAGGTAAACACGCTTCAGGCAAACTTCGGCCCGCTGTCCGTGCTGGCCAACTTCGAGCCGAACTTCAGCGTCGTCGACGCGCCGTTCCTCTTCCGGGATAAAAAGACCGCGTACGAGGCCCTTGACGGAGAATTCGGAAATATGCTCGCGAAAAACCTGCCCCAGGTGGGCATGAGGGTTCTCGGCTACGGCGAAAACGCCTTCAGAAACATCTCCAATACCAAGCGCGCCATAAATACGATAGATGATATGAAGGGCCTCAAAATCAGGGTCATGGAGGCTCCGGTGTACATAAATACCATAAAGGCCCTCGGGGCAAACCCTACGCCGATGGCGTTCAATGAGCTCTATACCGCGCTGCAGCAGGGAACGGTCGACGGGCAGGACAACGGAGTCGTCCTCACCTACACGTCGAAGGCCTATGAGGTTCTCAAATACTACACGTTCACCGAACACTGCTACGCGGCCAACGCCTACGTGTTCTCCGAGGCATTTCTGACGAGCCTGCCGCCCGACCTCCTGAAAGTCGTCGAGGACGGCACGAGATACTCGCTCGAAAACCAGAGAAGGCTCAACACTGAGATGGAGGACGAGTTGATTAAGGATATCGAAAAATCCGGCGTCGAGGTAAACAGGCTCTCCGATGAACAAAAAGCCGTATGGCGGAAGGCCACCGCTTCCGTGATCGACGATCTCGCGGGCACAGTCTCTCCCGAGATTCTCGATGCCGCCAGAAAGATAAACGAGGTCTACGGAAAATAAGTCTAATGCGCTATCTCAGATGGGTATGGTATCACCTCGAGGAGATATTTCTCGTGCCCTCGCTCATAACGAGCGTAACGCTCATATTCGTTCAGGTGATAATGCGCTACGTTATCGGCAGCTCGCTCTCGTGGTCGGAGGAACTGGCCCGTTATCTGTTCGTATGGCAGATATGGATAGGAGTGAGCTACTCGGCCAGGAACAAATCGCACTTGAGGATCACGATGCTCCGAGACAGATTCGGGCCTCGCGGAAGACTCGCGGTAGAGCTCGCCGTCACGGCGGTGTGGATCTGTTTTGCCATATTCATCGCCGCGAGGGGATTCGACCTCGTGGCCCAGGTGGCGCGCTACAAACAGAAATCGTCGGCCCTCGGGATGCCCATGATGTACGCGCATCTCGCCGTCCCAACGGGCTGCGTACTGATGACCGCGCGTCTTGTCGAAAATACCGTCCGCGACTTACTGTATCGGGCAAAGAGAGGAGGCCTGTCGGCGTGAATATCGCGCTTCTTTTCGCGCTGCTGTTCGGCTGCGTGTCGCTCTCAGTGCCCATAGGCGTCTCGCTCGGGCTCGCCACGCTCGTTACGATGGTCGCCACGAGCGACATATCCACGATAATGATAAATCAGAACGCGTTCGCCGGGCTCGACTCCTTCCCGCTGATGGCGATACCGTTTTTCATGCTCGCGGGAAACCTCATGGCAGTCGGCGGCATAGCCCGCAGGATCGTCAACGTATGCGACATCCTGGTGGGCAGGATAACGGGCGGGGTCGGCATGGCCACCGTCGCCGCCTGTATGTTCTTCGCCGCAATATCGGGCTCTGGTCCCGCGACGGTTTCGGCAATGGGGACGATAATGCTCCCCGAGATGGAAAAACGGGGATATGACAAGGCATTCGCCACAGGACTCACGGCGACCGCCGGGACGATAGGCGTCATAATACCGCCGAGCATCCCCTTCGTCATATACGGCGTGGTCGCGTCCGCCTCTGTCGGAGAGCTCTTCATAGCAGGGATCATCCCGGGCCTTCTCATAGGGCTCGCGTTGATGGCGGTCTGCTTCGCCATATCGAAAAAGCGCGGCTACAAGGGCATCGTCAATGAAAACCTCAAATTCTGGCCCGTCGTCAAGGACGCTATATGGGCGCTCATAACGCCGGTGATAATACTGGGCGGAATCTACGGCGGCGTTTTCACGCCAACAGAGGCCGCGGTCGTCGGGATCGTGTATTCGCTCGTGATCGGGGCTTTCGTCTATAAGGAGCTGACGTGGAAGACATTTATCTCAGCCATCTGCTCCACGGCGGATCTGAACGGGCTCACGGGGTTCGCGATAGGTTTCTCGATGGCGTTTTCGTCGTATCTCGCCATGGAGCAGATACCCGTGAAGGTCGCGGCGGCGATGTCGGCCGCCATAACGAACGACGTCGTCATGATGTGCCTGATGCTCGTGGTGCTCCTGACCGTCGGGCTATTTGTCGACAATATTTCGTCATGCCTCATCCTGACGCCCGTATTCCTTCCAATCGTAAAAGCCATGGGGATGAACCCGGTTCAGTTCGGAGTCGTGATGACGACAGCTCTCGCCATAGGATTCGTCACCCCTCCGTATGGGGCGAACTTATTCGTGGCGACCGCGATCTCCGGCCTCGCCATAGAACGAATAGCCAAAGCCGCCGTGCCTTTTATCATAGCCATGATAGCGTGCCTGCTATTGATCGCGTTCTTCCCCCCGATAACGATGGGGCTGGTGTCCCTCATGAGGCGATGACTCTTTCCGCAGGCGCATATTTCAACGATTCGATAAGCGGATCGTAGAGGTTTCAAGAGGCCTCACAATTGCCGCGAGGCCTCTTGAGGCGATTACTTATTTCCAACGTTTTTAGCAACGCCAATATCACATAGAATCGTTGACTCCGACAGATCGCTGGCGTACCCTATCTTCATGGCTCTATCATTCGTCCAACATCAGTCGTTTGCGCTTTTTCTTCAGCGCGGCTATTTGCTCCTTCTCTATCTGAGCAATATTTTTCTCTGGGGTTGGCAAATCTTCCGGCATCGTGCCGCCAATTTTTTCGATAGCGGTACGGATCTCTTTGCCAACCGAATAATGTGTTGTGTTGGCAGCTGCCGCTCCATGAACATTTTCCCGTTTCAGTTTGCTCTCGGTCTGTGTGATGCGGAATAGATTGGCGGCAAGCTCCTCGCTGCCCATGAAATCAAGAATCTTATCATTTTGCTGACCTCAGCAAAATGATCGTCAATATCATGTCCGCTGTTTTGACAGGCAATCGTCGCTTTGTCGATCACCTTTGCGAAGTTGCGCCACTGCGTATAATCCAAGATCGTCGCAAGCTCCCGCGCCAGCCAGTATTCGCTGCCGTCTGGATGGACGCGCTTGATGTCCTCGAATTGCTTATACTCAGGCGCTTTCAGTTTGCCCACATTTTATCCCCCAACCTTGTTTATCATGCTCATTGGAATAGAGCTTATCGATACTTTGAATTTTGTAAAATTAAGAATTACATTTGTTGTTACCATTTCGCTCTTTACCGCTATGTTTCTCCGCCCGCGTGTGAAATTTCCTTTCGCACGCGGGCTTTGATTAATAATCGGTCATAGTATAAGTAGTTCGAAATTGCGCAACAATCGCGCCTGTTTTTGTATCCGCTAATATTAAAGCATTATCTGCTTCGGTTCTCCCAGAAACATTAAATTTCCAGCATAAATATGGCGCAAAATCTTCCGAGACAAAAATTGACAGCTCTGGAGCGCCAATTATTGTGAATTTATTTGCTCTGGTTACTTCTCCTATTAACTCGTTTTGTTGTTGAAAAATGCTCTTTAAGGTAGTTTTTAGATCTAAAGATATTCCTGGTGAATAATCTCCGCTTAGAGAACACGCCTCGCCATCCTCGTTCGAGATTATAACTAATTGTTTTCCAAAGACTTCAATGCCATTATATACTTGTTGCATCCTGAAACAATTCAAATTACCATCTTTTTCAATTTTGAAACATATAAATTCATCAATTGGGTTATTCATATTCATCAAACTTTTCACGCTCAGCAGGGAAAGAATAGCGTCCTCTCCCGTCAGGATCTTTTTAGTCGAAAACTTACCGTCTATGAAACTCGGAATGTTTGTTTTTCTATTGAATAATATGTCGAACTTGTCCCCGTTTAATTTTCGCAGCTCATCCAAAGAAAAATCCTCATTCTTATCACTGAGAGATAAGGCATTGACATCGTCAAACTCCTCCGCTGCGTCTATGGAAGTTGATCCTAATATGCACAGAAACATCATAAATAGCAAACCAATAAGCAATAAACTTATCTTTTTCATTATTATGACCATTCCTATCTGCGAAAGTCACAAAACTGGATGAAACCTTGCCATTTTTATAAGAAGGATTACCTTTGAAAATAAAAGGCAATCCTTCTCACTATTTTAGATAGCCCTGAGAAAAAATTATTTTTCTTCCAACAACGTTTTCTCCACAATCTCGAGATCAAACGCAACGGAGTCACTTATATCAGCGCTCTGGCCCGGGCTGTAAACGATAGTACCCGGATCCTTATGATAAGATAACGCTTCGTTACGAGTCACAGTATACAACCCATCTTCGTGCAACACCAGAGTGAAAACTGCCCACAAAGTCCCGCCACCATTAGGCACGTCGAAAGTATAATCAGGTCTGCCAGACTGGGACAGATATAGTTTTACCTGTGCTCCAGATGTCCCCATACCGTAACTTGGTGAGCTTTCACGATTACTATAGTCATGGACATAGAATCGATATGTGCCAGGCGTTAAGCATAGATCGGCGCCCTCGCCCGCAGTTGCCGGATTCACGCGCCAAAAAACAGCCGGAGGGGTTTTTGCGTTTCTCCCCTCCGGAGGCCGTTTTCGTTAAGTTGATTCAGTTTTTCTTTCCGGTGAATGTACCG
>JAITOL010000080.1 GCA_031289955.1 Synergistaceae bacterium
CGTGCCATCCCCCGGCTTTGACCATAACTCGTAATCGCCGTTCAGGAACTCGACCCTCTGCCTCATGCCATTGAGGCCGCGTTTGCCGTCCCGCACCAGGTCGCTCATTATCTTGTCCCGAGGGTCAAAGCCGGAGCCGTTGTCCGATACGATGAATTCGACGGATCTGTCGCCGGAGATTGGCCTAACGTCCACATTCACCTCCGTCGCTCCGCCGTGGCGGACGGCGTTGGACACGGCCTCCTGGAAAATTCGAAATAGGGCCAGGGTGGCCTCCTGGGAAATCTCCAGAGTCTGGTCCACGCTCATGTTTATTGTGATGGAGTGCTGGCGCTCGAAGCGGCTCGCCGCCTCCTCCATGCAGGAGACAATTCCAAGGGATACCCAGGGCGGCACGAGGGAGTCGCATATATCGCGCAGATCCTCCACGAGGTCGCCGGCTATGCTCTCCGCCGTGGACAGCCCATCCCGCGCCGACTCCGGCAGATCCCCCGATGTGATATTCGCTATCTGGATGCGCTGTATCAGCGCGGATACGACCTGTATGGGGCCGTCGTGTATGTCCTGCGCTATGCGGCCCCGCTCCAGTTCCTGGGCCTTTATAATGTCGCCCAGGTATCTGATCTCCAGCTCGTCCTTCTCGATCATCCTCCGCGCCAAGTCGAATATGGCATGTCGCAGCGACGAGATCTCCTCGATCTGCATTCGCCCGAAGCTCACGCCCTCACCCTCCGCCTGCGGCCTTGGGACCTCCTTGCCCCATTTAAGCGTGTTCACCTGCGATGACAGAGCCTGCAAGGGGGTTATGACGGAGCGGCGGAGGAGGAAGAGCGCTACCAGGCAGATCAGCATCCCCATTATTCCCGCTGCCGCGAGCGTCATCATGTTGAAGTCGTTTCTGCCCATCCAGCTCAGCATAGTTACCGCCGCAACCGCGTACACCCTCGGATCGTCCGTCGGAACCATGTGCGCGACGTATGTTATGTACTCCGACCCAACGCGAATCGATCCAACTACGTGTCCCTCGCTCTCGTCGTCGGGTATTTCCAGCGCCGCGCGCTCGTATATGTTTATCAGCACCGCCGCGTTCTGGGAGTAGGAGATGAGCCTGCCGTCCGATGTGACGTAAGCCACGAGGCCAGGTATGAACTTGCCCTTCATGTTTCTCCTGAACATCGCGTTCCGATCCTGCTTTAGCGAGTCCGAACGCTCCGCCGATATCAGCCTGTTGTAGCCCTGGTCGGCCACGAGTGAGAGAAACGCGTTGAGGCGGTCGATATTGCCCTCGTTCCAGCGGTCGGCCGCGTAGTTTGCGAGGCTCTCCACGTAGCGTCCGGATATCTCGGTCGTGGATTTTTTTTGGGAGACCAGCGTGCTGGCGGATTGGAAGAGTATGACCAGCACCGGCAGAAGTATACATATAAACAGGATGGCGAGCAGTTTCCTCCTCAGCAAGGGCCGATCGCCTCGTCGAGGGACGTTCCTTCGAGCAGCTCCTCCAGCGTTATTATCCCATATTTGAGGGCGACCAGAAGCGCCTCCCCCTTTCCACGGCAGCCGAACTTCGAGTAAACCGACGTCAGATGGGCCTGCACTGTCCTCTCGGTTATGCAGAGCTTCATTGCTATCTCCTTTATCGAAAAGCCCTTCGAAGTGACCAGCAGCACTTCCCGCTCCCTGGCCGACAGCGTCTCCGGCATCGACTCCCTGTCTCCTATCACGCCGGCGACCTGCGAATCCAGGTAGAAGCCTCCTCTCATCACCTGCTTCACCGCTATCTCCAGCTCCCTGACGGCGGTCGTCTTGAGTACGAACCCCTTTGCTCCCGCCCTTAAAGATGCCATAACGTACGGCTGGGCGTTGAACGACGTCAGCATTATCGGGCGAGTGGGGATTGACGCGTCCTTTATCCTCTGAGCCACGGATATTCCGCTCTCGCCCGGCATCTGAATGTCCAGAAGCGCGATGTCAGGGCGTTCCTCCCGTATCACCCTCCAGGCTTCGGTCCCGTCCTCGACCTCCGCTGTGAGCGAAAAATTTTCGTTTCTCTTTATCCATTCCGCCAGTCCGGACCTTGTGAGCGGGTGATCGTCTGCTATGAGGATGCTTATCGTCATGTGAGGACCTCCGAAGTTTATTGCGAGAGTATTTTAATAAATTTACCACAAGATCATACATGCTGAGGGACGAAACTGAATCGGATATTTATACAGAATAGTCATGATTATTGGATCACCAATTAGATATGTAAATACACAACTATCTTGTCATATATATTGATATGTGTATTGACATGATTTTTTCTATATGTAAAAATCCAGAACGTGGCGAGAAAGCGTAAAAACTTGGTGTCAAATCCATGGAGGTGAAGTCGTGCCGGATACGGAGGAGCATGAAATAGCAAGTCTCAAGCGGCGGAGGAACGCGGTCATTCTGGCGCATTATTATGTCCACGAGGAGGTTCAGGCGTTGGCGGACCACATCGGGGACTCCTATTATCTGAGCAAGATGGCGAACGAGACGGATGAGCGGACAATCGTTTTTTGCGGCGTAAAATTCATGGGGGAGAGCGCCAAAATAATGAACCCGCAAAAGACTGTCCTGATGCCAGATATGACGGCGGACTGCCCGATGGCCAAGATGGCGGACCTCGACAGGATTGACGAGGTCCGGGCAATGTACGGCGACGTCTCTGTGGTCTGTTATATGAACTCGACGGCTCAGACAAAGGCGAAGAGCGATGTTTGCGTCACGTCGTCAAACGCGCTGTCAATCATCAAAAAACTCCCGAACCGCCATATTTATTTTGTGCCGGATGAAAACCTCGCCAGATACGTCGCGGGCCATCTGCCTGAAAAACACTTTATCTTCCATGACGGATTTTGCCATGTGCATACGAGCATAACCAAGGAGAACGTGGAAAGGGCAAAAGCCGCTCAACCCGGCGCGCTCGTCCTGGCTCACCCGGAGTGCAAGGCGGACGTTCTCGAAATAGCCGACTATATCGGCAGCACATCCGGCATCATCGACTTTGCCACGAAAAGCGACGAGCTGAAATTTATAATCTGCACCGAGGCCGGGGTCTTTTACGAGCTCATGAAAAAAAACCCGAATAAGAATTTCTATACCGTCGGCCACAGGCAATATTGCCCCAGCATGAAAAGCATCACGCCCGGCAAGGTGAAGGCGTGTCTTGAGAACATGAGACCGGAGGTCGTTTTGGAGGAATCGCTGCGCGTGGAAGCGCTCAGGGCGCTTGAAGCCATGCACGAGATGACGGAGTGAGATTATGGAGCTTGAAACGGCCGCACAGGAAACGGATGTACTGATAGTCGGCGCCGGCGCCGCGGGGCTTTTCTGCGCCATGAATCTGCCGGAGGACCTCGATGTTTGTATCATAAGCAAAAAAGGGCCGGAGGACAGCGATTCCTTTCTCGCTCAAGGGGGGATCTCGACACTGAAGGGCGAGGAGGATTATGAATGTTATTATGAGGACACGATGAAGGCCGGACATTATGAAAATGATCCGGCCGCCGTCTCGGAGATGATCCGCTCCTCCGGCGAAATCATCGACGAACTTCTCAGGGTGGATGTGGACTTTGAGCGGGACTCGCGCGGTCTCAACTATACAAGGGAGGGCGCGCACTCGAGAAATCGGATTCTCCACCACGAGGACAGCACCGGCAGGGAGATCACGTCGAAACTGCTGAACGAGACGCTGCATAGGGACAACGTCAGGATTTTCCCATATACGGCAATGCTGGATATCGTTTGCGGCGCGGAGGGCTGTCATGGGGCTGTGGTCAGGCGTTCCGGCGGGGAAGTCGGAACTATTTCGGCCAGGGCCGTCGTCTGGGCGACTGGAGGCATCGGCGGCTTGTTCGAAAGCACCACGAATTTCGAACATCTGACCGGAGACGCCGTCATTTTATCGTTTTTACATGGCATTGCCCTCCGGGACATATCCTATATTCAAATTCACCCCACGACCCTCTATTCCGAAGAAAAGGGGCGCAGATTCCTTATTTCGGAGTCCATGAGAGGCGAGGGCGCGGTGCTGTTGGACGCGAAGGGGGAGCGATTCGTCGACGAGCTTCTGCCGAGGGATATCCTTTCAGCGGAAATTATGGCTCAGATGCGGCGCGACGGAAGAAAATACGTCATGCTTTCCGCTGCGGAGATGGGGAAAAAAAAGCTCCTCAGCCATTTCCCCTCAATATACGACCACTGTCTTCAGCGGGGTTATGACCTTGCGCGCAAGCCGATTCCCGTCTCCCCGGCCCAACACTATTTTATGGGCGGCGTGAGCGTCGATCTCGATGGCCGAACCTCCATGCCCCGCCTCTATGCTGTCGGCGAGACGGCTTGCAACGGGGCGCACGGTAAAAACAGGCTCGCCAGCAATTCCCTGCTTGAGGCTCTCGTCTTTTCAAAACGCGCGGCTCGCGCCATTAAAGGCGAGATCGCGCCTCCGTCACGCGCGCGGATGCCGCTCGATCTCGGGGGATATGGTAACGGAGAGGACTTTTTGCGGCAGTACCAAGGAATATTTTTCTCCAAAATCAGCCGAGGGGACGCGATTTTTTTATGATAAGTATTGTAACAATGAAGTTAAATGTAGATGACCTGATAATTTCCGCTCTGAAGGAGGACATAACGTCCGAGGATATCTCCGCCAACTCGGTCATTCAGGCGGATGCCATTGGCACAGTTGACCTTATCATTAAGCAGAACGGCGTTTTGGCCGGACTTCAGGTTTTTGAGCGCGTATTTACCCTGCTGGACGGCGGCGCCGTTTTTGAAACCTCCGTCCGGGACGGCGACGTTGTCGCGGCTGGCGCGCTGGCGGGGAGGCTGACCGGCAATATGCGCGCGCTTTTGAGCGGCGAGCGGGTCGCCCTTAATTTTTTGCAGCGCATGAGCGGAATAGCTACGCTGACTCGCAGATATGCCGATATTCTGCGCGAAAGCGGGACAAAACTTGTGGACACGAGAAAGACGACGCCTGGGCTGAGAATACTGGAAAAATACGCGGTTAAGGCAGGCGGGGCCGAAAATCACCGCTATAATTTATCCGACGCCATTCTGTTGAAGGATAACCATATCGCCGCCGCCGGAGGCGTCAGGAACGCGGTGGAGAGGGCTAGGAAATACGCTCCTTTTGTCAGCAAGATCGAGATAGAGACAGAGTCGGCCGAGATGGTGCAGGAGGCGCTGGACGCGGGCGCCGATATCATAATGCTTGACAACATGGATGACGCGACGATGAAGGATGCCGTCAGACTGATCGGAGGCCGGGCTAAAACGGAGTGCTCCGGCAACGTTACGGAAGAAAGATTGAGAGAGATAGCGGAGATAGGCGTCGACTACGTCTCGAGCGGCGCGTTGACACATTCATGCGGCATACTGGATATCTCGATGAAAAATATGCGGCCTTTGGGGTAAAGTGATTTATAATTTGGAATGTATTATGAAAGGAGACGGACCGTGGGCGGTGAGGAAAGACGAAAAATGATATTGGAGCTGCTCGATAAAGAACAGCGGCCCTTATCCGGCGCGCGTTTATCGAAGCTGCTGGGCGTCAGCCGGCAGATCGTCGTGCAGGATATCGCGCTTCTGAAGCTAAAGCGCCCAGCCCTGTTGTCCACAGCGCGCGGATATGTAATGAATGACTCCGTAAGGGACTGCGAAACGGTTTTTTGGGTAAAACATACGGACGAGCAAATCGAGGACGAGTTAAACACGATTATCGACCTTGGCGGCAGGGTGGAAAACGTGATTGTAGAACATAATGTGTACGGGCGCATCATAGCGGAGCTGCACGTCTCCTCCAGAAGGGACGTCCGGGTTTTTCTGGACAAGCTGAAAAGAGAGGGAGCGACGCCTCTAAAGGAACTTACAGGAGGCACACACGGGCACCTGGTGCTAGCGAAGGAAGAGGACGTCTTGAACGAGATAGCCCAGGAATTGAGTGAAAAGGGTTATCTGATCGCGGACAAAATAAAGATGAAAGGCTAATATGAGTATATTCGACAACATCAAACGCTTTGACCCAAACGGGAAAGAATACTGGAGCAGCAGGGATTTCGCCAAGGCTTTAGAGTATGTAGACTATCGACACTTCGAAGGTGTCATAGATAAGGCTAAAATCGCCTGTGAAAACAGTGGCTTTGCGGCTTCAGACCATTTCGTCGAAGCCGACGATATGGTTTCTTTAGGCAGTGGAGCCGAACGAGAGGTAAAAACAGTCTTTTTATCTCGTTACGCATGTTATTTAATTGTCCAAAGCGCCGATCCACACAAAGAGGTCGTCGCCTTGGGACATAGTTATTTCGCCATGCAGACCAGACGCCAGGAACAAGAGGATGAAACGCGGCTGAAACTGCGTCAGGAAATGAAAGAACACAACAAACAGCTTGCGTCAGCCGCTAAACAAGCCGGCGTAGTAGAGCCTATCGACTACGCAATATTCCAGAATTACGGTTACCAGGGGCTTTATGGCGGTTTAAAGAAACAGGATATTCACGAGCGAAAAGGTCTCAAAAAGAGCCAGGATATCCTAGACCACATGGGAAGCGAGGAACTTGCGGCGAATCTATTTCGAGCGACACAGACAGAGGCGAAATTGCGCCGTAATGGACTATCAGATAAATATTCGGCAAACGCCACCCATTTTGAAGTTGGAAAAAAAATTCGCGATACTATCGCGGAATTTGGAAACACGATGCCGGAAGATTTAACCAAGCCGGACAAAAGCATCAAGCAGCTAGAATCAAAGAAACGCAAGGCTATGAAGAAATCCGGCGACGAAACATAGCGACAAAATGCTCGCGCGATCGAGGCGCATAAAGACGATCCCGTAGTGTCCTTTGACATAAAGGAATTTGAGTCGGAATGAGCCAAATCATATCTCACTGTTGCGATCAAACGCTTGCTTTTGATTTGCCTGAACAATGGTATAGCCTGATTTTATTGGTATGATTTTGTGAATGACAAGGGGATTTGTGATGGCTCAAAAAAGATATAAGAAGCTGAAGGGCCGGCTGTTTTTCCTCGCCGTCATCGGGATTATAGCGGGAGGGATCTGGTATTACCTCGATTCAAACAGGGAGTCCCCGTTAAAGTTTCTGACCGCCCCAGCGACAAAGGGGAACATGAGGTCTGTCATACTGGCGACAGGCAAGGTACAGGCCGTCTCTATGGTAAGCGTCGGCACCCAGATATCCGGGACGCTGAAGAGTCTCTACGCAGACTTCAACAGCGTCGTCAAAAAGGGAGATCTCATAGCGGTCATCGACTCTGCGACTCAAGAGGCCGATCTGGCCCAAGCTGACGCTTCCCTGCGAGCTGTGGAGGCCGACGTCGCGGAAGCGAGGGCCAATGTAAAACTGGCGGAGCAGAAGGTTCGGCGGTCGCGGGAACTGTACGGGCGCGACCTGATAGCGAGGTCCGAGCTGGACGTGGATGAGACGTCGCTGCTGACGGCCCGGGCGCGCCTGACTTCGGCGGAGGCCAGGGTCGCGGCTCAGGAGGCCTCGGTGGAGAGGGCCAGGCTCCAACTCGGCTACACACGCATATACTCGCCAGTGGACGGGGTTGTGGTGACGAGGAACGTGGACGTTGGGCAGACGATGGCCGCAAGTTTCAACACTCCAACGATAGTTGAGATAGCGGAGGATCTGTCGAGGATGCAGGTGGAGGTCAACATCGATGAGGCCGACATAGGCAGCGTGCGTGATGGCCAAAGGGTGGAGTTCAACGTCGACGCCTTTCCGGATCGGGGATTCGAGGGAACCGTGTCGCAGATTCGCCTCTCCCCGGCATCCGAAAACAACGTGATATCATATACCGCTATAGTATCTTTCATCAACGAGCGGGTGGATGGGCAGAACCTGATACCGGGAATGACGGCAAACGTCACCCTGATAGTCGAAGAGAAAAGCGGCGTGGTCATGGTCCCGAACGCGGCACTCCGCTTCCGCCCACTTGCCGGCAGGGGAGGTCTCCCGATGCAGCCGGAAAGGACAGAGGGCAAGAGCCCGACTGTTTACAGGCTGGACGGAGAAACGCCAGCGGCGATAGAGGTTGAGCGAGGGATAACGGACGGGATCAACACCGAGATAATCTCGGGACTCGACACCGGGACCGAGATTATAATCGGTATAGATATGCCGCATGACTGACATGAAGAAGCATTATTCACATTGGCTTTGATAGAGCTGCTCGACATGAGGAAGAGCTTCAGGATGGGCGGCAAAGAAATGGAGATCCTGCATGGCGTCTCCTTGTCCGCGGAGCGCGGCGAGTTCATTGCCATGATGGGGCCTTCCGGCTCCGGCAAATCCACGACCATGAACATCTTGGGCTGTCTCGACACGCCGACGAGCGGCAAGTACATCCTTGACGGCAGGGACGTCGACTCGCTCGACGGCGATGAGCTGGCGACCGTCCGCAACGTGATGATAGGCTTCGTCTTTCAGGGTTTCAATCTGCTCCAGAGGACAAGTGCCCTGGCTAACGTCGAGATGCCAATGCTGTACTCCGGCGTCGGCGCGCGCGAACGCCGCAGGCGGGCCGCCGAGGCGCTGGAGCGGGTAGGGCTGGCGGACAGGATGGATCATGACCCGAGCAGGCTCTCCGGAGGCCAGCAGCAGCGGGTTGCGATAGCCCGAGGCATAGTGAACAAAGCCCCCATCCTCATGGCGGACGAGCCGACCGGCAACCTCGACACGAGGACCAGCGAAGAAATAATGGCGCTCTTCCAGGAACTGAACGCCAAGGAGGGAATAACTATCGTCCTCGTCACCCACGAGGCCAGCGTCGCGGCGCACGCGAAGCGGATCCTGCACTTTCGCGACGGGGTCATCACGAGCGACGAGCCGAACGCGATTGCCAGGGGAGGGGATGCGGCGTGATATCGACTGCCGAGATACTGCGGGTTTCGGGCCGGGCCCTTTTGGCGAACAAAATGAGGTCGTTTTTGACGATGCTCGGCATAATTATAGGGGTCGGGGCGGTTATAGCGGCATTTGCGGTGGGCCAGGGGGCGAACAGCGTCATAGACAGGCAAATTTCCATGCTGGGCAGCAACTTCATGTATATATTTCCCGACCGAAGCGCGGTCGGCTCATTTTCCACCCCGCGATACCTGACAATCTCCGACGCGGAGGCCATAGAGCGCGAGTGCTCAGGCGCCGAGGCCGTGGCTCCTCTAATCGAGACCTCGGCCCAGATGGTATACGGCAGCGCGAACTGGAGCGCCGAGGTCGACGGCAGCTCCGCGTCCTTCTCCGCTGTTCACGAGTGGAGGGTGGAGTCGGGCAGGGATCTGTTGGAGGACGATGTAAGGGCTGGGACAAAAGTCTGCGTGCTGGGCATGACGGTGGCGGACAAGCTCTTTGAGAACGCCGATCCGATAGGCAAGGTTATCAGGGTTCGCACAGTTCCCTTCACAGTGGTTGGGGTATTCTCGCCAAAGGGGAGGTTTATGGGGGGATACGACCAGGACGATTTCATCCTTGTCCCCATAACGACAGCGCAGCGCCGACTCACGCGAAACGCAAACACCGGGCGCGTCGGAGCGATAATGGTGAAAGGCGTCTCGATGAGGGCGCTCGACTACCTCGAACTTCAGATCAACGATCTGCTGAGGGAGCGCCATCGGATACGCCCAGACAGACCAAATGACTTTCGGGTGATGAACGTCAGTCAGATACTGAACGTGAGGAGGCAGACGACAAGGACTATGTCGATATTGCTCGGCGCGATAGCTGTCATCTCCCTCATCGTGGGCGGAATCGGGATAATGAATATAATGCTCGTCTCTGTGACGGAGCGCACGAGGGAAATAGGCATCCGCATGGCTGTCGGCGCGAAATCGGCCGACATCCGTCTCCAGTTTCTGATAGAGGCAGTGACACTGTCGCTGCTTGGCGGAATACTTGGAATACTTCTCGGCACGGCGGCCGGCCTCGGCCTGGCGCGTGTCATGCAGAGTCCCCCGATATTCGGCCTGGGCTCCATACTGTTAGCCTTCCTGTTCTCCGCCCTCGTAGGAATCGCCTTTGGATTCTACCCAGCCTGGAAGGCGTCGCTCTTAAACCCCATCGACGCGCTGAAGTACGAATGATGTCGATATTGCCAAGGAGGAGCGGTTTAGCAATAAAGCAAGAGCGTTAAATAACTTAGATTTCATGGGTATCATCTCCTGGGGTTTTTAAAGGAATACCAACGCTGATCAAATTGGAATCATTTTCGACGACTTGGCTACTTCTTTGCCACTCTCGTGCGTCCTGATAACGATCCGCAAAAAGCTTGTTCAAAATCCGGATCTGCTGATTCGAAGATCCCATTATCCCCAAATTATTATTGAGCACATCGACATACGGCCCATCAATTAAAACATCTATGTGTTCAAGCGACTTGGAGTAATTCCACTCCAGGTCGATCAATGTCAATCCTCGCCGCCGCTCAAGCCTCCCTCCATGTCCACCAGCGCGGAGGCTTTCCACACGTCGCTCGATACGGCGAACTCCGCGAGACCGCCGTATTTCGAGCATACGGCCCGCACGGAGAGGATGCCGATGCCCTCCTGTGGGGGTATTACCCCCTTCCCCGCATCGGCGTTTGCCTTCCTCGACATGAACGCGCCGCCCTCATTCAATACCGTCCCGTCGAAACTGTTTTCGACAATTATCGAGAGCGCACCGTTTTCGACGGCCGAATACGCGCGGATGAAACGTTCGCCGCTTCTCATCCGCGCACACGCCTCCAGGGCATTTTCGAGGAGGTTTCCCACTATCACGCACAGGTCTGTATCGGTCACGCGCCCCGTGTCGCGCGGAACCCACAGTTTGACGTCGGTTTTGACTCCGGACGCGGCGGCGAACGATATATAGTATCCGGCTATGGCGTTCACCGCGCTGTTTTCGCATATCACGTCCAGATTGGCCGCCGGAAGCCGCGCGGCCATTTCGCGCAAGTATCTCCCGACCGCATCGCTGTCTCCCTTGCCGTTCAAATCGCCCAGCACCGCGATATGATGGCGCATGTCGTGACGGGCCGTTTTTACCGCCGACTCCAGGCCGAGCATCAAGGCGTACTGCTCTTCCTGATAATCCATGCTTCGCTCAACCATTCTCATGTTCGTCTCAAGCGCCTGTTTCTCCCTCTGCGTCCTTATGGAGTCCCTCATGAATTTTCCGCTGACTATGCCGAGCGAGACGATGAAAAACGCGACGCCAACCTCGAAAAACAACGACAGCTCGTTCGTGAAACGATATTTGTAATTGACCACCTCCAGAACGCTGAAAACGGCCAAAATCGTTATTGGCGGGAAAAATCTCCGCGCGGTCACATTCCGCGAGCGCGCGTATTCGACCACGAGCCATATCACGACCCCGAAAAATTCGAGGGGAATAAACAGGTGAAACCATATCATGCTTCGCGAGAATGCCAGTTTCCCCGTCGCCTGGAGCAAAAACGCGGCGGCAAGCAGCGCGAGCGAGGCGCCGAGTATGAGGTACAGCGGTTTTTTTCGGGGCGACTCGACTGTAGCGATGACGTAGGCCGTCAAGGGCGCTGGAACTGCAAACAATCCGGCGAAAGCCATCAGGTAAAGGAGCGTCGGGTACGGTATAAAAAACAGGGACAAGTCACATTCCCCTATCCCCCATAAGCCGACCGACAGCGCGAAAAACCCCAGCCAGCAGAGCGAGAGGGAGTGCGGAATTTCGCGGAGTAGAAACAGCGAAAGAAATACCGCAATCACGCCGAAAAACGTGATGAACATCCCGAACAGAAAGGAGACGTAATTCGATTTGAGTACCGTCACGAACAGCGCGAGGGGGCTGCCGACGAGGAACGTCTGCGTCTCTATCCTGTCCCGCTCGACCGGCGACAGGTACTCCATGCGCAGTGTCCGCGCGTTCTCCGGAAGTGGGACGATGGACATCACGGTCGGCGGGTCTTTCATAAAAGAGGGATAGCGGTTGGATGATTGAAATATCAGCCGTCCGTCCGCGTACACTTTCAGAGGGGAATAGAACATCTTTATGAGCAAACTGTCGCCCGGCATCACGTTGAGCCGGGAGGTGAGGACCAGAGGCGTCCTCGGCGGGAGCGGGGCGAAATCCCGGGGCAGGCGAGTCTCGCCGGTTTCGCCGCCAAGCTCGTATGCCGCCGAATCTATCGCCCTGACTCTGGGGAGCGAAAAATCCCTCGAAAAGAACCTATTGGACATCGAGCTTGACGCCATAAACGCGAAGGCGATAATTATGATGGCGACCGTCGCCGCGAAAATAGCTTTCCTCATGGACGCCCCGTCTCCGTTCTGCCCAGCAGCCAGCGTTTATATATGTCGGCGCACTCCCTGGAAAAACGCCGCCGCACGAGTACCCGCTCCCCGTTTTTCAGGACGAAATCCGTCTTGATGGCGCTGACGTATTCGAGATTGACGATGTAGGACTTGTGACAGCGCAGGAAGCGTGGACTCGGCAATTCGCGCTCTATGCTGTCGAGAGTGGAGAGCGCGGAGAACGTACCTTCGGCCGAATGTATATGGCAGTATTTTCCCTCGGACTCCACGTACATTATGTCGGCGAGCGGCACTTGGACCCGTTTTCTTTGTATCGTCAGGGCAAGCGAATCGCGCCGCATAAGCTCGATCGCTGAGACGGCGTCTTTCAGCGTGGCGAGCGCTTCCTCCCGCGTGAACGGCTTCGTGAGGTACGCGGACGCTTTCGACCGGAAAGCATCGAGCGCGTGGTCGCGGCTCGTGGTGGTGAACACGATGACCACCCTAGGGTCTCCGCCGCGCAGCGTGATTGCCGCCTCCGCGCCGTTTTTCCCACAACCGCCGAAGTAAACGTCCATGAAAACTATCTGATATTTGCCATAGGGGGACGAGGCCAGGAACTCCTCGCCGCTCGAAAAGAACGATATCTCGTGTGCCGGGTACGCGTACCCGACGATTCCCGCCAACATGAGCGCGTCGTCCCGGCTGTCCTCGCAGATGGCTATCCTCATTTCCGGCGACAGTCCTCCTGGCCTATAACATACCCTGACGTCAGTCTTTCTTTGGCAGGTACGGGAGGAGTCGCGTGGCGAGCGACGGCGCAGTCATGGTCTGGAGGAATATTTTTCCGGGGCCTGTGAGGGTCGTGAGGAACAGCCCTTCCCCGCCAAACAGAATATTCTTGAAACCCTTGACCATCTCGGCGCTGTAGCTCACGCGCTCCTCGTAAGCCGCGACGCTGCCGGTGTCGACGATCATCTTCTCGCCCGCGCCGAGATCCATTTCCCTTATGCTCCCGTCGAGTTCCAGGAAAACCACGCCGGAACCGGAGGCTTTTTGCATCACAAAACCCTCGCCGCCAAACAGTCCCGCTTTCAATCCGGTGGGAAGGACTGTCGCGAGCGTCACGGACATCTGCGCCGCGAGGAAAGCGCTTTTCTGACAGATATAGCTCCTGCCCGAGAGGTCGAGCGCCAGGATATTGCCGGGGAAACTGGAACCCAGGGTTATCGACTGTCCGGGCGCTTTGGCGGTATAAGTCGCCATGAACAGCGATTCCCCCGCGAACATCCGGCCCAACCCTTTCAAAAGACCTCCCTGCATATTGGTCTCCATGGTTATTTGCGGGGTCATCCAGCTCATTCCGCCGGACTGGGTGAATATCGCCTCGCCGGTTTCAAGATAAACAGTGACCGCCGGAAGGCTGCCGCCGAAAATTTCGTACTTCATGTCAAAATTCCTCCTCCTTTGTTCTTTATTGTAAATTTTTCTCCGCACGTGACGATTATTATTGACGCCGATTTTAAAATTTGCAACCGGCTTGTTTGATATTCGATGCCGTGAAAATTGCCTCGATGCTCGAAATAAAGCCTTGTAAATGCTTATTAACTCAATAACTCATAATATCTAAAATTTGTAAAGCGTATTTCCTGAAGCGGATTTTACCCGTTCAATGGGTAAAATCGCGCGCTTGCGCCACTGGAAAAATAGTAAACTTAGTTTATCATTAGTATCAGATATTTTTACGCAAATTTCTCCGAATCCAGGCAAAGCCGCGCTTCGCGGCTCGCTGTTGGAGTTATGCTTCCGGCCGGAGGACGACATGAATGAGAGGTGAGTTAAAGGGACGATAAAAAATCCAGAAACAAACGGCGCGCGATACCGGGATTGAAATTTTCAAAACTTAGAAAAATAGGGAGGCAATCACTATGAAAAAAGGCATGACGGCGATTCTTACGATTTTGGCGGTTTTAGCGTTCG
>JAITOL010000079.1 GCA_031289955.1 Synergistaceae bacterium
CTTGTACGCGAAGACGAACTGCATCAAAAGCCCCGCCCAAAAGACGGGGAGCGACACGCCCATCAGGGAAAATCCCATGAACAGGCGGTCGATCCATGTATTCTGTCTGATCGCCGATATGACGCCCGCCGGTATTCCTATCAGCCAGGCGACCAATGCCGCGTAAATGGTCAGTTTCACCGTATGGGGAAACGCCATTGCTATGAGGTCGCTCACTTCGCGCTGAAGCTTGTACGAGACGCCGAAGTCGCCGCGCAGGGCGTTTGCTATATAACGGGCGAATCGGACGAGAACTGGGTCGTCGAGACGCATCCGCGCCCTGAACGATTCGATGAGAGCGGGTTTGATATGTTCCCTCATCATGAGCGTCACTGGGTCGCCGGGCACCACGTTCAGCAAGAGGAATAAAATCAGCGCGACCCCCAGAAGCACTGGGATGGAAATCAAAAACCGCTTGACGATGAATTTAACCATTGCCTCACCCCTGTAGAATTAATGAAAAAGCAAGGCGGCGCATAAAACCGCCTTGCTTATATTACCATGAAGAGGCAATTGTAATGCCGTTATTTTTTGATTCTGAGCCCGTCGTAGTAATACCAGCCGTCGCTCCAACCGTTCCACGAAACCTGGAAGCCCTCGACGCGATCGCTCAACACGAATATGTGCTGTCTGTTGAAAAGAGGTATCCAGGCCGCTTCGTCCTGAATTATGGCGCGCTCCAGCTCGCGGTATTCCTCGATCCTGACCGCAGGGTCGACGATGGCCCGGGCGGCGGCGACCCGCTTCGTCAACGCTTCGTTTTTGAAGTTGAACGAACGCTTCACAGTGTTGCCGGGCGCGAAGAACGTGTATATGAAGTTGTCCGGGTCGTTGTAGTCGGCGGACCAGACGTTCGTATAGGCCGGCAGTTCGCCGTCCGCGCGGACGGCGAACCACGCGGCTTCGTCCATCTGGTCTATCGTCACATTGACGCCTATCTCTGCCATCATGGCCTGGAAGAGCTCGTTCCTCGTCAGCGTGTCGGGATTGTTCGCGACCATCGTGACCTTCATCTCGAAGCCGTCGGGATAGCCTGCCTCGGCGAGCAGTTTTTTGGCCGCCGCGGGGTCATAGGGTATCTTGGGAAGATCGGGGTTGTAGCCGACGAGTCCCGGAGGGTATATCCCGTGGAGAACCGATCCTCTGCCATCATAGAGCGCGTCGATCATGCCCTGGCGGTCGAGCGCCATCTGGAGAGCTTTGCGCACACGGACGTCGTCGAACGGCTTGATGTTCTGGTTGAAAGTGAAGTAGTAGATGCCCATGCGATAGCCTATGACGAGATGATCCTTGTATTTTTCGTTGTTCGCGAAGTAGGCTATCTGGGTGTGCGCGAAGTCCGTGTCGAAGAGGTCGAGCTCTCCGGATTCGAACATGAGGCGCATCGTGTCGGCGTCGGCGACGACCTTCCAGGATATGCCGTCGAGCTCGGCCGGTTTGCGCCAGTAGTTGTCGTTGCGCTTGACGCGCAGTTCGTCGTGCAGAACCCACTTGTCGAAGATAAAAGCTCCGGTGCCTGTCGTCTTCTCCGGAACGAGGCCGAAATCTGTTCCCGCCGCCTCGGTTGCCGCTCTGTTCAGTATGCCCACGCCGGGCGTAGAAAGAGAGGCGAGGAAGGGGCCGAACGGCTCATTGAGCGTCATTTTCACCGTGTAGTCGTCGACTATTTCAAGCCCCGACAGTTCTTTCGCGTTACCGTCCATCATTTCGGCAGAGCCCTTGATCGGGTCGATGAAGTCCTGGTTTTTCGCGCCGGTCGCGGGGTTCAGCATGCGCTCGAACGTGTATTTGACGTCGTCGGCCTTGAACTCGGCGCCGTTGTGGAACTTCACTCCTTTGCGCAGATGGAACGTGTATGTCCTTCCGTCGTCCGAAACGTCCCAGCTCTCGGCGAGCCCAGGAACCAGTTCCGTCTTTTCCGGCCCGGTCTGTACGACCTCGACGAGCCTGTCGAATACCTGGAAGTTGACCATGTAATACTCTGTCGTCTTCTGCGGGTCGTTCGTATCCGGTTCTTCTCCCGCGCTCACCGACATTCTGAGCGTGTTTTCATACCCCGGGGCTATGGCCGCCCCGGCCGGATCCGTGAACGACGTTACGCACAGCAGCGACAGGACGCACAAAACGGACGCGATAACCTTACTCCTCAATAGAACCACTCCTCTCGAAATTAAGCGCGTTTCAAATAACTCGAAACGGCTGTTACTTAGGCGCTTCTCCTGAAATACCCTCGACGTACCAGTCGAGGGAGAGCATCTCCTCGTCGGTGAGTTTCGCCCCTTCGGCCACTTTTATCTCGCCGTTCTGATCCTTGATCGGGCCATGGAATACGTCCCACTCGCCGGAGAGTATTCTCTGCTTCTCGCTCTCCACGAGAGCCTTTACGCTGTCGGGGACGTCTTTGCCGAACGGGGCCAGGTCGACCATGCCTTCCTTGAGGCCCCACCAGATATCCTCGGATTTCCACGTGCCAGCCTCGACCGCCCTGAGCGTGTACTCATAGGCTATGTCCCAGTTCCACACGGGCGACGTCAGGTGTTTCGTCGGGGCGTAGTCGCTCATGTCGTTGCTGTAGCCGACGACGTAGACGCCGAGTTCCTCCGAGGCCTGATGGACGGCGCCGGAGTCGGTGTGCATCGCGATGACGTCTCTCTTCGTCATGCTGCCCGCGACCAGGCCGGAGAGATATCGCGGCTGATATAAATGAAAGCCGGGTTCATTTCGGACGGCGCCGTCGCCGGCAATGCCGCAGACGCCGCTCCTGAAACAAAACAAAGCGCCATAAGCGCCAGAATGAGCATAAAAATCTTCTTTGCGGACATGACAACCACTCCTCAGCGATTTTTATCCGTTTAATAGATCGGATTGATTAACATATTTTATACTGTAATGAAAATTGTGCAACAACGATTCGGAGAAAATCCAATATAGTTATATTTTAGTGTACAGTTGATGGAAAAAATGTATAATTTTCCATCATTATTATTTATTTTGTGAGAACAGGGGGATATTATGTCGGACACGAGCGATCGATACCATAAAACATTTTCGATATCCTGGGAGCGGCTGCAAAACGACTGTCGCGCGCTCGCGTGGAAACTGCTTTCAGTCAGGAAGGACTGGACGAAAATAGTGGCGATAGCGAGGGGCGGGTTGGCGCCGGCGGCGATAATCGCCCGCGAGCTCAACATCAGGGTGGTGGATACGGTGTGCATTTCGAGCTACACGCTCCGCAGCCAGAGCGGCAGGGTGGATGTATTGAAACGTCCGGATCTCGCGGATATGGATTCCACATGGCTCGTCATCGACGATCTCGTCGATACGGGGCGAACGGCGCGCGAGG
>JAITOL010000059.1 GCA_031289955.1 Synergistaceae bacterium
TCTGAAAACAGCCGCGCATATCGACGAGGATATAAACATGCCAAAAGGACCAGCCACCACTATGGTTCTAAGAATTCCCCAGCCCAACACGTCATTGGCCCCGACGTAAGCGAAATACAATATTTCCCATGCGGATTATCACTTCATCTGAATAGCCGATACGACCATCGTAATATTATTGTTAATGCTGACCAGGAGGGTTTGTATGGCCATCAAGGTTTTGTGCATTTCTGTGATGTTAGCGTTCAGTTTTTGAAGTTCTAATTTATCATCCACGATATCACCTCCTAACTGCCACAGCGCGTATATTTCAGCATCAGGGCGAGGGCAATTTAACAACAGAACCCCGATCCTCGCGGATATTGGCAATCTTATCTATTCCTGGATTATACCGCATTGATATACTGATAAAAAACACGCCATGAATAATCAAAAAGCACACATCATTGGCACAAAACTAAAAGCAATACACATACAAGCAAGATAACTTCCGAAATTAGAACCAACCAACATACATAGCGCAAACGTCACAACAGAACACGCGTTTATTATTGAGCTATACATTCCTATGTTCCTGTTCATTCCATGATAACACGCGCCACGATGATTGTTGTAAATTATTTTGATATATGCTATATATACTATATATCATATCGATTGGGGGAGTCATTTATGGGGCGTATAGTTCTTGACCTGCCTGATGAGGATTTGCGGCTGTTGGACACGATACGGGATATTCATAAGAAACCGCGCGCGGTGATAATTCGTACCGCCATAAGCGATTATCTGGCTTCAAATCGAATGGATGAAGCTGATGACGCGTTTGGCGTATGGCACGAAAAAAATGGCGACGGCCTGGAGTTTCAAGCGTCCCTTCGCGAGGAATGGCCGCAATGAGAGCGGCTTTGTTCGATACCTGTATTCTGATAGATTATTTGAACGGCGTAGCGCTGGCCTTGGAAACTCTTAAACGCTATTCCGAAGACCCGGCCATAAGCGTAATTACATGGATGGAGGTCATGGTTGGCGCGCTTCGGCTTGACGAAGCACAGCAACTAACCACACGACGTTTTCTCGCCCGATTTTTGAAGCTGTCTGTCAATGATTCAGTCGCGGAACGCGCCGTCTCAATCCGCGGCGAACGTAAAATAAAGCTGCCGGACGCGATAATCGACGCCACTGCGCAGGTGGAAAATAGATTGCTCTTGACGCGCAATACGCGCGATTTCATGGATAGCCCCGGAGTGGTATTCCCTTATACAATATGATATATCCGATATATTTCTTATTGCCTTTGTTGCCTGTCAATTCTTTGTCTTTTATATAGCGGAGGGTCTGGCCAGTTCTTTTTTGATGACCCGCATGAATTCTCTGACCGTCGCCGACATATCCGTCTGGGATTGATACAGCATCGCCACTTTCCAGTCGGGGTTAAATTCGTCCTCGATATAGCAATATGTGACGTCCTGCGGAATCCGTATGAAATCGTGATAGTAGTCCGGCATGAACGCAAGGCCTGTCCCAGCTGCGGACAGGCGTTTTATTGTCTCTATGCTGCGGGATTCGAAAATAATGGGGGGGCTGATTTCAGCCTTTTGAAACACATATTCAGTGACTTCGCGTATGCGCTGCCCCTTCTTGCCCGATAAAAACGCCTCATTCTTCGCGAGGCGTATATCGACAAATGGGAATTGACAGCCCTCTTTATAGTAGATATGTTTTTCCATCCAATGCCCGAGAGGAATCAAAAGGATGATTCTCGCTTTGAACAGCGTTTCGTATTCAGTGCTGCACGGTTTGTTCATGATCGGCATGATGGCGACGTCCGCCATCCCGTTGATGACCAGGTTTTCGAGATCCGAAGAACTTTTTTCTATTAAATTTATGACGACGCCGGGATGTATTCCCTCGTAAATTCTTTTTATCTGAGCGAACAGGTAGGAGCCGAGATATAGCGTAATGCCCAGAATTATCCTGCCCGAATTTAACGCCGATATGTCCTGAAGTTCATTTTCCAGATCTCGCGAGATTTTGATGATTTTAGTTGCGGACTCCATAAACCTCTCCCCGGCATACGTGAGTTTGATTTTTTTCTTGTTCGCGCGGGAAAAGAGCTGAACTCCCAATGACTGTTCTATCTTTTGAATCGACTGGGAGAGAGAGGGTTGCGCGATATGCAGCAACCTTGCGGCCTGTGTCATGGTTCCTTCTTCGCACACGGCAAGAAGGTATTGAATTTCTCTCAGGTTCAGATCCATGATGAGTTCACTCCCCGCCATCCTATGCCGTGTGATTTACGCAAAAAAAGTGGCAAACTGAGTTTTCAGTTTACCACAAATTTTCGCGGCGCGAAGCGACTTATCTCAGGGTAAAACAGGATTACAGCCTGTCTTTAATCGCCCTCATGAAGTCTTCCGTGAAAACCGATTTCTTGCCGGGGCATTCCGCGAGGCAGTACAGGTCGTCCGTCATGATTCCGTCCTCGATGGTTTTGATCGAAGCCCGTTCCAGCCTGTCGGCAAATCCGGCCAAATCCGGCGTATTGTCGATCTCCCCCCGCTTGCGCAGTGCGCCCGTCCAGGCAAATATGGTAGCCATGGGGTTTGTGGACGTGTTTTCTCCCTTCAGATACCTGTAATAGTGGCGGGTGACCGTGCCGTGCGCTGCTTCATACTCGAAGCAGCCATCCGGGGAGACCAGTACGGACGTCATCATAGCGAGGCTGCCGAATGCCGTGGCTATCATATCCGACATGACATCTCCGTCGTAATTTTTGCACGCCCAGATGAACCCGCCGCTGGATCTGATCACCCGCGCGACGGCGTCGTCTATCAGCGTGTAAAAATATTCGATATTGGCGTCGAGGAACTTGGTTTTGTACTCGGAATTGTAAATTTTCTCGAAAATATCTTTGAATGAACCGTCGTATTTTTTCAAGATCGTGTCTTTCGTAGAGAACCAGAGATCCTGTTTTGTGGACAGCGCATAGTTGAAACAGGATCTGGCAAAACTAGATATGGAATCGGACGTGTTGTGCATCCCCAGGACAACTCCGGAGCCTTTGAAATCATGCACCAGCTCCCGAATGGGTTCGCCGCCTTCCGGAGTGTAGAGCAGCTCGACTCTGCCCGGTTTTTCTATCTGCATCTCCGCGGCGCTGTAGACGTCGCCATACGCGTGGCGCGCGACGGCTATAGGTTTCTCCCACGTCCGGACGGACGGCTTGACGACGGACACGGGAATGGGCGCGCGCAGCACGGTGCCGTCCAATATTGCCCTGATAGTGCCGTTGGGGCTGCGCCACATCTTTTTCAGGCCGTACTCTTCGACTCGCTGAGCGTTGGGCGTTATAGTGGCGCACTTCACCGCGACTTTGTATTTTTTCGTCGCGAAAGCCGACTCCTCCGTTATTTTATCCTCGGTTTCGTCGCGCTTCCTCAGGCCGAGATCGTAATATTCTGTCTTGAGATCTATATATGGGTGAATCAAGATTTCCTTGATCTTCTCCCATATTATTCGCGTCATCTCGTCGCCGTCCATTTCGACGATAGGATTGACCATTGTTATTTTATTGCCCATATTTATCACTCCTCGCATAATAATTCATCAGACAGCCGGACAGGATAATATCACGTTCTTCCCTCGACAGAGGGGGGAGTTTGAGCGACGCGGAGTTTTTTTTAGTCCCGTCAGCGCTTATCAGCAGAGCGTGTATCTCCTCTTTCCCATCCTCGAGCGCCGAGCGGATATCGGGCAGGCAGAGCCATCCCTCCAGTTCTATAAGCGGTTGGATTGCGGGGTCAACGATGATCGGCAGCATGCCCCAGTTGATCAGGTTGTCGCAATATCTCTTGGTCGCGTACGCCAGAGCCAGATTTGCCATTCCCCCCAGCATCTTCTGCGATGAGGCGGCTTGTTCCCTGGCGGATCCGTCGCCCGGCTTGACCGCGAAGATCACGCTGCCAATGCCGATAGTTTCGGGGACGGTTGCGCTTCCGGCATAGGAGAGGATCTTGGAAAGTTCCGGCGGTATTTTGCCGTTCATTCTGTCCGCTTCGAGATTTCTGGCATACTTGGCCCGCTTGACGTAGCCCGGGTCTTTTCGGGAGAGCGTGTGCTCGGCGAGTTTCAGAGGATTGGAGCGCATCGATGACGTCTCTCCTGAAGGGATCAAATCGTCGGTTGGTGTCACCGGGTCGTTTATGACCGACGCTATCAGCAGCAGGCAATTTGCGGGCAGCGGATCGATCTTGGGCCACGGTTTGATGTTGGGGCCGAAGATCAGCTCCTCCTCGGCTATAGGGTTGCGGAATCCGCGGTAGACCCTTTTTTCATATATCGACCTGTCGAAGAGATAAGGCGTTTCCCGCAGTATGGGGGGCATATCGGTGGCCGGCGTGAGAGCGCCGCCGTTGGCCGCAGTGGAGGCGATGGACCGAGCGTCCATCAGCGCCACATACGACATCTGCCCATCCTCGGGCCTGGAGCCCTCGCGGTTCGGAAAATTCCTCGTATTGTGCCTTATGGACAGGGAACCGTTCGCGGGAGTCTCCCCGGCGCCGAAGCATGGCCCGCAAAACGCGGTATGAATTGTCGCTCCTGAGAGCATGAGCCTTTCGAGCGAGCCGTTTCTCGATAGCGCGATATTGATGGGCTGGCTCGCCGGATAAACGGAAAGCCGGAACTTATCGTTGCCGGTGCCGCGGTCTTCGAGTATCTGGCTCGCCGCGATGATGTTCTCAAACGAGCCGCCGGCGCATCCTCCGATCACGCCATGTTCCGCGCGCAGCCGACCGTTTCTGAATTTGCTTTTTAAGCCGGGTTCGAGGATATCGGGCGCTCCGGCGTTCAGTTCGTCTATCTCGTATACGTTGCTGGGGTGAAACGGAAGAGCTATCATCGGTTTGACGGATGACAGGTCGACCGCGACAACCTTGCTGTAGTACGTCGTCTCCGCCGGTTCAAGAGGTTTGTAATCCTGATGCCTGCCGTGAATGGCCAGGTAATCCTTGACTTTGCCGTCGGTGCGCCATATCGAGCTCCAGCAGGCTGTTTCAGTCATCATGACGTCTATGCCGATGCGGAAATCGACCGATAAATTGGATATGCCCGGACCGACGAATTCCATCACGCTATTTTTTACGAAATCATTTTTAAACACGGCGCCGATAATGGCCAGCGCGACGTCCATCGGGCCGACCCCGGGCGCTGGGGCGCCTTCGAGGTAAACCGCCGCTACTTCCGGAGGGCTCATGCTGTATCTTTTTCCCAAAAGCTGTTTTACAAGCTCCGGGCCGCCCTCGCCGACTCCGAGAGTTCCGAGGGCGCCGTAACGCGTGTGGCTGTCCGAGCCCAGTATCATTTTGCCGCAGCCCGCGTACATTTCCCGCATATACTGATGAATGACCGCCATGTGGACGGGAACGTATTCCCCCCCGAATTTTTTCGCGGCAGACAGCCCAAAAAAATGATCGTCCTCATTGATGGTTCCCCCAACCGCGCAGAGGCTGTTGTGGCAGTTGGTCAGCACATACGGGACGGAAAATTCCTTCAGCCCGCTGGCGAGCAGGGTTTGAATTATCCCGACATAGGAAATATCGTGAGAAACAAGCGAATCGAAGCGCAAATTCAGGCTGTCGCCATCTCCTGCCTCGTTGTGCGAGGCGATGATTTTTCCGCAAATAGTTCCCTCTGCGGCTTTGTTTCTGTCAAGAGGCATATCGCCGCGCGAGCTCGCCCCGTTCCCGTTCAAACTTCCGGCGTATTCGATCAAAACGTTGCCTTTTAGAAGATACGCGCCGTCTTTTATAAGTCGTATCACGAAATGTTCCCCCATTATGCTTCCGGATCGCAAAAAATATGATGCGCTACGCTAAATCGGGCATACGCTCCAGAGATTCGATCCCCAGAATATCTATCATCGTCTTATCGGTTCTGGGCTTTGTGAAAACGGCTGACGCAAGCCCTGTAAATTTTGTCTCTTCCTGCTCGCGTGTGAGCGGCAACGCCACGCTTCCGGACATATCGTCGATCTGGCGCGACAGTTTGCGGGCGTCCTTTGTCGTGACCGTCACCCTGGAACCCCATCTCGCGGGATATTTTTCGGTAAACAGCGGAATGCCGATCACTTTGGTATTCTCGGCTATTTCCCGCACTGTATGACTGTCGATGGCGCCGGTTCTGAACTCGTCGAGAGTTACCTTGCCGTACACAAATGCCGCAGCCACTGTGTACGGTATGCTGAATTTGGCCTCGACGGGGCTTGCGGGATATATCGGGGCGCCGCATTGAAGAACGCCCACGTCATATGTTTCGACCAGTATTTCAGATATGTCCTCCGGCGCGAGGCAGTGCTCCTTCCTCAAGCCAAGAGCTCCGTCGATGGCGTGGTGCGTCGTCCTGCAGCAGGGGTACGGTTTTTTATCCATTTTAGTTATCTCATAAACTTCGCCAAGGCCGGATGTGACCGCCGAGGTGTCGAACGAATCAGACACGGCCCGGTATAACCCTCCGTCCGGAGCGTCGAGGATATGAGGAGGCCCGGTCATACCCGCTTTGGCCAATATTGCCGACACCAGGCCGTTTATGGAGGCCCTTGCCGTGTGCAGTTTTTTGCACGTCGACCCATCGGCAAGGAAAGCCCATAACCCGGATGACTGAGTGCCCGCCATTCCCAGTGCGGAGACCGTCCTTTTTGCGTCGATTCCGAGGAGGCGCGCCGACGCC
The DNA here is from genome assembly GCA_031289955.1 of Synergistaceae bacterium. Lineage (GTDB taxonomy): Bacteria > Synergistota > Synergistia > Synergistales > Synergistaceae > JAIRKI01. The sequence goes on from JAITOL010000059.1 coordinate 6,727, forward strand.
GCGGCAGCGCCAAAAGTTCCGATAATGCCGGTGGTATGCCAGCCTCTTTTTCTGTTGCTGGAAACGTCCATTCCCATGCCGATCCTGCTCATAACTTCATACCCGACTATAACCGCCTCGATGAACTTTCTGCCCGTCAGCCCCAGGGCGTCGGCCAGAGTCCATGCGGCTGGAACCACTACCGCTCCTATATGGGATTTGGAATTGGCGTGCACGTCGTCCATCTCGAGCTCATGACTCATCATTCCGTTGATAAGAAGAGCCGGAAATACATTCGTCCTGTGCCCATGCCCCCATACCGAGGCGTCTTTTGTGCCGATGGAAAACCCCCACTCTGAAAATTCATCGGTTATCGATTGAATTTCAGCGGAGGAACCGGCGCCGAGGGCGCTCCCCACGCTGTCCAGGACACAATAGCGGGCCGCGTCGAGAACTCCGTCAGGCGCCGAATCAAGGTCAAACTCTCGGACAAACTTAGCTAAGACGCCCAGTTCGCTCATCATATATCGAGAGAATTATATTTTTCGATATAATTGAGCAGGCCGCCCTCGTTTATTATCTTTATTTCGCTTTCCGACAGATTGAAGGGGATTTTCAGGCCCCGTTCGGCGGTTATGCGTCTGCCGAGTATATCGGCGGTTATAACTTCGCCGTCGTTTATTTTGTCGGTGTCGCATTCTATCAGAAGCATGCCGTTGTTGACCGCGTTGCGGTAGAATATGCGGCCGAACGACTTTGCCAGGACGGCGCCCACGCCGGATATTTTGATAATCATCGGGGCTATTTCCCTGCTCGAGCCGCAGCCGAAATTCACGCCGGCGACTATAAAATCATCGACCGCGACATTTTTGGCAAATTCGGGATTTACGTCCTCCAGCAAATGTTTCGCGTACTCCGGCGGGTTCGCGCGCAGGGATATGAGCCTTCCAGGCGCGATGGAATCGGTGCTCACGTTGTCGCCAAATTTCCACGCGCGTCCGCTCACGCTGTCTCTTATCATTTCAATTCCCTCTTTTCTCGGTAAATATCGGTCAGCCAAGGATTTCCCTTGGGTCCGTAATATAGCCTCTGAGTGCTGTCGCCGCTGCGGTAGCAGGGCTTGACAGGAATATTTCCGCCGTGGGGTTGCCCATGCGTCCCTTGAAATTTCTGTTTTGGGTCGCGACCACGACCTCTCCGTCGGAGGGAATGCCCTGATGTACGCCCATGCAGGGGCCGCAGTTGGGAGCTTCGATGAACGCCCCGGCTTCGGCCAATTTATATAAAGTTCCATCTTTCATGCATTCCTTGTATACGTTGTGGGAGTTTGGTATCACAAGCAGGCGCACCCAGCTCGCTATCTTTTTGCCGTCCAGCATTTCAGCCGCGATATGGAGGTCTTCCGTCCGTCCATTTGTGCAGCTTCCTATGAATACCATATTGACCTTTTCATCCGAGCAGCTCTTCACTGTGTCTATATTCTCCACATAATGGGGTTTGGAGAGCGTAGGTTCCAGGGCGGAGGCGTCGATATCGATCACGCGCTCATAAGAGGCCGATTCGTCGCCCTTCATTTCTTTGTACGCGTCCTCTCTTCCGTATTTCTTAAGAAATTTGAGAGTTTCCCCGTCGGTCTCCATGATCGCGTTTTTCGCGCCGACATCCACCCCCATGCTTGTGATGGTCAGCCTGGCGTCCACGCTCATGGAGCTGATCGTGTCCCCGCGGAATTCGAGCGCTTTATATATGGCCTGATCGGATTTTATGATGCCAGCGAGCGTGAGCATGACATCCTTTGAGTAAACTCCTTTTGGAAGTTTGCCGTTTACGTTTACGCGGAATGTCTCCGGAACTTTGATCCATGTCTTTCCAAAGCGCACGACCGCGACCATGTCGGTCGAACCGCAGCCGGTCGCGAAACTGCCGAACGCGCCGTGAACTGTGGTGTGGGAATCGCCGACTATGCACACGGCGCCGCATTTCAGAAAAGACTCATAAATGTGGGCGTGAACATGTCCTGTCGCCCCCTCGCGCCAGTGGCAGTGATGTTCGTTGGCAAAAACGCGCATGAGGGAGTGTTCGTTGGCAACTTCTCTCGTGGATTCCGGGCCAAATTCATTCGCGAAAAGGATT
>JAITOL010000081.1 GCA_031289955.1 Synergistaceae bacterium
TACGCAGGAGCCCACTAAGAAAGCTAATGATGTGTATAAGTTTTTCAAGATGGATGTTCCAGAAAAAGTTGATTTGATAAATGTGTAATTAGAAAATCTCACAGGGAACTACAGTTAATGTATTTGCGCAAATTCGCGCAGTAATACATCTTAGAAGGTCTGACAGCTACTGGCTCACATGAACCGGACTCACGGCTCCATTGCATCGGACGACTGGCTCATTTTCTCCGGTACGAGTGCTCTCTCGCGCCGGCGTATTCAGTTATTACTGCGGTGATTGGTTTTTGTCGGGGGAACGTATGAACGGTTCTTCCTATCTTGAATCACGTTTTTCTCTTGCCCCGCGCAATATATTCCACAAATATCGCGGCATCGGCTGGTTCAAGCGCAATCGATCCAGTTCATTCAAGGTCAGGAATGGAGCGGAGTCCGGTTTGCGATCAGTTAGTTTCACGAATTGAAATCCTTTAGATGTGGTCAAGCTGGACGCCATCATGCGAAAGTTCATCCGCGCCAAGCAGAGCGAGGAGACCATCGCAAAAGCCGAGTCCCATGGGTAAAATGATCGACGGTATCCTATATATCATGCCGATATTGCGCGGGTAGTCCATACCCTCAAAAAAAAGCTCCAGCGAGCGGTTTTGAGACCGTCCCCCGGAGCTGTTGAATTTAGTTTTGGGCAATGGCTTTATTTCAGCGTGAGCGAGTTCTCGATTCCTTCCGAAATTTTCTGCCCGTCCGCTATTAGGGACTTGTCCATATACGCCGACGTGATCGCTATCATATCGGTTCCGTTGAAGAACGTTGCGTAGCGGGTATGAACGCTCATTTCGTTTACATCTGTCGTGTATTCGTAGAGAACGGCGTCATGCCCGGCGATCGTGGTCTTTTTGTACGTAAGGAGAGTGAGTTTGGCGCCCTGTCCATATGTGGCAAGCGCTGCGTCCAGCGTGGTCTTTACGGTCGCTTCATCCGGAAGCGGGGTGTTCTCGGGAACCGATCCCTCCGCTAACGTGACGGCTATACTGATCATCGGCTGCGACGGGTTCATAAGGCTGATGATGGTGGCGGGGCCCTGTTGTGTCTCCGTAGCGGTCCATTCAGCGGGATGAGTAAAGGATATTCCCTTCGCCCCCGTGAATTCAGCCGCCGGCGCGACGCTTACGAATGTGGCGGCGACGAGCAAGAACGCCGTCAACAACACGAACGATATTTTTGAGCGCTTTGTATTGACATGTGACATAGTATAAAACTACCTCCAGTGAGAAAATTATCGTTGTCCGGACAACCGAGTAAGTATAACAGCAAGTGGTGATTTGGGAATAGCGATAAAATTTTCTTTATTTTCTGGAACTTTGAATCTTGATAAAAGAGCGGCACACCGCCTTCCTTTTTTGGTTAAAAAGCTGCCGGGCAGAGACGAACTCACTCTGTCCGGCATGGGAACGTCATTTTTATAATGTTTTGTTACTCTTCGCTCTCGAACCTGATGGTATGAGCGTCGCCCCACAAACGTTCGAGCTTGTAGAACTCGCGCCCGGCCTTGCTGAATATGTGAATTATCGTGTTTCCCGCGTCAACGAGCTTCCAGCGCGAGCTGGCCTCGCCCTCGACCTTGTATTCGAACCCCATTTTTTCGAGGGCATCCGTGGCCGCGTCCAAAAGGGCCGACGCGTTTATCTCGGATCGGGCTGTCGCTATGATGAAAGCGTCAGCGAAACCTGATACAGCCTTTAAATCTATGAAATCAATATCGATCGCGTGTTTTTGCCGCAAAGCCTCTATTACGGGCATGTACTCCCCCGCGTCCACCGTCGTCTCTTTTTCCGCCGTAGCCTCAGTCGTCATATGCGAAGCGTCATCCTCCCCTGTTGTTATGTATGGTTATTGCTGCATCTGAGTATAGCTGTTTTCGAGACGCTTTAAAAGCGCCTCGTAGTCATGTCCCACTATCAGAGACGGATAAGTCGCCAGATTGTTCGTGCGCGTGAGTGTCGTGCTGATACCACAGAGCTGCGACAGAAGCGTAGCCGCCATGCGGTCGTTCTCCGACGGTTTTTCCGGATAAATTATGTTGCTGCTCCGGTAGTCGAAGTGTTTCGCGTTTGCAACGTGCGCCACATCTATGCCCATCTTCTGAAGATGGGAGGCGACAGACTGGCCGACGCCGCTCTTTCCGGTGCCGTTCAGCACCGCCACAGCCTCCGGCATGCTCGTCACTATCTGCAGTATGTCCTGCGGGGACGGCTCCTGTGCGTTCGCCACGTTGACCCCTCTTGGCTTCTCCGTTCTCGCGGCCGCCGTTTCCGGGTTTTCCGCCGAATAGTCGTCGGCGAGCGTTACCGCGTCGAGTTGGTTTTTTCTGGCCTTGAGCGTCATATCCCTGAGCTGGTCGATGTCCGCCGTGAGGAATGGCTCCACGTCGTTGCGGTCCGACACCCAGTAGCTCAGGTTGTCGATTATCGACGCGGTGCCGGGCAGCATCATGAAGAACATCTTGTCGGTCTCCTTGTCGAGACGCCGCACGAAAAGCCCGAGCTGAAGTATGGTGCTCGGGTTTATATCGGTGACGATGGTGTTTTTGATCTCATCGACAATCGTGCCGAACCTGACGAGGTTTTCAGCCTCATACATCCTGTGGATCATGGCCTTCATGAACTGTTGTTGGCGCTGGACGCGTCCGATGTCGCCGAGCGCGTCCTTGCGGAACCTGACATATTTCAGCGCCGTGTCGCCGTTCATCCTCTGCTTGCCGGGCGGTATGTTTATCTCGAGGTGACCGCGTTTGTCCGTGTATTTCATCGGTTTTCCCACGAATACATCGACTCCGCCCACTATGTCCACCAGCTTCGGGAAGTTGTCGTAATCGACCTTGACGTAGTAGTGTATCGGAATACCGAGAAAGCGCTCGAGCGTGGCGCGGACGAGCTCGGCCCTCCCGTAGGCGTAGGCGTGGTTCAGTTTCTGGTTGCCGTGCCCTGGGATGAAGACTCTGGTGTCGCGCGGCAGGGAGAGCACCCTTATGTTTCGTTTGTCTATGTCGAGCGTCGCCACCAGGATGGTGTCGGAACGCCGGGAGCCCTCAACGTTGTCCTCCCCCAGAACGAGTATGTTGATGCGGCCCGCTATGTCGAGCTTCTCCGGAGGTTTGGGCTCGCTCACATCAGGTGAGACGGAGCTTTCTGTTACAGGTTTGGGTGCGGGTTCGGGGCCTCTGGGGACATCTATCTGATTGAACCTGTAACGGACGCCCACTCCGAACGAGAAGGAGGCCAGCAGAAGAAAAAGCAGAATATTTTTCCATTTGAACATTATTTATTCCCCCGTGCCGGAGTAGAGATTGTTTTTTGCGATATAATCACAAACTGAGTCCGGAGTCATGTATCTTACGCTTCCTCCGGACGAAACCCTGTTCCTTATGTCGGTAGCCGATATATCTATCATGTCAGTGTCCAATATGATCAAAGAGTCCCGCACAATATCATCCAACTCGCTTATTTTATCACGAATATAGCCTGGGCGCGCAACAACCGCGACTTTACAGAGCGATAAAATTTTTTGCGGCTCATACCAGTTTGGAATATCGAGGGCGGCGTCGATTCCGGTGATGAGGAACAGCAGAGCGCCGGCGCACTCAGCCTTGAATCGCTCGAGCGTTTCAGCCGTGTAGCTCGGCCCGGTTCTCTCCATCTCTATCCTGGAAATTTCAAATCGCGGGTTATTCCGTATGGCGAGCTCCGTCATCCCGTATCTGTCTGCGGCGGACGCCATGAGGGGATAGCTTTTGTGCGGCGGGATGCGCGACGGCACGAATATCACCCTGTCGAGCGACAATGCCCTCGAGGCCTGATCCGCCGCGAAAAGGTGCCCGTTGTGGATGGGGTCGAACGTGCCCCCCATGACGCCTATCTTATCATTCGGCATATCTGTCCGGATAGAAATCGAAATCGACATGGCCGATGGAGATCGGGGACCCCGCCACAGCTCCAGCGGCTTCGAGCAGCTCCTCGACGCGGTGTTTGCGAAGAAGCCTCGTAAACCGCGCCACGTTCTCATCCTGCGACAGGTCGTATCGTTCCGCCGCGTTTTCCAGCTGAGGATGGAGCACTCGGAAACTTCCATTGGGAAGCGACACTATCTGTATTTTGCGGCGAGATTTGGAACGAGGCAGGTCATCCATCTCTATGCTGCGGAAGTCGGCGTAAAGACGCACGTCGCTCTTCGGGCGCGGATGTTCGCGGGAAAAATCGATCACCCGTTTTACGATGACGGGAATGTTATCTCCGGTAAGGGCGCTGGTGGCGAAAAAATCGATTCCGATCAATGAAAAATAGTCCGACAGCTCGCGCGCGATTCCGTCTGTGTTATCGCAGAGGTCGGATTTGTTCCCGACCGCGACGCACGGACGCAGTTCCAGCGACGGGTCGTAACGCTTCATCTCGGATCGGACGATCTCCCAGTCGCGAATCACCGAGGACGCGTTTTGTGATGACAGATCCAGCACATGGAGCAGCAGTCTCGTGCGCTCTATGTGGCGGAGAAACGAAATGCCCAGTCCCCTGTCCTCGCTCGCGCCCTCTATGAGCCCGGGTATGTCCGCCAGCACGACGGAGTCCACGTCGGTAAACAGCACGCCGAGATTTGGAGACAGAGTTGTAAAAGGATAATCAGCGATCTTTGGCGTCGCGTTCGAGACGGCGGCGAGAATGCTTGATTTTCCGGCGTTTGGGAGGCCGACCAGCCCTATGTCCGCTATCAGCTTGAGCTCGAGCCTGATTGCGCGCTCCTCCCCCATCTCCCCTTTTTCGGAGAATCTGGGCGCGCGCCTCAGGGACGACGCGAAAACCCTGTTGCCGCGCCCTCCTCTGCCTCCAAGGGCCGCGACGTAAGTGTCGCCGTCCTCGACGAGATCCGCTATCCCGGTTCCGTCAGTAGCGTCGTATATGATGGTTCCGCACGGAACGGACAGAAGCATCGAGCGCCCTGCCCTGCCGTTTTTGGCGCTTCCCTCGCCGTGCGCGCCGTTTTCCGCCTTGAAGAGCCTTCGCCCCTCAAAGTCGGTCAGAGTCTGCAAATTGGTGGTGGCTTTGAGGGTGACGCTGCCGCCGCGTCCTCCGTTGCCGCCGTCGGGACCGCCGTTCGGGCGATATTTTTCGCGCAGGAAACTAACGCAGCCGTTCCCGCCTTTTCCCCCGCAGACGGATATTATCAATTCATCGACAAATCTCATATCATCTCTCCAAAAGAACTTTTAATGTATTCATTATAGCGGTAAAATCGAACAAGGGAGCCCAAGAAGCCGGCTCCCTTGGAGAATTCCATCATGATAGCGGCGCATACGTATTTGCGTATTTACGCCAGGGCTTCTTCCGCCAGTATCGTGACAAATTTGCGGTTGGACTTCGTTATGAAAGAGACTCTGCCGCCCGAGAGAGCGAACAGCGTGTCGTCCTTGCCTATCCCGACGTTGCGCCCCGGGTGATATTTCGTGCCGCGCTGGCGGACGATTATCGTCCCCGCCGTCACGAGCGAACCGTCGCCGCGCTTCACTCCGAGATACTGCGGGTTGCTGTCGCGTCCGTTGGAGCTGCTGCCCTGCCCCTTCTTGTGGGCGAAAAACTGAAGATCGAAAATCCTGGTCATTGTGATCTATCCTCCTGCGGTTATTCTATAATTTCGCGATATTCGACGTATCCCGGATATGACTCCGCTATAGATTCGAGCGACTTAGCCATGGTTCGGGATATTATCTGTCCTTCCTGGATCGACTCGTCCCATTCGAAACCCATTATCGGAACGTCCGGGTCTTTTATCGTCGTGACGCAAATTCCCAAAACGTCCTTCAACCCGGTCTCCAGAGCCTGCATAAGAGCTGAAATTCCGGCGCAGACGATGTCCGTGCCCTCTTCGGCGAATCCGGCGTGTCCCTGCGATGTCACCGCATATATGCCGCCGTTTTTAAGACGCACCGTTATTCTGGTCGAACGAGCTGCCGTCCTAGCCGTTTATGGATTCCACCTTTACCTCTGTGTACTGCTGTCTGTGACCGCGAAATCTGCGATAGTTCTTCTTTCTGCGGTATTTGAATATGATGACCTTGTCCTCTTTGTCGTGTTCTATCACAGAGAGTTTGACCGACGCGCCCGCCACTTTTGGGGTTCCGACGACGGGGCCGTCGTCCTTGCCGAGGAGCAGAACGTCCGTTATCTCGACCGTGCTGCCCGGTTCCGCGTCGAGCTTCTCGATCCGCAATTTGTCCCCCTCGGAGACCCGATACTGCTTTCCGCCTGTTTCAATTACCGCATACATAAAAATTTCCTCCCTCCGCTGCTCGCGAGGCAACGCGAAGAACGCGTTTTTATTGCTCATAACCTCCGGCAAGCGATTCTACAAAAGCCAACTCATTTTAATCTCTAATCGCTATTGCGTCAATAAATCGCGCGATTTAAAAAATTTATTTCAATCGAGCGCACATGCCTAATCATTTCAGTTCATCATGCCCTGGATTTTATCCATGGGCAGGCCTGTGCTTTCCGTTATGATGTCCGGCGATACGCCTCTCGACAGCAAATTCCTCGCCACTTCTTCTTTGCCTTTTTCAATGCCTTGTTCAATACCGCGACGCTCGAGGTATTCTTC
>JAITOL010000128.1 GCA_031289955.1 Synergistaceae bacterium
CTCCAATCCTTCGGCGAGATTGCGCCTCATGATGCCGCTTATTGAGATAAAACCGGCCAGCGCCATTAAAAAGAAAGCCACGAATACGAAGATGATTTCCTTGCTGTTTACACGGATTAGCTTTCTCCAGTCCATACGATCACGACCCGTCTTTTATCGCTCTGCTATGTTGCGGTAATACCAGTTTATCGATGCGCGTATCGCGTCGTCGGACAGAGTCGTCCCATCAGTGCCGACTGTGTGTCCGTCGTTAGTCGCCATAACGCCGTCAAATATGCCGTTTCGGCCGCTCTCGATTTCAGCGCGGGCGGCCGCCAACTCCTCCGTCGCGCCCGGAGGGGCGAGTGATTCGTTCAGGGGCGTAATGGCAACCATGCCATCGCCGATGCCGCCGAAATATGGAGTTGTGGTAAAAGTTCCGTCGATCACGCTTTGGAGCAGATGTGTGTAATAAACGCTCCAGTTCCACAGGACGGATGTGACCGTCGCGCCGGGAGCGTCCTGGCTCATGTCGGTGTTGTACCCGATGCCCCAGACACCGGCCGCCGCCGCCGCCACTTGGGGATTCGACGTGTCGCAGTGCTGGGCAATGACGTCGCAGCCGTCGCTGATAAGACGGCGGGCCGCGGCCATCTCGCCGGCTGGGTCGTACCATCTCTGAGTCACCCGCACGAGGACAACGGCGTCCTTGTTGACCCGCTCCACACCCATAGCGAAGGCGTCGAGCCCGCTCGTCACCTGGCTGCTCTCTCGCCCGATCGCGGCCACATATCCGATTTTACCGCTCTCGGTCCTGAGTCCGGCGACGACCCCGCTCAAATACCTAGCCTGATAAATACGCCCGAAATAATTCGTGAGATTGGATTTGTTGTACTCCGGACTGTCTATCTGAGTGAATATGACCCCGGGGTAGAGGGCCGACAATTTTCGGCAGACTTCGGCGTAACCGTCGCTCGTCGCGATTATGACATTGGCTCCTTTCGCGACGCACTCCCTCATGGCTATTTCCGTCGTCGCCTTGTTGGCGTCCGAGATATTATATTTGCGGATTATCTGATCGTCGCGAAGCCCGAGCGCTCTCTGCGTCTCCTTTATTCCAATGTCATGCGCGTAAGAGTATCCGCCGGTCTCATGTTCGACGTCAGAGAGATAGAGGACCCCGACCTTTACGCGGTCCTTGTCCAGTGGCATGCCCGGCCTCCATTGCTCCCCGGCGCGGCGCGTGTTCCAGAGGATGACGCAGCCGGCAAGAAGAATCGCGATCAGAAAAAGCGGAACGAGTTTTTTCATTGAATATTCTCCCCCTCGCGGCGGTATGGCATAGCCTGATATTTACCCTTCAGGCCTTTGATTCCAAATTTTTATGATCTTGTGACCACGAACTCCCCGTAGTCGTCCCCGCGTTCGATCCCCATAGTCTGCCTGCACGTAAATGTCCCGAACCCAGTCGCGCCTGTCGGGTCGTAATCGCCGCCGTATGCGAGGTCCATAAAGGCCGCTGATACTCCGGCGAGCGTGTAGGCGCTCAATTTATCCGACTGGCCGTATTCCGCCACGTCCGACTCGTAGTAGTCGTAGGCGCGAATCACCATCCTTTCGCCGGGCACAAGCTCGTCTATTACGGCCTTGCCCCAGCCCCACGCGGTAAAAACCGCGAACGCGCCGTGCAGTATGTCCTCCGGAACATTTTCTATCATGGGCTCCACGACCGCCATCCACTCCTCGGACGTGATGATGCCGTAACCGGTGTGATATCCGCACTCGTGCGCCGCGTCTATCAGAAGCCACTCCGCCGCCTCCTTCAGATCGTCCGGGACCGAGGTCGTAAGACGCTCAGAAAAAAGGTTCCATATCATGGCCGGCAACTGCTGCAAAAAGACGCCGTAGCCGTGGATCAAGCCGGTTTCGTCTCCAATCGGCTCGATTTTTGAAAGCTCGTCTATTATTCTCTTGCGGTCTATCGCCATTTACATGGCCCCCTCTCCGTCGCCGCGCGCGTCCGTCACCCTTATGACCGACCGGCTCGCTCCTCTGGCGATGCTCTGCCGCTCCGTCGCGAAATATATCCGCCTTCCTCTGTCGAATATCGCGGAGAATGCCGCGGTGACGTAGCCCCTGCCGATGTGGTTCACGGGGCTGTTCGCCTCTCCCCATTTTTTCAGCCATCCCTCGTCGACGTGGCTGTGCTCCATAATAACCTCGCCGGAGCAGTATCCGGCGTATTTTACACGCATCAGGCCGAGTCCTACAGCCGAGAAATACTGCTCGGCAATACGCGCGCGGCGCTCGATGCCGGAGACACCGTGCCGCTTGAAATAATTCGACAGCGCCGTGTGGAACGCGTCCTCGGCGCAGTCCGCCAGGATGCGCTTCGCGTCCACCAGCTTGCAGTCGTTCGCGAGACGCGAGATGAGCGTCGCGAAGTGATGGCAGTGCAGGACCGCCGTCAGTCCGCCTATTTCGTGGCGGCATCTCTTCCTGTCGAAGCCGTGTTCTATCAGCAGCTCTTCTCTGACGTATTCAGCCATGACTTTTCACACCTTTCGCTATTTTATCGTATTGGGCAATCCTTCAGCATTATCTCCCTGTAGGAGGACTTGAAGCTGTCCAGCAAATCGACCGTGTCCGGCGTCTCCATCGCCTTCTGGCTCGGCAGCCCGGTCATCATCGCGAGACGCATACGGGCCCTCATGCCCCCTTCGCTTTGAATGGCCGCGTAGATATCGGCTAATTTTTGTCCCAATTTCTACCCTTCTTTCGTCGGCTCTTGAAAAATTTCGCGCATCCGCGTCTCGAATTTTAGTGCGGCGGCGTCCGCGCCGGAGCGCGGGAATATAACGCGGCATTTGTCCGCTGACAGCACGCCCTTTATGATCGTTCCATCAGGGCGGACGACCTTGAACATTGGCCTTGGGAAGCTCTCATAATATTTCAGCCCTCCGAGCGAGGCCATGTTCAATATACTCTCTTTTGTCCACACGGAGTCGAAAAAATATTTGTACACGAACTCACCCTTTACGCAGTTTTCAATCTTCTCGCGTCCCGTTATTTTCACGAATTGGATCCCCCCGGCGATTGTTTTATAAATTCGTCTATCACTCCCGCCGCCTCTGTAAAGTCCGAAGTGATGACCAAATCCGAAATTTTAGACAACGCCTCGTTAAATCGGGCGGAGGCGCTCAAACCGGGCGCGGACAGCTCGGCAAAAATGTCGTCCGCCCTCCTCACGTCCTCCGCTGTCAGCGCGTCTTTGAGAGCCAAGAGCCGGGCCGCGGTCTCGCTGTCAGGTATTTGCCCGTTCTCATCCTCATTGCTGCCAGGGCCGTCTCCCCCGAGCGCGCCGCGAATGCGCAAAACCACATCGGCGAGATTCTCCCGAAACTCGTCGACGCGCTCGCGAATGGCGTCCATGCCGCCGTTTTTTCCAGCGTCCTCGAGAAGCGCCGCTTCCCGCGAAATAGCCTCCGCGCCGATGCTGGCCGAGGCGCTTTTCAGGGCGTGGACCTGTGTCGTGAAGTTTTTCCCGTCGTTCTCCGCATGGGATAAATTCAGAAACTCCATTCTCGATTCCGCGTCGCGGCAGTACAGCGCGAGTACGCTCCTGTAACCCGCCTCCGTCCCGCCCGTCATAGCCATGCCTTTCGCCGTGTCCAAACCGGGGATCTCCATAGAAACTGTCTTCCTCGGTTCGTCCTTCCCGTTTATTTTTGTCCTTTTCGCCTCGTCAGGAACCCATCTTTCGATCAGCTCGTTCAGTTTCGATATCTCTATGGGCTTCGATAGAAAATCGTCAAATCCGTTTTTCAGAAACATCTCCCTCATGCCGGAGACGACGTTTGCCGTTAGGGCAACTATCGGAACTCTAAAGCGGTCGCCGAGCGCGCGTATGGCACGAGCCGCCTCTATGCCGTCCATGCCCGGCATCATGTGGTCCATCAGTACGAGATCATATCGCTTTCTCTTTATCAGCGAGATTGATTCCTCGCCGCTCTCGCATGTATCCACCTTCATCATGTAAGGCGCGAGGAGCCCCTTTGCAACTTTCAGGTTTGTCGCGTTGTCGTCCACTATCAGGACCCGAAAATTCGGCGAGGTGAAACGAACGCCGCCAACCTCGACCCGAACGGCGACATGGTCTTTTAGAGAGCCCATCGGACGTCCGTCGGCGACGCCCTGCAAAATGGCCGCGGTGAAGACGGACCCGGCTCCGTACTCGCTCGTCACGGTGACATCGCCGCCCATCGCGAGACAGAGACTCCTGGTGATCGACAGCCCAAGACCGGCGCCCTCGATGTTCCTGTTCCGCTTTTCGTCCACCCGGGAAAAGTCTCCAAACAGTCTCTTCATATCATCTGGTTTTACGCCGATGCCGCTGTCCTCGACGGCAAACGTAACGCACACTGTGTCCTTGCCTTTGAGTTCGCGCCTCGCGGAAAATTTAATGAAGCCCTTCTCCGTGTACTTCACCGCGTTCGAGAGGAGATTGAGCAGAATTTGTCTGACGCGCACTTCGTCGCCATGCATGATGCGCGGGATGGCAGGGTCTAATTCTGTTATGAGTTCGACGTTTTTATCCACAAGCCTTACCCTGATGATCGTGAGCACGTCATTCAAGAGCGAGGCCATTTCGTAGGGCGCCGGGCTCAGTTGTAAATTACCCGACTCGATCTTTGAAAAATCCAGAATGTCGTTGATGATCGAGAGCAAGTTGGTCCCAGCCGCTTTGATGTCGTCGATATACGAGAGTGCCTCCGGTTTGCCGTATTCCCTCTTGGCCAGCTCGCTCATTCCTATGATCGCGTTCATTGGAGTACGAATCTCGTGGCTCATGCGCGCTAAAAATCGGCTTTTAGCTGTGTTAGCCTGTTCCGCCAGCTCTTTAGCGCGAAAAATTTCCGTCGTGTCGTGAGCTAGGACCATAAAACCGTCAATTTCTCCCTGATTGCCCCTCATTGGCGTCACATGTATGGAATATTCACGAGGTTCGCCCCTGTAGCCAATGTCGAGCGCGAGTTCGGCGTACGTAGTCCCGGATGCCTCCATCGCGAGCGCTATAGACTCTATAGCGCCATCGGGAGCGTCCGCGCATTGCTTTAAAACTTCGTTGAATTTCAGGCCGTCGATTAGTCCATAGTTTTGAATATTCGCTACCTTCAGAAATTCTTTCGTGCAGTAAACGAAACGTCTCTCATTATCGAGCAGTATTATCAAATCGATACTGTTGTCCAGGAGCATTTCAAGATATTTCTCCTGCCTCAGCTTTTCCGCCTTTATGGACGCGTTGAAACCGGCTTGGGCCTGCGAGGCGTTTTCCGCGAGGATCATCATGTTTTTTATTGACAGAAGCTCGCGATTCAGTTTTTTCACGCGAAGGTAAAGTACCGCGATTTCATCTCGCAGCCGCTCATTTTCACGCACCATGTTTTCCGCGTCGCGCGGTGAGTCTTCCATTGACTGACTAAATGACGCAGGCTATAAACGTGAAATTATGAAAACGATTGACGTAGGTGCCGTCCTCCCTCGGCGCTGGGCAAATCTCCCCCCCGGAATAAGCGAATTGATATCGCGCGGGTTTTTTCGCACACAGGGCGCGCTTCGCCATCGCGTCCATCTCGGCGTCAGAGCGCATGCCCAGAGTCCATTTGCGGCCGGCGCAGGAGTACATCAAAACCGCAGAGTTCGGCTTCCCGAAAACTCGGGCCGTGGTCTCTTCAGCGGACCGGATGACGTAATCGGCATTGACGTTGGCAAAACTTATGGCGGCACCTCTCGGCACGTCGCCGTAGCAAAGCACAAACCCCTCTTCATTGACCATGTACGCCGATCGCACGACTCGGCTGCCGTCTTCGAGCGTCAAAACAATTGGCACCGAGCTGATGCCGGCTATATTTGACCCGTCCGAGAGGCCGATGGATTTGAGATATTCGAGAATTGGCATGTCGTTGACTCTGCGCAGAGCGTTTTTTTCGGCGTCGGTTAAGACAGCCTTCTGATTTATGACCATGTCGTCCGGTATGGACGACATGAAGAACTCGGGGTAAACTTCGCCGGACATAGCGATCAGCGCCAGCGCGTCGTTATGCGGCTCGCCATTGAAAAATGTGCGGACTCCGCTGAAGTCAGGCATGTGAGTAAACGCGAGAGAGCCAAACAGCGGCGCTCCGCCTGAATACTTATCTATTGCCTTTATGAACTCGTCCCCGGACACGTTTTGTAAAACCGGAGCTATTACATAGAGAAATGAAGGTTTCAGCGCGTCGCCGGCTATCCTCGAATACAGCTCGCCAATGGGCCCGTCTAAATCGTCGGTTATCGGTGCGCTCAACCCAGCGGCGAACGTCACATCGTCGCTTGTCAGCACGGCCAGAGAGAGCGCCAGCGAACCCATATCAGATGGGACGGCCACATCCGAAGTCGTGCAGCCAATCACGTCGAACGGCATGGCGTCGCAAATTGCCTTGGCGACTCCCGTTTCGATGAACTCGGAGTAGAACTCGATAATTCCGACAGAGTCGCGGAGCAAAGCGCGTTCGAGATCCAACTGCCCGAGTATCTCTGAAACCGCCGTTTGCGCGTCATCAATCTCCCTAGTGCTGGCCGTGTACATTTTTATCATCGTTATTTCCTCCTATCTCGTTTGAGCTACAGGACGCCTTGAACCGATCCGCGACCTGCGCGAATACGTCTGCCAGGACGGGGTCGAAGTGATTTCCGCGCCCCTCCAGTATAATGCGAACGGCCTCGTCGTGAGAAAACGCTTTTTTATACGGCCTGTCGGAGACGAGCGCGTCGTACACGTCGGCTATTGCCATGAGGCGTCCGGGGAGCTGGATGTTCTCGCCCGCGAGTCCGTCGGGGTAGCCCGACCCGTCCCATTTCTCATGATGCGTACCGGCCAAAATCTTCGCGTACTTCAAAAACTCGCCCTCCGACGTCTCTGCCTCTATGCGCTCTATTATCCTCACCCCAAGTGTCGTGTGACGCTTCATCTCCTCGAACTCCTCCCGGGTGAGGCGTCCAGGTTTGTTCAGGATGCTGTCGGCTATCGCTATTTTGCCTACGTCGTGGAGCTGAGAGGACTGGAGCATCAGATCCATGTCCCACTCCTGTATCTGCTCTTTGTAGAGACCCAGTTCATCCAGCCCGTCTATCAAAACCTTGAGGCCGTGCTGAGTGCGCTCGATGTGTCCTCCTGTGATGTCGTCGCGGCTTTCGACAAGGTCGGCGACCGTCTTTAAGATCGCGCTTTGAAGCTCGAGAACCTTCCCCGTCTTTTCCTCGACCAGCCTCTGGAGGTTTTCGTTGAAGTGGCGCAGTTCATCGCTCTTCTCCTCCAGCTTTTGGGCTTGCTCCTCCAACATGTGTCTTTGCAATTCGACGGTGAGATGCAGTTCGACGCGCTTGCGCAGGAGTTGAGGCATGAAGGGTTTTGATATGTAGTCGATGGCGCCGAGGGAGAGTCCTTCAAGCTCGCTCTCCGCGTCGCTTTTTGCGGTAAGGAAGATGACGGGAATGTCCGCGGTCTCCGGTTTGCCCTTCAGGATTTTTATCGCCTCGAATCCGTCCATTCCGGGCATGTCGATATCGAGAAGTATCAACTTGGGCTTGTTGCGTTCCAGAAGGTCGAACATCTTGACAGCGGATGGGATTGTGAACACGTCATAGAGGTCAGAGAGCGAGTTCTTGGCTACTTTCAGATTCGCTATGTTGTCGTCCGCTATCATTACCATCAATCGTTCTATATCCATTACCCAACCCCGCTCCTTATTTAGCCAGGTGCCATAGTCATTGTAGGTCATTGAGAGAGTATATGCCACCGATGGACACAGAAAAATGTAACAGATTGTCTAACTGTTACATTAAAATGAACTGCCCCCTGGCGGCATCATCATTTCTCCTGTTTGGCCAAATTTACGCGGGAGGGCAAGGAGAGATGGAAGTCTATCCGATCATGGATTTGGAAAAGATCGCGGAGATGAAAAAAGTGTTGGAGGGAAGGAGAGAACGGGGGCGAGACATACTTTTACTCGTCATGGGCATCAACACGGCGCTGCGGATAGGGGATTTGCTGGCCCTCTCTGTCGGGCATGTACTCGACAATGAAGGGAAAATCGCTCAGGCGTTGGAGTTGAGGGAACAAAAGACGGGGAAGACAAAGCGATTCCCGATCAACGAGTCACTCAAAGAGGCGCTATTGGATTATCTGGCCGAACGTCAGGGCTGCGACCATTCGGAGCCTCTCTTTCTCTCACAGAAAGGCGGGACTCTGGGCCGGGTGCAGGCGTGGAGAATTATAAGCGAGGCGGGAGAGTCCGTAGGGCTCTCCAATATCGGCGCCCACTCGCTTCGCAAGACATTCGGATACCACGTCTACAAAAAAAACGGGGATATCGGGCTGGTGCAGAAACTCCTCAATCACTCCGCCAGCAGGATAACGCTGAGATATATCGGCATCGACAGGGAGAGGATGGACAGGGCATATCTGGAACTGAACCTGTAAACGAGAATGGTTTCCGCGCCCGGCACACGGACTCTCTCGGTGTCGGGTTTTCGTATTCTTCAATTTTCTTTAAACATCTTCCCAAAATATCCCCATTATGGTAAATTGAAAGGCACTGAAAATGTAACAGTTAGACAATCTGTTGCATTTTACAGCCTTGTTTATTCGAGACACATGTTTTTAAATGCTGTTCTCGCTGATGGCCTTAGTTCATGCATCTCAACAGGGCGCATCATATCACATAAGAGAGTATTATTATTGTCTATAATGGATTTGCGGATTTTCAGTTCCTGCCAATCAGGCGTTATCGCTTCCCCGCGCCTCCCGCATATACCGATTTGAAATCGCTCGGGTAGTGGTGTCAAGGGACAGAAAACTTGATATAATACAAAAAAGACGGAAGGGGCGGTTATCATTCTGGACATTTGGCGTTTCCGCGAACGGTGTTGGATATGAGCGAAAAAACAAATATAAGCGCACGTCCGCACAAATGGCGCGACGTTGCGTGGAGTGCGCCTAGAGACCGGCGATAATACCGGCATAAGCGCTTGTACGGAATACAATGCACTTCACGAAAGGAGGAGTGAGGCAGAAAGGCATTGTCCCATCCCTGCTGCGA
>JAITOL010000148.1 GCA_031289955.1 Synergistaceae bacterium
CTCGCCATACGCGGCAAACTCGTATCTCAAGACCCTAATGACGAACCCGCAAGCGTACTTTTGGAACGTATCAGCACGGAACGGGAAAAACTCGCCAGAGAGGGCAAAATCAAGCGCGACAAAAATGAAAGCGCTATCTTTAGGGGTGATGATAACTCTTATTATGCAGGGTTGCCGTTCGAAATCCCTAAAAGCTGGGCTTGGGTGCGGTTAGGTGAAATCTGCGATTACGGCTCTTGTGATAGTGTTTCTGCTGATAGTATAAGCGATGATGCTTGGATTTTGGATTTGGAAGATATTGAAAAGGATTCTGCCAAGGTTCTCCAAGTGATTCGTAAACACGAACGCCCTTTTACCAGTACAAAGCACTCTTTTATAAAAGGACAAGTGCTGTATAGCAAACTGCGGCCTTATCTGAATAAGGTGCTTGTCGCGTCGGAGGACGGCTATTGCACTTCGGAAATTTTGCCTTTGCCATTCAATATTGAAATATGTTCGGAGTATGTAAGAGCATTTTTAATGTCAGATTACTTTTTGTCGTATGCCAATCAATGTTCCTATGGTGTAAAAATGCCGAGGCTTGGAACGAACGACGGGAAAAAAGCTCTGTTTGCCTTGCCGCCGTTAGGAGAGCAAGAGAGAATAGCGGATGCAATAAACAATGTTTATCGCCAACTTGACGGTATCGCCGCAACGCTCGCATAATATATGCGTCCAGTGGCATCATCCGCAACAAAGGAATTGCCTCACTGTCTGCATATTTCAAAAAACCCTCCGCGAATAGAATTTAGCCTTAATTAAGCATAAGTACAGGAAAATACTTTATGTCAACATGATGGAAATAGTTTACCCGGCCAAGGTTCGGCCGGGGTTCTTCAGTAAACGCTAATTAAAGTTACGCGATAGTTATTTCACCGTCGAGATAGACCGACTGAACGGCTTTGATCAGGAACACCCCGTCTTTGAACGGTTTTTGGAACGCCTTTCTTCCGAGAATGAGCCCGCTGCCTCCGGCACGTTTATTCACCACGGCTGTGTAGACGGCATCGGCCAGGTCGTTTTTCCCGGACGCTCCGCCGGAGTTGATGAGCCCCACCCTGCCGGAGTAGCAGTTCAATACCTGATAGCGGGTGAGATCGATGGGGTGATCGGACGAAAGCTCGCTGTAGACCTTGGGCGACGTCTTGCCGAATTTGAGCGCGGTGAAGCCTCCGTTCGTCTCCGGCAGCTTCTGTTTTATTATATCCGCCTCGATGGTAACGCCGATATGGTTTGCCTGCCCTGTGAGGTCCGCGGCCAGGTGATAATCGACCTCCGGAGTGGAGAAAGAGTCATTGCGGAGGTAGCACCACAGTATTGTAGCCATCCCGAGCTCATGCGCGCGTTCAAACGCCTGCGTTATCTCCTGTATCTGCCTGCCCGATTC
The DNA here is from genome assembly GCA_031289955.1 of Synergistaceae bacterium. GTDB lineage: Bacteria > Synergistota > Synergistia > Synergistales > Synergistaceae > JAIRKI01. Next base: position 1,427 of record JAITOL010000148.1, read on the forward strand.
GTCGCTGCCGAAGTATATCGTTGCGCCGACAGCCGCCGCTCCCATGTTCCATGCCTGCTCAACCGACGCGAAAAGTATCTGGTCGTGTTTGTTCGGATACGTCAGCAGTTCGTTGTGGTTTATCTTGACTATGTAAGGTATCCTGTGCGCGTACTTGCGGGCGGTCATCCCAAGCACCCCCAGCGTGCTGGCGACGCCGCTGCACCCTGCCTCTATGGCGAGCTTTATTATGTTCTCAGGATCGAAATACATCGGGTTCGGAGCGAAGCTCGCTCCCGCCGAGTGTTCTATGCCCTGATCGACGGGCAGGATGGAGATATAACCGGTTCCCGCCAGGCTGCCAGTATTGTAAAGCGTATGAAGAGAGCCCAGCACCCTGTTCGAGCGGTCGCTCCCGAGCCACGCGCCATCCAGATGCTCCGGACAGGGGAGCGAGAGCGTGCTTTTGTCGACGGCGCACTTGTGATTCAGGAGATATTCGGCTCGCTCACCAAGGATAGCTGATATATTTGACATAATTATTCCCTCCCGCATTTTCGATATATTAAATCCACACGCATATTACGCGATTATTGTAACATTTACATCGGTCTTTTGTGAGGTTTAAAATGCCTCCCGAAGGGAACGCGGCATGTCCGATTGCGGCTCGCGTTGAAGCGCGGATCTTTCTTTGTGTTATAATCGAACGGATATTAACGAGGGGATGTGGCATAATGAAAAGCTATCTTCTGGGCATCATAGTCGTCATGGTACTTTCGGCTGTTTACGCGATGTCGAACACAGCCGAGGTGACGGTGCAATTTTTAATGCTTGAGAAAACTTTCCCATCGCAGGGGATATGGGAGCTTATATTATTCTCCACCGGAGCTCTTCTTATGTGGTTTTTCTCCGTTGGGGCCTCCATAGAGCAATATTGCGCCAACAGAAAAAAAACGAAGGAACTGTCGCAAAAGGTAAAAGAGCTCGAGGATGATAAAAAAGCGCTGCTTGGAGCGCTGCATAGAACGGGAGGCGAACCGGAACAGCCCGAGCCGCGCGCCGAGTCCGAGGCGGCGGCCCCCAAAACAAAAGAGGATTCGGCCGCCTCGAGCGATTCAATCACGAAGAGCGCGCAAAACGACGCGAAGCCTCCGCTTTTTTCCGGCTTATTTTCAAAACTATTCGGCAAATCAAACGGAAACGCGACCGCGTCGCCCGAAGCCTCCCGCGCATTGCCGGTATCCGCCTCAGCGGCGGAGGAACCGACCCGCGAGAGGGCGGGCGAAAATGAGACCGCGCCAGCGGAAGAAACGAGTCCGGAGAACAAGGAGACTCTGTCGGTTTGATTCCATCCTGTCCCGAAGAAAAATTACGCGTCTGGGAACCGGACGATTCCATACGCGCTGTGGCCAGAGAGCTCGGGTGTTCTCTCTTTACGGCGTCGCTCATGTCGATGCGGGGGGTAAAACCGGACACTAGCGAACTGGAAGCGAAACTCTGGATAAAACCGGATCTCGACTACTGGATGGATCAGGTGGATATCGGCGCCGCGTCAGCGTCAGCGGCCCGGCTGTGGTCGTCGGTCTCCGAAGACAGCAACATCGTGGTCTACGGGGATTATGACGTGGACGGAATATCCGCGACGACGTTCATGCTCGAACTCGCCATGCTGC
>JAITOL010000159.1 GCA_031289955.1 Synergistaceae bacterium
CCGGCGTAATAGTGGCATGGCTTGCTGGTCTAAACGCGCTGGCGCTGCCGTTTGTCGCGTTTCTCATGGGCATACTGCTCGTCGGGGCGAACCAGGTCGTGAGCGGCCTCGCGCTCTCCATGTTCGGAGGAGGGATGAGCGCTCTATTGGGCAGGGAGCACACGGGCGAGACCATCAAAGGGCTCATGCCGTTCAAGTTTCCGTTTCTGGGCGATATTCCCATTGTCGGCCCGATTCTTTTCCAGCATGACGCGATGGTATACGCGTCGTATTTGCTCGTCGCGTTTTTGTGTTTTTATATATTCAGGACGAAACCGGGGATGAACCTCTGGGCAGTGGGGAAAACCCCAGAGCGGCCGACGCCATGGGGCTCTCTGTGGCTCGTTTGCGCTATTTTTACACAATGCTTGGCGGCGGTCTCTCCGGTATCGCGGGAGGTTATCTATCCGTCGTTTACGCTCAGATGTGGGTCGAGGGCATGACGGCGGGTCGAGGATGGATAGCCGTGGCGCTCGTCATATTCGGCATATGGCATCCTCTCAGGGCGATGTTCGGATGCTATCTCTTTGGAGGCATAGACGCCCTTCAGATGCGGATGCAGGCGGCGGGAACGAGAATACCCGCGCCCCTTCTTCTCATGCTGCCGTATCTCATGACGCTCGTAGTGCTCACGTTTATATCGATAAGAAAAAGGCAGGGGATATTGCTGGGAGCTCCGGCGTCTTTGGGAAATCCGTTTCGCCGAGAGGAGAGGGAATAAACCGCCGCGTAAGGTGATAATAGTGAAGATGGAGATGAGAATGAGAAGATACGCGAGAATCATTACCGCATTGATCCTGATGACGTTCTGCGTTCCCCGGGCATATGCCGGGACGCCTGCCGGCGACAATGGCGCTCCTGTCTCCTCCGACAGGCGCGGAGGCGTCGTGCTCGTGTTGTCCGGAGGCGGCACAAAGGGTTTCGCCCACGTTGGAGTGCTGAAGGTTCTCGAGCGCGAACGGGTGCCGATAGTAGGCATTGTTGGAGTCAGCATAGGGTCGGTGATCGGCGGGCTTTACGCCTGCGGTTATACGGCCGACGAGATTCACGGAATAATAAAGGAGACGAACGTCATCGGACTGCTGGCGGATTCCGGCACGCGCATCAAGCCGGACGCGGGAGTTCACAGGCCCGCTGGCGAGAACATAAGGCTTTATCACATGAACTTCGACAGGGACATGAATCTCAGCGGTCCGCTCGGCATGCTTCCGGCCCTCTCTTTTGTCAGCTTTCTCACAAAATATACGGGGCATCTTCAGACTACGGAATTCGGCGACCTGCCGATTCCCTTCGTCTGTATAGCGACCGATCTCGGAACCGGGGAAGAGGTCGTGATGAGAAACGGAAATCTCGCGTCCTCGATCAGGGCGTCCGCCTCGATCCCAGGGCTGCTCGAACCATGGCCCATCGACGGAAGGCTGCTTGTCGACGGGGGGCTTGTCGACAACGTTCCGGTGGAGGTAGCGCGGAGAATTTTCCCGGGGTATCCCGTAATAGCCGTCAACCTGGCGGGGGAGTCGATAGAAAAGCCGAACGAGCGCTTCAAGAGCATGCTGGACGTAATGATGCAGACGATAGATATAATGACGCTGGACCGCATAAAAAGAAACGAAGCGATGGCGGATCTCATGCTGTATCCCGATGTCGGCATGTACAGCATGCTCGACCCCGGAGGATACGAGGACATTTACAGCAGAGGCTTCCAGGCCGCCGACGCCAACGCGGAGCGCATAGCCTCCATCTCGGCCGGCGCGCCGATGCCGAGGGCAAGCAGGAAAAACTCCGGCCGGATCCGAGTCGTTCGCGACGTCAAAATTCAGGGCCTTCACGCAAGCCTGACGTCCGATTTGGAGAAACAATACCGAAAATGGATAGGGCATCCTTACGATGTCGAAGCCGTCAACGCGGCCATGGAGCGGATATCGCGCCTCGACGAGGTCGCCACCGTCGACGTGGACGCATATCATACGAAGGATGGAGCGCCGGCGGATGTAGACGTCATATTCTCGGTCGAAAAGAGGCCCGCTTTCGAAATCGGCGTGGACGGCTACACCTCCAGCCTGCACAGCCACAGATGGCTGTCGATAGGTATGAACGCGCGGGATCTGGCCAGCTATGGGGACGCCGCCAACCTGACCGTCCGGATGGGCAACAGCGAAGGCGGCGCCGACCTGAAATATTTCACGCCTCTGTCGAGACTTGGGCAGTGGGGCTTCGCCCTCAGCGGACTGAGGGAGGAGCTCTCTCCTATGTATATGGATAATTACTCGCTGGAAAGATATTCGGCGCGCGCCATGTACTATCTCGAAAATATGGGCGACTTTCGCTTGGGGATGGGGGCCGCGGGGGAGTACGTCAATGCTCCCGGTTTCGAAAGGTTTTCATGGGGGCCGTACTTCTACTTCAACAGAGACACGCTGGACAACCTGCTCATACCTTCGAAGGGCTACTCGTTCAACTCGCAGATATGGTGGAACGACTCGGACGTATTTATGTCCCGCACCAGCCTGACAGCTTATATCCCATGGAAGAGCGACCTGCGGTTTTTGTTGAGTTTCGGGCTCGAGACCGGCGACGGTGAAAACCCGGCGTACAGGGCGCTTCTTGGGGACAAGGAGGAGCTGTTCAGCCTCGCCCGCCATCCTCTGGCGGGAGACCAGTCCGCATGGGCCCGCGTGGGGCTGGGCAAGGATTTTTATCATTCGTGGTGGGGCGCCGTTCGCGGAGAATTGTTCGCGTCCTACGGGGCGATAATGGACGATTGGAACAGCAGGCATGACGCTTGGGAAGCCGGAGTATCTCTGAGTATGCCCGGCCAGATATTGAGCGGCAGAATAATTCTTGTATTTAATCAGGATGAGGAATTCGTGTTCGGATTCTCCATAGGAAGCCCGAGGTGGAACGCAAGCCCGCTGCCATAAGCAGGGGGTGCGATAAATATGGAAAATTTCATGTTTCATGACTGCGATACGGTAGATCTGGCGAAAAAATTCGGCACTCCTCTTTATGTCATGTCGGAGGATGAGATTACGGAACGCGTTAGGACGCTGAAATCGCTCTTCGACGACAAATACGAGAGATGCCGCACCCATTTCGCCTCGAAGGCGTTCCTCTCCAGGGACATACTTCGAATTCTCACGCGGGAGAATATAGGCCTCGACGTGGTATCGGGAGGCGAGCTTTATCTGGCCCGCGATATGAACTTCCCGCCGGAACGGATAGCGTTTCACGGCAACAGCAAAAGCGCGCGCGAGATAACGGAGGGCCTCGGGTACGGCGTCGGCAAATTCGTCTGCGACAGCATACAGGAGATCACCGTGATCGACGGGCTTGCGAGGGCCGCCGGCAAAATAGCCAAAATCCTGATCCGCGTAAATCCGGGCGTGGAAGGACATACGCACAGGCATATGCTGACGTCCGGCGGCAGGACGAAGTTCGGCCTCACGCCGGAAGAGATTGCGGACGCCGTGTCGATGTGCTCCGGCCTGGCGAATATCGACATGGCCGGTTTCCATTTTCACGTCGGTTCGCAGATGATGGACGAGCGCGCGCACCTCGGCGCGATAGACGTTATGCTCGAATTGATAAAAAAGACTCGCGCCGGGCAGGGTTTTGAAACGAGGATATTAGATATGGGCGGAGGCTTTGGAGTGGCTTACACGGACGCCGACAAACCCAGTCCCATAGCGGATTTTCTGGGCGCGATGACGTCCCGGGTTGAGGAGTTCTGCGCGTCGAACGGCCTCGCACGCCCCGACCTTATAATAGAGCCGGGGCGCTATATCGCCGGCCCATCCGGCATAACTCTCTATACTGTCTGCAACGTGAAGGAGACTCCCGGCGGAGTTGTGTACATCGGAGTCGACGGAGGCTATTTCGACAATCCGCGCCCGGCTTTGTACGAGGCGGTATACGGCGCGGTAGTCGCCAATAAATACGGCGATACTCCGGATAGAGTCGTAACCATAGCCGGCAAGTGCTGCGAATCCGGCGATATCCTGATCAGGGATATAGCTCTGCCGAAAGTGGAGAGGGGCGATATTATCGCCGTCCTCTGCACTGGGGCATACAACCACTCGATGGCGAGCAACTACAACAAAAACCCGATCCCCGCTGTAGTGATGATAAATGGCGGCCATCCGCGAATCTCGGTTCGAGGGCAGACGTATGAGGATATATACGCCTGCGACGCGATGGAGGTATAAAACCCGCCGTTAATTTTTCCTGCGCAGAATAGAAGAAACCAAAACAGACGCGCGCTCCCTCGCTTCGTCTGTGCCAATCTTGTCGGACGTTGCGTAATCGGCGATTTGCGCCAATCCTTGATGATCCTCATTGTCTGGCGAATATTTTGGAATGTTCACATAGTCCGTGATGTGCGTCCCAATTTGTGTGGTTTCAACGTATCCCAGAATCAATTTCTCTATGATCGAGGCATTGAGATAGGCGCACAAATACTTCGCTTCGTCTCCATTATCAAGAGGGATGAAGTATATTTTGTGGTCGGGCACGACACATTTTCCGTTGAGTTCGGTTATAATGCAGGTTCGAAAACCGCCGGAAATTTCAGCCCAGCATACTTTATACGGCGAAAAAGTATAGGCGCCAACATTCCAACAAGAATAAAATGGGTCGTTTGGAAGGTAACGTTTTAAACTGGAGCGCCTCAGCAATGATTGCTTATTGGCCGCAAAGTATCTTAACGCCATTGGATATTCGCGAAGCATTTTTTCTTCTGAAAATCCGTGCATGGCGTTTTGAGGAACAATACCGCAAGTCCCTCCGAAATTCCACCGGAAACAGGAAATTTCTTTTCCCCTGGCGATAGGATAAACCAGTTCGTCTTCAATGGAGGTTCTGGAGCGTTTAACTGATTTATCGCGCCCAAAACCGGGGTTGTTTTCAAAGACGACATTTATTCCCCGCGTCCCGACAATAGACCCCCAAAAAATACCGTTGTTGTCCGTGCATATTCCCTTTCGGGCAAAGTAACGCTTTGCCTCGGATTCATCTCTTGTCAGCGCCCTGCAGCCTTCAAGATCCGACTTGGGAATCGTGAGCCATGGACTGCCCGGACTATTGATAGGACAAGCGCATAACTCAGTCGCGTACGTTTTCTGTAAAACCATCTCAAGCGTATCGCTGCTCGATATTTTAGCTCCATTTACTTTGTTCCACTCAAACCAGGATAAAGGATATGAAGTCGCCTCATTTCCTTTTTCAAGAGTTAGCAGGGTGGGTTTATTAACAGCGCTGTCAAATGGGCGAATTTTTGTGAAGTCGTGAACGTCAATTACATTGAAGTACACTTGTCCGTCATCGGGCAATCTGAACATTCGGAAGCCCTCGGATGATTCCGTCTTGAAGACGCTCCGAGTCATAAGCATCGACATCCGCCCGCCCAAACGCAGCCACTTTTCGGCGGCCGAGTAAAGAACCATCGTCGACACATCCGACTCTATGCCGCCATAAAATTTATCAGATGAAAACAAACCATATTTCACACAAAAATCTTTAATAGTTTCTCTGTAGGCGGGAGGAAGCGCGGACCATTTTAACCAGGG
>JAITOL010000184.1 GCA_031289955.1 Synergistaceae bacterium
AAAGAAGCCTTCATCCCAACATGGCGAGAGTTTTGATTGAGAGTTTCTTGGGTTGCTGTTCTGAAAAAACTTACCATCAGTTAATTTTCACAACACATAACGCAATGCTCATGGATCAATCTTTATTACGCCGTGATGAAATGTGGCTGACGGAACGCGGAGCTAAAAGTAACGTGTCTCGAATGTTTTCCATAAGCGATTATAAAAACGTCAGAGACGATACGGATGTTTCAAAAAATTATCTGAGAGGCGTTTTTGGCGGAACGCCGAGGATTATTGCGAACATTTCCCGTTGTTCTGACGCAAAGGAATAAATGACTCAGATAAATTATTTTACGCAGGATGGACACAAGTAATAGATGACCTTCCTCATCTCCGACACCTTCACCGACAGCTTGGCGCGCCTTTCTAACGACGAGCAAAAACAGGTCAAGATAACGGCGTTTGACTTTCAGACTAACCCCAACAGCCCCAGTTTGAGCTTTCACAGGCTCGACCGGGCTCGGGATAAAAGTTTCTGGTCGGTGCGCGTCTCCGGTGATCTCAGAATTATCGTCCACAGGACAAACGAATCCCTTCTCGTCTGTTACGCGGATCATCACGACAAGGCATATGACTGGGCGGAGCGTCGGAAATTTACGACGCACACTGTCACAGGCGCGGCACAGATTGTCGAAATTCGCGAAAAAATCGAGGAAATTTTTATCCCCGCATATATCGAAATAAGCCCGACGGCGCCTAAAAAATCCGGCGGTAAATTGTTTTTGGCCGGCATGTCTGACGAAACGCTTCTTGGGTACGGCGTGCCTGAGGAGTGGCTCGACGATGTTCGCGGAGACCGGATTGACGTTCTGTCACTCGAAGCCGCCGCATGAGGGATCGGAGCGGGAAACTGTGGCCAGATGGATCGCGGAGCATATTGTCAAAGGCGTAAAGCCGCACGAGATAAGCGTTTCTGTGCGCTCCGAGGCGGAAATTTCAAGAGCGGTCGATGCGGTGAATTTGGCGCGTACGCCATTTGTAATTCTTGACTCTCCTGGTAAAAATATCGAAGTCACCGACGGCCGCGTATTGATAGGAACAATGTGTCTTGCCAAAGGTCTTGAATTTAAAATTGTCTTATAATAGTCATAACATCATTAAGAAACCGTAGGGACGCATGGTCGCGCGCCCCTACGGGGGTTCATTTTATGCGCTGACGCGCCATTCGTACTGGCCTCTCGCGTCGACTCCGTAGAAGTCGCCGTATGTTATGTCGAAAACCGATTTTTTGATGTCCGATACGTTTATCTCGTTCTTGACGAGATGCTGCCAGAAACCGCTGTATCTGATGTCTCCCTGAAGCAGGATTCCTTTTACCGTTTTGTTTCTCATTATGACTCGTTTGTAGTTGCGCCTGTCCTCTCGGATTTCCACATGATCTCCATCCTCGGGGGCGTTGATTCCTATCGACAGGGTGGCCAGGCCGAAGAAATTGACGGTGTTTTTCAAAGCGTATATGTCGTCATACGTCACGTTTTCGCCGCACATGTTCTTCGCTGCGGTCACTCCCTGCTTGACCGCGTTCGGCCATATTCCTGAGAGTCCGGCCGCGTCGCCCGCCGCGTAGACGTCCGGGTCGTTCGTGCGCAGATGCGCGTCCACCTTGACGGAGCGCTCGACTTCTATGCCGCTGCCAGCGAGGAAACCCACCGACGGCCGCACTCCGACCGCCACTATGACCATATCGCACTCCAGGCTCTCGCCGCTTTCGAGTTCTATCGAGGTCACCAGATCACCCGATGTCCCTGTTCCGCACACCTTCTTGCCGAGGTAGAACGAACATCCCGCGTCCTCGAAGCGTTTCTGGTAGGCGCCGGCGGCGTACGCGTCCATGTTTATCGCCATCACGCACGTCATCATCTCGACGACCGACACCGTCTTGCCAAGCTCGAGCAGCGCGTACGCCGCGTCCATGCCGACAAGCCCCGCTCCGACTATTACGACTTTCTTCGCGTTCGCGGCGAGCCCGCGGATTTTCTGGGCGTCGTCAAGGTTGCGGAGGCCGAAGACGTTGGGCGCCGCGCGCATCGCTCCGATCGGAGGTATCACGCTGTCAGCCCCCGTCGCTATCAGGAGCTTGTCGTATGTCATATCCCCCTTGTCGCAGATGATTTTTTTGCCGGCCGCGTCGATGCCTGTTACGGCAACCTCGGACTTCCACTCGATCCGTTCGGTTTCGAAGAAATTTTCGTCCGCGAAATCTACAGTGCGTTCGTTGCGCTCGCCGCTGATATATTTATGCAGCATGCAGCGCGAGTGGACGTATTTGTCCTTGGAGATCACGACTATTTCGTCATCCGGCCTCATGCCGCGTATCGTTTTAGCCGCGTTTATCCCGGCGGGCCCGGCGCCTATTATCACGTGGCGCATCCTAAACCACCTCCTCGATGAAAATAGCCCTCTTCGGGCACGAATTGACGCAGTTGGGCTCATCGTTGTCATTCGCGCAGAAGTCGCACTTTATCACCCTTGTACCCGTCGCCCTGTCCGGCTTCAACACCCCGTAGGGGCAATTCATCACGCACATGAAGCACGCCGCGCAGCGTTCCTCGTCGTACATGATGTGACCGGACTCCTTGTCGCGATGCATCGCGCCGCTCATACAGGCCAGCACGCACTCCGGTTCGTCGCAGTGGCGGCAGAATATCGGCGTGTAAGCTCCCTTCCTGTCGAGCACGATGACATTTCTCGATTCAATGGCCGGGTCGAGCAGGTCGACAGTGTATAGACCGCCGCCTCGCTGATCGCGGTGGGCTTCCATGCAGGCGATGGAGCAGTTTTTGCATCCGTCGCACTTTTCCGCGTCTATTATGATGCGTTTCATTTCAAGCCCTCCCTTTACGCGCTTGCGGCCAGGCCGAGGGACTGCCTCCGGTCGATGATTATCCCCTCCAGGATATTGGCGGTGTCGACGGCGTCGTTATTAACTATGACTTTCCCGCCGGTCAGGATTTCCATATCCTCGGTGAGGACTTTGAGCGCTATTTTGCTGCCGGTGATATAGGGCGGGATACCGAGATGGAGGGGCAGGCCCAGCGCCAGCCCGAACGCCCCGTCGGCGAGCGCCTGTTCTTCGAGCCACTGCGCGGCCGAGAGAGCGAGAGGCAGTTCGGGGATGTCGATCCCAAGCGCCTCGGCGAGCTCCGTCGCCACTATTTCGAGCCTGCCTATCGCGAGACAGGGGCCGAAATTGAGCACCGGCGGAATGCCGAGCTGTTTGCATACGGCTTTGAGGTTTGGGCCGGCGAGATCTGCGGCGGCCGGCGTCATGAGCCCGCAGTTCTCGATGCCGCCGGACGAACAGCCCGCCGTCAGAACCAATATGTCGCGCGCTATCAGTTCGCGGGTGAGCGCCACGGTCAGCATGTCATGTCCGCCGGATACGAGGCTCGAACAGCCCACAACGCCGACGACGCCTTTTATCTGGCCTGAGGCGATCAGGTCTACAAGCGGCTGCCAGTTGCCGCCGAGGAATTTCTTGAGCGAGACCTCGCTGATACCGGTCAATGTCTCGTCGTTGCCGTGTTCCGGCAGCAATTTGATGGGCACGTTGCCCCTGCGCGACTTGTACGATTCGACTATCGCCTCTATTATCTCCCGGCTCGATTTCTCCCTGTCGGCGAAGACAAATGGTTTCATCTCGGCGTTCGATTTCTTCGCCACGCTGTCTATGCATATCTGTTTGATCTTCAACTCTTCGCACACAGTTTCGATTCCGGGAAGCGTGCAGTTGAACTCTGAAATGACGGCGTCTATGGCGCCGGTCGCGAGTATGGCCTCGCTCGTGTAGTTGTTGCCGGCGTGTCCGTCGAAGATCTCCGTGTAGTGAGCGCCGCGGAGCTGAAGATCCTGCCCCACGCATGTGCACCCGACGAGTTTGAAGCCTTTAGCCCCGGCCGCTTTGGCGATGGCCACCGCTTCGGGCGAGATGAGGCGTTCCTGAAGATCGACGAACATCGAGTGCTGATGTCCTGTGATCATGATATTTATATAGTCCGGATTGATTACGCGAAGTCCGACGGGCGCGGTTCTGATCTCGGGCTCGCCGAGCAGGACGTCGTTCAGGAGGTTCGTCAGTGTCAGCCCGTAAATTCCGGTGGAAATGCCGAGCTTCAGACAGTCGAGCAGCATGTCGACCGGGTCGGAGTTCAGGTTTGTAGAGCATTTGACGATGCCCTTCACTATCTCTGATTTCGCGCCGCCGGGCAGTATGCCGAGCTCGGACCATTTTTTATAACGCTGAGGGTACGCCATCTTTTTTACGAGTTCCATCTTCTCGTAGTCCGGCTTGTAGAGATCCGCCAGGACTGTGTCGGCCACCATGATGGCTTTTTTATACATATCCGGCTCCGCTATGCCGAACAACCTGCACAGCCTGTCGAGAGCGCCGGGGCCTTTTATCGCGCCGCGGGCAATCGCTGTGTTTTTGAGATTGAGAGCGGTGTTCTCCACGACGTGGATATAGCATCCGGAACCCGACGCCACGGCCCTCAGAAAGTTGCGCGTCACTATCGTGTCGGCGTTCGCTCCGCATATTCCTTTTGGCGAATCCGGCGTTATGCGGCAGGGGCCGTTCGCGCAGAGGCGACAGCATACTCCCTGGAGCCCGAAACCGCATTTGATCTCCTGAGACGCCACCCTGTGATGCGACGTCTCAAGAGGAAGGTCGGCTATAAATCCTTCAAGAGGCTTGTCGGCGCTGAAACATGTTTCACATCCATACCTGCTGTTCAAAATCAATTCCTCCCTCACAATATACAGACAATCCACAATAGTTCGTTTTTAGTGCCTGGCGTTACATTTCGGCTCGGATATCACCACCTTGTATGATCTCCTCCATGCTGCGTTCGGCCATGGCGGCCATGAGGACGCCCTGAAGCCTCAGCATCTCCTTGTGCACCGAACATTGATAATTCGGCATGTTTTGCGCGCAGATATATCCTTTTTTCATACATTCGAGGATAAGCACATCGTCTTCTATCGACGTAACAATGCTCAGAAGCGACAGTTCATGGAGACTCTTCTCCAGCATGTAACCTCCCGACGGCCCCCGGTAACTTTTCACAATGCCCGAATGTTCGAGCTTTTTCAGTATCTTGTAAGCGTATTGTCTCGGAATATTCTCAATTTCACACAGTTTGACTACGGATTTTTTCAAACCGTCCGACAGACCCCTTACGATACGTATCCCGTAGTCGCATTCTTTTGTCAGAAGCACGTCATTCACCTTCAATTAATGATCGGATGGATATCATTGTATATACTTGACAAAATTAGTCAAGTATATAATTAGTGATCCTCGTTAAAAATATTTTTGACATAACGCAACGACGGGCCGCGCTGGATATGCGGCCCGTCGTTTTTCAAATAATCAAATTTTGCGCGATGTTACCTTATTACTGCGTAAGTAGGCACTGTCACTATTCTCGGCAGAACTATCGGGCCCGGGATCATGACAGGGTATGTCATCGCCACATAGGGCGCGTAAGTGATCGCCGTCGTGACCGGAAGCGCTGAGATGCTTGTAGTTACATAACCGTACGGTATTGCCATAACAGGAGCCATATATACCGGGGCTGCCGCCATCACACTGTAGCCATGGCAGTACGGCGCCGCTCCCACTATAACGGTTGCCGACGCGGCAACCGCGCCGCTCATCACAAAACACACAACTAAAACGAATAGAATTTTTCCGAACTTCTTCATTATTGTTCTCCTCCTTTCCTCAATTTCTATATTTCCATTTCTCAAGTACATATGTCTGTAAATATCGAATCGTCCAGTGTCGGGCTCGAGTCTCGAGTCCGAGAACCGCTATTTACGCCTTTTCGGTTTCGTCGCCGGTTTCTGCTGCGGAGGCGCAGGTGGTACCGCGCCGTTCGCAATCTGCAGTCCGTTTCTCGCCGGTTCATAGTAAGGGTTCAGGGAGAGGGCATTGTTGAACATCGTGACGGCCGTTTGCCTGTCCCCGATGCCAAGAGCGCTCATTCCCGCCCAATAGGGCGACAGGTAGTTGCCCGGGAACGACGTCTGTTTCATAAAAGCTTCGAAAGCCTCATAGTATCTCCTGGCCGCGTAGAGGTCATAGGCGCCTCTGAATTGTATCTCAAGAGAATTCATATCGGGCTGGGAGAGCGGGAACGTCCTTATCAGGCGTGAATCGGCGATCCGGTTGGCGTCGAAATCCAGCTGAACCTGCCCCGAATACTGGTAGTTTGGATACGGCGGATAAGTGACGGCGCCTGGGTATGGCGATTCGGGCGGAGCGCCCGCCGGAGTATACGCCGGAGGGTAGTTGTACTGTACGGGTTGTTGATGGATCTGAGGCGGCATTGCCGCAGCCTGATAATTATATTGCGCGGGCTGCTGCGGCGGATACGCGGGCGGAGCGGACTGATAAGCGTACTGCGTGGGCTGTGGCGCGGCAGCTGGAACTATTATCTGTCCCTGGGGCGTATAAACCGTGGTCGGGTATTGGACGACCGCTACAGGGGGAGGCGGCGTGGAATATATGGCAGGAATAGGTTTGTCGCCAGGTCCGTTCTGGGAAATATATCCCTCTGTTATCGTCACTTCGCCGGGCGCCATTACCGGATAGGGAGCTACCACGGCATTCGTGGCCGAGACGGCCGCCGGCACCACTTTATCCCCGACGTGTATGAGACCGCCGTTTACATAGGGCGTCATATCGCATATGCTGAATTTTGCGGCGGTCTGGAGTACCCGGAGTATGGCGAGCGGCTCCTTGCCATGCTGCGGAACCCTCTCGGAATAGACCAGATAAAGCCCGCCCTTCCTCGCGCCCTCGTGCATACCGATATTGACGGTAAACGCGTTATCGTTTATCGCGACAATCTGGCCCTTTCCCTCATCTGTAATTATTTGTATCCATTCGGGATCCACCGAGTCGCCCCTGTAGAGTTTTACCCATTCGGTCGCGGCATCAGCTCTTCCCAGAAGTACTGTCAATAACAACACTAACGTGACTTTCCAAATGCTTCTCACGAGAACTCCTCCTTAAAGAAACGATATTTATATTATACTCGCATAAAAATTTTGCTCAAGAACATTCCGAAAAATTTAGCCCGAAAATACGCAAATAAAAAATTATAGATTTCGCGCCGCGCGCTTCATTGTGATTTGCGGGGCGGCAGAGGCGCGTTCCAGCCCACAAGGAAGAAGAATCCGCCCAACACGAGAAACGCGATTATCCTGATTATTGTAGCGGCGGTTCGGAGGTCGATTACGAGCAGTTTGGCGATGTCGAGCAGCAACAGCCCGGCGCCGAGGAACCAGAAATACCTGTTTGCCGTTTTTTTGCCGAAACCTATGAGCACGAGGGCAGTGACGCCCCATAATATGGCGGTTATGGCCTGGAAATGGGGAGCGGCGGTAAATAATTCCCATCGCGCCAGTTCCCCGAAGTAATGCCACGCGCTTCGCGCCGCTATGCTGTTGAGCCACACGAAGACGACGAGCGGCATTATGACGAGCTTCATCTCCCTCAACCGGTTTTCCGGCGTTCCCTTCAGCCCGGCGAGCAGTATGCCGAGCGACGTGATGTATAGCGCCTGCCACAGCTCAAGCGGGTTTATGAATGGAATGTAGCGATTGGCTATTCCGTGTCCGAGCGTTGTCAGGCCCGCGACGAACGATACCGAATGTATGGCCCACAGAAGCGCGCACGAGGTCGCGCTCGAAATCCGATAAGCGTCCATTCCCAGAGTTCTGGAAAATCTCCTCACGGTCAAAGCGACGATAGCCGCGAACACGGGCAGGTACGAGACCAGGTATCGCCATTCGGTTCCCGGCATCCCGCGGTTCATATTTGTTCCCCACGTCCATGACGTGTATTGAACGGCCGCGAAAAGCGCCGCTCCCCACATCGCCTTGCGCGCCCCGCCGTCCGGCGTCGCCCGGTATGAACACGCGGCGGCCGCGAACATTACGGCGACAGCGATCCAGTTCAACATATCGCCCGTCCCCGCGTCCATGAAAATGATCAAGAGGGCGTCCCGACTGCCGTCCGCCATCATTCTGAATACCGCCGGCAGAAATTGCCCCGGTATGGAGGCCAGGATCGTCGCGGTGATCGGGATCACCGCGAGCGAGCGAACCGAGTCCCATTTTCTCGTCGCCTCGAACATGGACATGCCGTAAGCCGCTGCGGACATCGCGCATAGCAGCATGAACGAAACATGGCGCGCGGGAAGGATGAATTCAGATATATGGACGACGGAGAGAGTCCACCATATCGCGCCGTATATGGAAAATCCCCACGGTATCCACATATCGAGCGGTTTTCTCTCCAGTCGCGGCGCCGCATCGTTTTGCCTCGACGTGAAATATCCGCTCACGAGCGCGCTTGCGGCAAATATCATTGCCGTCGAGGCAAAATTCGAGTCCGCGGTCCTCCAGTCGAGCAGACCGTTCATTCGGAACGCTCTTTCGTAAAGCCTCTCCGGCAGGTGCAGGAAGGGGGCTGATACATATAGCAGAAAAGCCGCTTTGTGCAGCGCTATGCCGAATATTCCATACAATCTATGTCCCGTTATTGAGCGATACGCGATGAGGAAAGCTCCCTCCACTGCCCATATTGAGCTCGTGGCGGCTTTTCCAAAAAGAAACGGCGCCGTCATATTGAGAAACATGATCCCAT
This sequence comes from Synergistaceae bacterium, assembly GCA_031289955.1. Taxonomy (GTDB): domain Bacteria; phylum Synergistota; class Synergistia; order Synergistales; family Synergistaceae; genus JAIRKI01. The sequence goes on from JAITOL010000184.1 coordinate 8,702, forward strand.
ACGCGAGGAAGATTTCGGGAAGCCCGTCCTTTATTTCGTCATTCCGCGCCCCCAGCGTGAAGGACGACAAAAACAGATACCATGCCCCCAGCAGCGCGCAGGAGACGGCGCTTCCGTATCTAGTGTGCGAGGAGGCGGAAATCTGGAGGACCAAAAAAATAAACGGCAGGGAGAGCGCCATCGCTTTGTCCACTCTGACGGCGCTTCCCTCACCCATGTACCGGCCGAGGCGTTCTTTGAGCATAGGCAGGAGCGAGACCGCGCTGTAGTTGACAAAGTAAAGCAGAATGAACGGTTCGACAGACGCGAAATACGACTCCCTCCACCTCAGCAGTCCCCACGCGGCGCCGACCGCAGCGGACGCCATCATGCCGCCCCATCTGACATATCGCCAGTCTCGTCTAGCCGTGATGACGAGTATTTCAAAGTTTAACAGCGAATATATGGAAAAAAGAGCGACGAAATTCTGGCTTCCGGTCGATACTATTATCGGGGCCGAGTACCCGCCCAACAGGGCGAAGAGCGCCAGCGGCTCGAAGTTCTGTTTCATGCTGAGGAATATTGTAAATGCCGAGAGCGCGACCATGCCGACGACCGCGAACGACGACGGTATCGGGCCGAGCTTCGCGCCGGCGAACAAAACGATATAGAGGACGCCGACCCCGCCTCCCTGCAGCACGAGAGCGTATACCCGGCGGAGAATCCTCATCCTCCAGCCAAACGCCGTCATCGATATGCCGACCAGGGCCGCCAGAGCGAGACGCGTTTCGAGCGATATCCACTTCATCTGGGCGGCGTAGCTGAAGAGCATGCCGAAGCCGGCGAGGAAGAGCAGCACGCCGACCGTGACCCATATATTGCCCTCCGAGAACAGCCACGCCTTCGCGTTGCTCAGTTGGGCGTCGAACCACGAAGGCCGCGCGGCCGAGGCGGCCGGTTTTGGCGGGGCATGAATAATCGGCGGCGGAGTTGTCGGGGATGGAGGGATTTGTCCGGCGGGCTCTATTGGGGAAGGGACGTTGACAGGGGCGACCGGAGGCGTTTTTTCAATCGATGCCGAGGGAATCGCGACTGAGGCCGTTTCGGTCCGCGCGACGTAATTGGACGGTATCGGCGGGGGAGTCATGGGCTTTTGCGTCGTTTCCTCCGCGAGCTCGGGCGTTTCCAGCCTTATGGACGCCTCTTCATCGAGCGTTTCCCTGGTGGATATTTTCGCGAGGGTATTTTTTATGTCTCGCATGTCCGTGAGCGTATTTTTTATGCCTTGTATGGCCTTTTCGATGTCCGCCATTCTGGAACGTATGCCCGCGAGCATGCAGATTATAACGAGTACCCCGAGTCCGATCAAAGCTTCCATCAAGTCCACTCCGTTCCGAAATGACCTCCCGCCCGAGGTTCTAACAGCTTGCGGCAGCGGTATGTTTCATCGTCGCTTTTGTCAGCGTGTTTTACAACGTATTCCCAATCGGCATTTTTGTCAATATAAGCGAGTTCTCCAAAAAAAGAAGGAACAGGGCCGGCTGTCGCGCCGGACGCCCTGTTCTCCGATGTTCATTCCGCGTGAATTTTTTGTGGGAAGGCGAGCTGCCGGTGTTCTTACGCCGACGCCGTCTCGAACACTTTTTCTATGGCGGCCCGGGAGGGCGTGCCCTCGTGAAGTTTTTCGTCTCCAACGTAGAACGTAGGTACGTAATAGTAGTCGAACCTGGAGGCGTAGTCGGCCTCTTTCGTCTCGTCTATCTTCTTGAGCGGGATGTTTTTATACTCCGGATGCTCGGAGTATATCTCGTCCATCATCTCGAGCGCCCTGCGGCAGTGCGGACATGCAGCCATCACAAACATTTTTATCTCCTTCATTAAACCGAAACCTCCCTGCTGATAGTCGCCCGTCGGCGCGATAATTTTTTTACTGACCACGCCATGATTTTAACACTATTGTCATCCACTTGAGTAGTGCATTATAATTGCTGATTGGTTTTTTGAGTGAGAACACTACGGAGGCGAATACGGATATGACTTATGACTTCAGCGCCATAGAGCCCAAATGGCGAAAAATATGGGAGGAGCGCAAAGCGTTCCATGTCGAAAGAGACGAATCCCGTCCGAAATTCTACTGTCTGGAGATGTTTCCGTATCCCAGCGGGGCGCTCCACATGGGGCATCTCCGCAACTATTCCATCGGAGACCTGACGGCGCGTTTCCTGCGCATGAACGGATACAACGTCATGTACCCGATCGGCTTCGACTCGTTCGGAATGCCCGCTGAGAACGCGGCCATAAAAATGAAGACGCACCCGGCCAAATGGACTATGCGGAACATCGACCACATGATCGAGCAGCTCAAATCCATGGGGTGCGGCTATGACTGGAGGCGGGTCGTCAAGACATGCCTGCCGGAATATTACAGATGGAGCCAGTGGTTCTTCCTCCAGATGTACAAACGGGGCCTCGCGTACCGCAAACACGCTCCTGTGAACTGGTGCGGGACATGCGGCACAGTTCTGGCCAACGAACAGGTCATAGGCGACGGCGTCTGCTGGCGGTGCGAAACCCCGGTGGTCAAGAAGGGGCTCGAGCAGTGGTTCCTGCGGATCACCGATTACGCGCAGGAGCTGCTCGATTATCTGGATCAACTGAGCGGCTGGCCCGAGCGCGTGCTGACGATGCAGAGAAACTGGATAGGCCGGTCGGAGGGCGTGCGGTTCAATATCGCCATAGCGGACGCCGATCTCTCCATCGAGGCGTTCACGACCCGCATAGACACGATATTCGGCATAACGTTCGTCGCCATAGCCGCCGAGCACCCGATAGTGAAGACGCTCGCGGACAGAATGACGCCGGAAAAACGTGACGCGGCGCTCGATTTCGCGTCCCGCATGTCGGCCCGCAGCGCCATAGAGCGCACGGCGGTGGGCGGCGATAAGATGGGCATGGACACCGGATTCGAGGCTGTAAACCCGGTAAACGGGGCCAGGATCCCGATCTGGATAGCGGACTATATCCTTATGGACTACGGAACCGGCGCGATCATGGGCGTACCGGCGCACGACCAGCGCGACTTCGACTTCGTGAGAAAATATGGGCTCGGGATAATACCTGTCGTCCGCGCTCCGGGCGAACCGATCCCCGATCCCGGTGACATGACGTCCGCTGCCGATGCGGATGGTGTGGCGTGCAATTCCGGTCGGTTCGATGGGATGCCGACCCCGGAGGCCATAGAGAAGATAGGCGAGTGGTTCGAGCGCGAGAGCTGGGGAAAACGCGAGACGCAATATCGTCTGCGCGACTGGCTGATCAGCCGTCAGAGATATTGGGGCACGCCGATACCAGTGGTCTACTGCGATAAGTGCGGCATCGTCCCCGTTCCCGAGGAGGATCTGCCCGTCGAGCTCCCGTTGGACGCCACGATCCCCCCGAATGGCGGAAACGCCCTGTTGGACTGTGCGGACTGGATCAACACGACATGCCCCAAGTGCGGAGGACACGCCCGCCGGGAGACGGACACCATGGACACGTTCATCTGTTCGTCGTGGTATTTCTTCCGCTATCTGTCTCCTGGTTCAAACGACGCTCCCTTTACGCCGGAGGATTCGAAATACTGGATGCCGGTCGATCTCTATATAGGCGGCATCGAGCACGCGTGCCTTCATCTCATATACGCGAGATTTTTCACGAAAGTCCTCTCGGATCTCGGCATAACGGAACCGACGCTGAGAGAGCCGTTCAAGGGGCTTCTGACTCAGGGAATGGTTATAAAAGATGGGGCCAAGATGTCGAAGTCCCTCGGCAACGTCGTGGATCCGGACGAGATAATAAAGAGATATGGGGCGGATACCGCGCGGCTTTTCATCCTCTTCGCGTCGCCGCCCGACAAGAGTCTCGACTGGTCCGACAAGGGAGTGGAGGGGGCTCACAGGTTTTTGAGCAGAGTCTACCGGCTCGTGGAGGATAATCTTCCGTCGCTCGCCTCGGCAGAGAGGCTGCGGACGCCGATGTCGGAGATTACCGGCGGCGAGTCGCGGGATATAAAACGTCTCATCCATTCGACGATAGACAGGGTGACTCGCGATATAAAGGACGAGCGGCAGCTCAACACGGCTGTCGCCCGCCTCATGGAGCTCTGCAACGGCCTGCTCTCGTTCGCTCCCCCGGATAAAACGGGACACGCTCTCTTCCGGGAGGGAGTCGAGTCGCTGCTGTTATGCCTTTCTCCGTTCTGCCCTCACATATGCGAGGAACTATGGGAGATGATCGGAAACGAAGGGCTTCTGGCGCGCGCTCCCTGGCCGTCTGTGGACAAAGACGCTCTGGCGGTCGACTCCGTGACGGTCGTGCTCCAGATAAACGGCAAACTGAGGGAGCAGTTCAGTGTTCCGCCGGGATTGGCGAAAGATGAGCTCATCGGCCGCGTCATGGCCGAAGACGCCGTGAAGCGCAGGCTCGACGGATTCGAGGTTGTGAAGGTTATCGCCGTGCCGGACAAGCTGGTAAATATAGTGGTCAAGGGTAAATAAAAAACATGCCCCACATTCATGTTCTCTCCGGTCCCGGCGCAGCTTTGAGGAGGCTCGTGTCGGGCGAGCTCGAAAAGCTCGCGTCCATTGGTTATGAGGACATTCGCCGTCAGGAGGGCGGGGATTGGACATCCCTCCTGACGGAAAACCGCGGCCGCGGGCTGTTCGGCGACCGCAGCGCCATTTTGGTGGAGGACGCCGATAAACTCGGAGCGCTCCCAAAACAGCTCGCGACGATGTTGGAACCTCCGGACGCGGACGTGACGATTTTGCTGGTCTGCAAGCCCGACGGGCCGGCCGTCATACCGAAGGAATTCATGAGCCTCTGCGCGTTCACAAAGGCGACCGAACCGTCTCCGTGGTCGCGGGAGCGCGACGATATGGTGTACGCCGAGTCGAAACGGCACGGAGTTTCCGTCTCCAAAGGCGCTGTAGCCCTTCTGAAGGAGATGTTCGACGATACCGGGGAATTGTCCGCGGAGAGCGCGAAAGTCGCGTCGATATGTTCTATGAGGGGGGATCGGGAAATCTCCGCTTCCATGGTCGAGGAGTTCTGTCTCTCCGACGGAAGCAGAAACCTCCTGAAGCTCCTGGATGGCATGTGTTCGGGAAGCGTCGCCGAGAGCAGGGCATGTCTGGGCGAGCTGAGCCGTCATTCGGAGATAATGCCTCTTCTGTCGGCGCTTCACAATAGATTCCGCATCGCGATGTATTTCTCCATGTTTCAGAACGAGAAAAAATCGTTTGCCACAGCGCTTGGCGCGAAGGATTACGCGTCGAGGCTCGCCGACGGAGCGGCCCGTTTTTACGGAGCGGGCAAGCTCCGCGATTTCGTGACCGGATTGATAAAGATAGCGGCTAATGAACGAACAGGGCAGGGCGCGTCATGGCGCGACCTTGACCTGCTCGTTATCGATTTGATGAGTGGCTTGAAATGAACCATTGAATCCCGTTCCCTCATTCGACGAGAGGAACGCGATTCAAGGATATGTCATTCTGTTTTTAGAATAGGAGCGGCTAAAGTCGCCATTCTGGATTTTCTGCGAGCTGCCGTGTTGCGGTGAATGACTCCCTTGGTCACTGCTTTGTCCAGAGCGCTCTGTACCTCGTCGAGCCTGCGCGAGACGAGAACTTTGTCGTCGCCCTCGACGGCGGTTATCAGGTTCTTTGCGGCCGTCTTGCAGCGCGTCTTCCAGTAACGGTTGTACAGTTTATTTTTATCAGCGATCAATACGCGTTTTGCGGCGGATTTCTTATTGGGCACCACATTCACCTCCTTCTCCAAAAGCGTTCAATATAATAACATAACGCCCTGATAATGCGCAAGCTGAATTTATCCTGATTAAAATCTGTAAGATACCGTTAGGGCCCCTATTGCTTTCTTATTTCATAATGTATAATAAATTGATAGTTCTATAGCAGGGGGGAAAGTGTAATGATCGACGGAATGCGTATAGAGCCGGTTAAGGCTGTTGAGCCATTTGACATAATAAAACCGGGATCATTGCGAGAGGGCAGAGAGCATAAAACGCCGCCTTTTTCCGAAGTGCTGAAAGACAGCATGCTGAAGGTAAACAGCCTTCAACAGGATGCCGATACTCTGACTAAAAGGCTTGCGTTGGGCGAGGTGGACGATATTTCCGAGGTCTCGATCGCCGTTGAAAAAGCGGAACTCGCTTTGCGTCTCATGGTGCAGATAAGGGATAAAATGGTCGACGCGTATCAACAGATAGCCAGGATGTCTGTGTAATAATAGACAGGAGATGAGTTAATGCCTGTGCGCGATCAATTGACCCAAACAAAAGAAAAATTTCTTCATTTCTGGTCGTCACTTTTAAGATGGCAGCAGATTTCGATCGCGTTAGCCGCGTTTTTGGTATTGGGCGGCGTGCTGGCCCTGGCGTTCTTAACGGGACGAACCGCTTACGAGCCCGTTTTCTCGGGGCTCGAGGCAAGGGACCAGGAGGCGGTGATCGAATATCTGCGCGAGCAGAAAATACCCTACCGCACGGACTCTCAGGCAAACGCTATACTCGTCCCGGCAGCCAACGTATATGAAGCGCGCATAGCCCTCGCAGCCAAAGGAGTTCCCAGCGGCGGCGTGGTCGGTTTCGAGCGGTTCGATGACGCTAAGCTGGGCCGGACAAGTTTTCAGGAAAAGGTGGATTACTATCGCGCCCTCGAAGGGGAGCTCGCCAGAACCATCAGGGAGATGAACTCCGTGTCGAGCGCCCGGGTATCCATAGTCGTGCCCGAGTCGAAACTTTTTCTGGAGCAGCAGCGTCCGTCTACGGCGGCAGTGCTGCTCAAAATTCGTTCCGGCGCGGAATTTGGCCAGGATCAGGCGAAAGCGGTCGTCCACCTCGTGGCGAGCAGCGTCGAGGGCCTGACGCCGGAGAACGTGACGCTCGTCGACGCCGACGGTCAGATACCTTTCGAGGATATACTGGACGACACGCTGGCCGTGCAGAGCGGCAACAAGATGGTTTTAAAACAGCGCCAGTTCGAGAAGGACACTGAGGTCGATCTCGAGCGCAAGATAAGAGACACCCTCGAAAAAGTTTACGGTCCCGGCAAGGTAAAAGCGGCGGTTCGTGTGGAGCTCGATTTCGACAAGAGGACGTCGGCCCGCCGGACTGTATATACCCTGCCGGACAAGATACACGGCCCAGTGCAGAGCGCTCAGAACACCGAGGAGAGCTACACCGGCCCTCCTGGGATAACTGGCGGCATTCCGGGCACCACGACGAACATACCGGGCTACGTCGTCAACAGCGGTACGGGCATCGGGCAGGCGCAGTATGACAGAACCGATAACGTCACTAACTATGACAACTCGACTCACGAATCGTCCGAGGTCGAGACGCAGGGCAAGATAAAGAGGCTTACGGCCACAGTGCTGATCGACGGCACGCTTGAACAGACCGAGCTCGATTTATGGCGCGGAGCGGTCGCTACGGCGATAGGGGCGGACGACAACAGGGGAGACCGCATATCGATCATGGCGCTGCCGTTCGATACATCGGTTGCGGACGCATTCGCGGCGAGATACGCGGCTGAGCGCAGGCAACGCCTCATAGTGGGCATAAGCTCATTTCTGCTGCTTCTTTTGGCCGTTGTCGCTCTTCTGGTTGTATGGCTCCGCAGACGCAGGAGGCTCGCTATGCTGAGGAACGCTCAGTCGGTCGATGCGGATACGGCGCCGTCTCTGCGGGAACTTCTGGAGAATCCCGATCTGATGACGTCTCAGGGCGAACTGTCGGTGCTGGAGGAGCAGCTCCGCAATTACGCCATCAACAATCCCGAGGAACTGGCCAATTTGATTAAAAACTGGGTGGTCGACGACGTATGAGCAAAGCCCATGATTTGAAGGGGCGGGAGAAAGCCGCGATACTGCTCGTGACGCTTGGGCCGGAAGCCGTATCCAAAGCTTATCAGCACATAGACGATACCACTATCGAACTTCTGACACTCGAAATAGCGAACATGCGCAAGGTGACGCCCGACGTCAAGCTCGACGTGCTGAAGGAAGCGCAGGAGATGATCATGGCCCATGAGTTCATGACCCAGGGCGGCGTCGATTACGCGCGCAAGCTGCTGGAACAGGCTCTGGGCACCGAAAAGGCTCAGGATATACTGAGACGCATCACGGCCAGCCTCCAGGTGAGGCCTTTCGACTTCGTAAGGCACACGGATCCCCAGCAGCTCCTGAGTTTCATACAGAACGAACATCCCCAGACGATCGCCCTCATACTGTCATACCTTTCGCCGGATCAGTCCGCCCTCGTTCTTGGCGGCCTGCCGCCCGCGGCGCAATGGGATGTGACGCGGCGCATCGCTAAAATGGACAGGATAACGCCGGAGGTTCTGCGCGAGGTGGAACGCGTGCTGGAGAGAAAACTTTCGACCGTCATGGGGCAGGATTTCACCATAGCCGGCGGCATAGACGCGGTCGTAAACCTGATAAACCGCGTGGATCGAGGCACGGAGCGCAATATCATAGAGGCTTTGGAGGAACAGGATCCGGAGCTGGCCGAGGAGATAAAGAAACGCCTCTTCATGTTCGACGACATCGGCGGCATGGACGACCGTTCGCTTCAGAGAGTTCTGCGCGAGGTCGATCTCAAGGATCTGGGGCTCGCGCTGAAGGGCGCTTCCGAGGAGCTGCGGCAGAAGTTCTTCAAGAATATGTCGAAACGCGCGGCTGACATGCTCAAAGAAGATATGGATTTTATGGGCCCCGTGCGCGTCCGCATGGTCGAGGAAGCTCAGCAGAAGATAGTGAACGTGGTTCGCGCTCTGGAGGAGGCAGGCGAGATAGTCATCGCCCGCAGCGGAGAGGAAGAGTTGGTTGTCTGATAATCCAACGAGACAGCGCCTCATTCGCGCCGTTCGCCTTCTGCCTGGAACCGTCAGGATAACGCGCGGCCATTTGGAGGATATAGCTCCGGGAAACTCGGCGGCGGCAGTTCATGAGGACAAAGTTGAAAGATCGGCCCTCGACATAGCGGAGGCCGAGGCGAAGAAGCTGAGATCCGAACTGCGCGGCAGGGAAGCGGATCTTGCGGAAGCGAGGGAACTGTGCGGAAATCTCCGCGCTCGAATGGAAGCCGACCATGCCGATCTCGATAGGGAGCGCGCGGCATTTCGGGAAAACTCGGCCAAAGAGGCCGCCGACCTGAAAGAGTCGGCGCGCGTCGAGGGACACGAGGAAGGCCGATCCAAGGGTTACGGGGAAGGTATGGCCAAAGCGGAAGAGGATATGAGGGTCGAGTACGAGGGCAAGTTTTCGCGAGCCCTCGTGTTGTTACAGGACATGGTGACGGAGCTCGGCGATTCGAGAGAACGCCTCGCGGTCTCCCATACCTCCCAGCTCATACGCCTCTGGAATATGATGCTTCAAAGGATGCTTTCCGCCAGGGTCGAGATAGACCCCGAAGCGGTGATGCGGATGGTGGAGAATTTATTGAAGCGTATAAGCGACCGCGAGAGAATAATAGTGTATTTGAACCCGTCCGATATAACGATGATAGAAGAGAGCAAGGAGCGTCTCATGGACTCGATAAGGGGAGTCAAATTCTTCGAGCTCATGTCCGACGATCACGTCGATAAAGGCAGTTGTCTCATAGAGACGAACCTCGGAATATACGACGCGAGGTGGAGGACACAGTTGGAACAAGTTTCGTCGGAGGTTCAGAACCTCCTGATGGAAAGCATGGCGTCTGATGAGTATCGCGACGGCGAGCGCTGACGCGCTTCGTGCCGCTGGCGGCGATATGCCGGGCGATCTTTTCACGGCTCTGGAGGGCAGGCTCGCCCAGACGGAACTCATCAGGATAAACGGACGGGTCGTGCAGGTTGTAGGGCTCGTCATAGAATCTCAGGGCCCCGACGTTCAGATAGGCGACCTATGCGAGGTGCGTTTCCGCAACAGGAATACGATACTGAGGGCGGAGGTCGTGGGTTTCCGGACGAACAGGGTGCTTATGATGCCGCTCGGGGAGCTGTCGGATATCGGCCCGGGCTGCGATGTCCTGTCGATGGGCCGTCCTTTGGGCGTCAATGTTTCGGATGCCCTTTTGGGGAGGGTTCTCGACGGTCTGGGAAATCCTCTCGACTCATTCGGGCCAGTCCCGGCCGCGACATATTATCCGCTGACCTCGTCCCCTCCTCACCCTCTGCGCCGCCAGATGGTGGAGCAGCCTTTGTCTGTGGGGGTCAAGGTCATAGACGGACTTTTGACATTGGGGCAGGGGCAGCGCGTTGGAATATTCGCGGGTTCCGGAGTCGGCAAGAGCGTGCTGCTGGGCATGATGGCCCGCAACACGGAAGCCGACATAAACGTCATTGCCTTGGTCGGCGAGCGCGGCAGGGAGGTCAAGGAGTTCCTGGACAGGGATCTCGGCGAATCAGGCCTCGCCCGTTCTGTGGTGGTCGTGGCGACTTCGGATCAGCCGCCTCTCGTGCGGCTCAAGGCGGCTCTCACTGCGACAGCCATAGCCGAGTATTTCAGGGACGAGGGCAAAAATGTCCTTTTGATGATGGATTCGGTGACGCGAGTCGCGATGGCGCAGCGCGACGTCGGACTCGCGATAGGAGAACCTCCCGCGACAAGGGGGTACACGCCGTCTGTTTTCGCTTTTCTGCCGAGGCTCCTTGAACGGGCCGGCGCGGGCGAGAAAGGGAGCATAACGGCAATATATTCCGTCCTCGTGGAGGGCGACGACATGAACGAGCCGATAGCGGACGCGGTGCGCGGTATTTTGGACGGACACTTCGTCCTGAGCCGTCAGCTCGCGGCGAAGTACCATTATCCGTCCGTCGACGTCCAGCGCAGCGTAAGCCGCGTTATGACGACCGTAGTCTCCGAGAAGCAGACCGAGGCGGCCGGCAGGGTGAGGGAACTCCTCGCCATATTCGAGGAAGCTCAGGATCTCATAAATATAGGCGCCTACAAATCGGGCAGCAATCCGAAGGTCGACTGGGCTCTGAAGCATATATCGGACGTCGATTCATTCTTGAAACAGGGCATCGGGGAGAGTTTCTCTTTCGACGACACGGTGAGTCAGTTATTGAAGCTCGCGCCTCGCGCGTGACCGAAAGGAAGTTCGAGATGGGCTATAAAGAAGTGAAGCGCTTCAAAAGAGTTCTGCACATCCGCACGGTGGAGCGAGAGATAACACAGGGGGAACTGGCCGGGCAGCTGCGGGAGGAAAAAGAGATCATGGGGCGGCTAGGCGAGATCGAGAGCAAACGCGACAGCGCTATGGCCGATTTCTGCGCAGGCGGAAGGGACGCCGTCTCACCCCGGCAGTTCTGGTTCGAGAGGCAGAACATAGATATCATCGAGCACAGCCTGTCGGACGGACGGCAGGAGCTCGACGTCTGCCGCGACAAGATAGAGGAGACGAAGGCTGAATTGATCGAACGCCACCAGAACGTACAGCTCATGGAAAAATACGTCGGCAGGTTGAAGGACCGCGCCGATATGGAGATAATAGCTGGCGAACAGAAAAATCTGGATGATATCACGTCGATGAGATACCTGAATAATATGGGGCATGAGGCATAACCGTGAGGAATCCGATAGAAGGAATAACGAGGGTATTAGGGCGCATGAGGGAGATCGAGGCTATGGTCTATCCGACGCCTCATCCCCCTGAGGATGACAAAATAGACGACCGTTTCGAGAAGGTAATGGAGGAAGTATTGGACGACCCGTACGATGCCGGCACTACCGCGGAAATATCGGTTCCGTCGGGCGTATCGGAACGGATGGCCATGTGGGAGGATCACCTGCGGGAACTCTGCGAGCAGTATCAGGTGGATCCCGACCTGGCCCGCGCCGTGATGAAAATGGAGAGCGGCGGCAATCCAAACGCGATATCGAGCGCTGGCGCCATAGGCCTCATGCAGCTTATGCCCGGCACAGCAAAAGGATTGGGAGTGAATCCTCACGATCCGAAGAGAAATCTCGAGGGAGGTATAAAATATCTCGCTCAACTGGCCGATAAATATGATGGAGATTATGTAAAGACGCTTGCCGCGTATAACGCGGGTTCCGGCAGAGTAGATTCCTACGGCGGAGTGCCTCCCTTCCCGGAGACGCAGCGATACGTTAAAAATGTGCTTGCTCTTTACCAAAAATATTCCAGGGGCGATTGATAATGGCCGAATTACAGGAAAGAAATATAACGGAAGAAGGATCCGCGCCCCTCGATCCCAAGTCTTTGCCGGAAAGCGGCAAGACGGGGAAGAAAAAGAAAAAAAAGAAGAGAGGCTGCGGATTTTTTCTTATTTTATTGCTGCTTGCGATCGGCGCGGCCGCCGGGCTTCAGGCAAGCGGGGGAGTGGATCTTCGCCCGTATGTCTATCAGGTCATTCCGCGTATACCGGAGGTGGGGCCTGAACTTGCGCGTTTGCTCGCCATACCGGACGTCTACGCGATGTCTTCCGAGGAACGAAGGAGAGCGGAGCTGGAGGATTGGGAAAGCCGCATAGCGGAGTCCTCTCGTTCTCTGGATCAAAGAGAGAGGGATATCTCATCGGCGTCCGACGACATCGCGGCGAAGGAGATTGAACTCGAAAACCAGCGCACTGAGCTTGCGGCGCGTCTCGAAGCCCTGAGCGACGATATGGGTGAACGCGAGCCTGGCGCCGGAAACGCCCGGGGAAATTCCAGCGCGTCGGATATAGAGGAGACGATCCGCACATTTCAGGATATGTCGCCGAGAAACGCGGCGGCGATACTGGAAAAACTGAACGACAACCTGGCGGTGACCATTTTGGACGGTCTGCCGCAGGATGCGCGAGGCAATTTGCTTGGACGCATGGACGCCGAAATAGCGGCAAGGCTGACGGAACAGCTCACTGAATTACAGAGAAGACGACAGCGGCAGCGGCGTTAATCGCGCGCATGCCGCCTCTTCTCAGGCAGGGGAGGTTCACAATGGCTGTTCAGGCAGCGGCCGCACAGGCCCAGGAATTTTATCAGGCGATGTCGCCCCAGGGCGGGGGATCGCGGAACGGCGCCGCGGATCCCACTTTCAAGAATGTATTGTCGTCGATGCGCGGTTCACATCAAGCGGGCGCGGCCTCTTCCGGCGCAAAGGCGTCTTTGGCCGCTGGCATAGTCGCCTTGAAGGCCATCGATGCGCGGAACCCGGACTCCGCCCCGCCGTTTGAGGAAGTATCGCCGTCTTTGGAAAATTCCGAGTGCGTCGAGGAAACCCGCCCGAGTCGCTTTGACCCGGACATTGTGCTGGGCACGGAACCCAAAGCAATTGAAACGCGCGATCAGTCTTCAGCCGACGAAACCGCGTCCGATGACGATGACGCGTCCGGAGACGACGCCGAGCCGGAGGATGTCGCCACAGCGGCGCCGGACGCCGCCAATTTGGCGGCGTCGATGATTTCTCCTCGCTCCGACGCTGTCGAGGAACATGATCGGGCGAACAATAAAATGTCTTCCATTTCCGAACACCCCGATAAACGCTCTGGCGGCGCGCGCAAATTCTCCGAGTTCATGCCGTCAATATCTCAGGAAGATAAAAAAGAAGCGGATCCTGAAAAGAATCAATCGCCGGACGACGCGGCGCGTGAAGCGGAGCTTCCGCCGGAATCGGCTCTCAAGTCGGGGGGAACTGAAAATTCGGGGACGAAAGATTCCAATGACGGAGAGCCCGGCAAAAACGAGCGCGAGGCTATAGGCGCCTCATCCCTGAAAAAAGGCGACGCGAAGGCGGCGGTAAAGCATGACGCGCCGGATGCCCCATCCGGCGCCGATAAAACGGATGGCAATCGCGCGATGTCCATCGAGTCACAAACCAGTTCGTCGTTCGCGTCCACGGTTGCCCGCGCCGCTCAGCCTCAGACCGCGTCGTCCGCCGGAGTCCCCATGGCTGGTTCCTCATATGCGCTAAGAAGCGCGGACGCGTTCGGAGAAGGGCTCAAGTCGGTCGTCGAATTCATGCGGAACGACTCCGCGACGGAGGCGCGCATAGTTGTGGCGCCTCCGGCATTGGGCCGGGTCGATATATCCCTTTCCTCGACATCCGCCGGGATAGAGGCCGCGTTCAAGGTCGATAACGAAGAGCTCAAGAGTATGGTTCAACAGCAAATCGACTCCCTGAAGGCGTCTTTACAGGCTCAGGGTATTCATGTTTCCGGTTTGACCGTCGATATTAGAAATAACGATAGCCGTCAGGGCCGCAATGAACCATACGCGCAGAAGAAAAACAGAAGAGGCGCCTCGGACAATGACGACGAGATCGATACCACGAGGATAATACGCCTGGACCTGGAGAAGGGCCTTCTCCACTGGGTGGCGTGAGCGATAAATGGAAATATTTGAAGGGGGTTGCGTCGCATGGCTACTATAAATAACGTTACCGGCGGATGGACGAGCTACGAGGACACCGTACAGAAGACGCCCAGCAACGAGCTTGGCAAGGAAGATTTCCTCAAGCTTCTCGTCGCTCAGCTCACACATCAGGATCCGACCAACCCGATGCAGGATACGGAGTTCGTCTCCCAGCTTGCCACATATTCGGGCCTGGAGCAGCAGATGACAATGAACAAGAACCTCGAGACGCTCATAGCGTCCAATAACGCCACCACCGCGGCGGCGGCCATGTCGCTGATAGGCTCCGTCGTAGGTTTCACTAACGATAATGGCGAACTCCAGATGGGTCAGGTTTTATTCCTCGACATCGTCGCTGGCGAAGTGAACCTCTTCCTCACGGACGGCACGTATGTCCCGTTCAGCAAGGTCGAACAGATTGGACTCGCGTCGACCGGGAGCGGCGGCAGCGAGACCGGAGACACCGGCACATCCGGAGACGACGACATACCTGAAGAATGATCGGGATATCCGGCATATACACATACAGATCGAACCAGGAGATGTTATGAGATGCAGCGTTCCCTTTATACGGCCGTAACCGGAGTAAAATCGCACCAGACGTATCTCGACGTCACCAGCCAGAACATCGCGAACGTCAACACGGTAGGTTATAAACGCGACACGATACAGTTCGCGGATATGATCTACCAGACCATTCGCAACGAGTTCGGCCCGGTAACGCCTCCCGGCGGCATAAACCCGGCCCAGGTCGGCCTCGGCGTGCGAGTGGCGTCCATTGACCCTTGTTTCGTCCAGGGGGCTCTGCAGAGCACCGAGATACCGACGGATATGGCTATTTCGGGCGACGGATTTTTTGTGGTGAAAAATGGCGATAATGAACTCTACACGAGGGCAGGCAACTTTGCCCTGGACTTCGCCGGCAATCTTGTCATGCAGGGCAACGGATATTTGGTGCAGGGCTATAAATTTAACGGGACGAGCAGAGGTTCGACCCCCGAGGACATAGTGATACCGGTGGGAGATGTGATTCCCCAGAAGGCTACTACGCTCGCCGCGTTCAGATGCAACCTCGACAGCGGGGCCGAGGCCCGTATAAAGGATCTCGATAATATTCCGGCCGGAGCGGACAAGGTCGCCCGTCCGTTCGATTACACGGGGATAGGCGATCTGTTCGCCAGCGTATCGAACGCGACCGGACAGGGGACCATAACGGCGTTCGGAGAGAGCATGAAGGCGTCTTGCGACTGGAAGGATAATTTTGTGGTTTACGACGCCGAAGGCTCGGCTCACTCGATGGTCGTCACGTTCCGCAAGGTATTGGACCGCCCCGCCGACCCAACGGCGACGCCTCCGGTGAGCGCCGAGTCCGAGTGGGACTGGTACGCTTATTACACTGATTCTGACGGAACGGTGCAGCCCCAGTACGGCCAGGGCGCGGGGACGATGGTTTTCGGCGACGACGGGCTGCTCAAACGGACTTACACGTACAAGCCCGATCCGCTCGCCCCGAACCCGAACGCTACGAGCACCCCTACCGGGGCTCAGTACGCGACATGGGGCGTCATCGAAAAGATTGTCGACAAGGACGATCCGGGTTACAACAGCGCGATTCACGACGCTCTGCCAACAGGACTGGTCGTGGCCGATTTCAACGTGTCCGGTTCGCAAGGCTCGGTGAGCAACGGGGTATATTCCTCCAACCTGATCACGCTCGATTTCCTCGGCAGCGAGTATGCCAAGACGCTCGGCCTCACGAAGAACCCCATCGACGGCGTCACG
>JAITOL010000190.1 GCA_031289955.1 Synergistaceae bacterium
TACGGGCGCATAAGCCCGATATACTCGGGACTTAGAGAGAGGTGAATTTTCCGAAGCCGCCGCAAGCACTGGATCCTCGTACCCTTGCGACGCGTTGCCGCCTATATCCTCGTTGAGCCACGCTATGTCGTAATCTCCGAACGCTTCATCCTGCCCTGGCTCGCCCATGATGGCGGCGAAAATCGTGTCGCTCGACCAGTCGCTCGGGACTGCCGATCTAAGCCCTGTTTCGTAGTAGGCTCCATAAAGCGCGGCAAGAAGCGGATACAGGCCAGTCTCCGCTTCTAGCCGCGCCGATAAGCGAAAGAATTACAGAAACACTTATCAGCGGTACGTCTTGCCAATTCCTTCTGATGAATGAGAAGAGGCGATTTACATGGCCGAGGTTTTTGAGGCGGCTCGGTCCCCGTGTATCTGGCGAAGCATCGCCACGCATACTTCGAGCGCGCGCTTGCCGTCGCGAAGGCTTACAAGAGGTTCGCTTCCGTCGCGCACACACCTCACGAAATCCTGGAGCTCCAGTTTCAACGGCTCTCGCTTCTGGAACACAGGGTGCTCCACAACCTCCATGAGACCCCTGCCCTGCTGCTGGACACAGTGATGCAACGTCACGTCCTGCGTCTCGTAATTGACCATGAGGTAACGCTCCGGCTCGGTTATCTCCAGAGTGCGCATTCTCTTTTCCGTGACCCGGCTCACGAGTATGTGGGCTATCGTGCCGTTTTCAAAACGTATCTGAGCTGACGCCACGTCCTCGTGGTTCGTCCTGACGCGGCGACCCATGGCGGATATCTCCGCTATCTCGGAGTGAACCATGGAAAGGATTATATCGACGTCGTGGATCATGAGGTCGAGCACCACACCGACGTCCCCGATTCGGGGCGAGAAGGGCCCCACTCTGCGGGACTGGATGAACAGCGGTTCATGAACCATTTCGCGAATCTGCTGAACGGCGGAGTTGAAACGCTCGATGTGGCCTACCTGAAGGACGAGATTTCTGTCGCTCGCGATGCGCAGCAACTCCTCCGCCTCTTCCGTGCTGGCCGTTACCGGTTTTTCTATGAGGAGGTTGACTCCCCTCTCCATCGCTTTTTGGGCCACTTCGAAATGATTTACCGTGGGAACCACTATGCTCAGCGCATCGGGACGGGTTTCATCCAGGAACTTATCCAGATCGGTATAAGCCGGAATTCCAAGGTTTTCGGCGACGCCGAGAGCTCTATCCTCTTCTATATCGACCACTCCCACGAGCCTTACGCCGAGTATCTCGGAATATACCCTCGCGTGATGAACTCCAAGGTGGCCCACTCCGACGACTCCCACTCTTACATCTTTCATCGGAAAAATACACTTCCCCTCCGGGTAGCTTTTAATCAATAATATTCTCACGCATATATACGCGTTTGTGGCATACGATTTTTTAAAATTCAGAGAATACCGTCATATTTTAACAATTTTCGAATATAACCAGCAAGAAACAGGCTTCCGCAACATAAAACAAACTCGGTTGGATCAGTTGATGAAAGCGCTTCCCTCAGCGCGTCCGCGGGCGCCGGGAAAACTCCCGCCACGCGAATGTCGGACATTTGCGCCAATTTCGCCAAATCGCGCGATTTTTCGGATCTTTCCATTGGAAGCTCCGTGCAGTACATAGGAGCGTCGAGCGGGCGCATCGTCTCCAGTATGGGCGAAATATCCTTATCGCCCATTACCGCAAACACGACCGCGCCTATTTTTATCTTGTCGCCTCCGTTCGTCATGGAGTCGAGGGAAGCTACGAGCGCGCGCATTGCGTGATCGTTATGCGCTCCGTCCAATATCACGATCCGCCCCGAGCGGGAAACTCGCGCGAGCTCCATCCTGCATGGCCAGTTGACGCGGGACAATCCTAGTTTTATCACTTCGGGCCCGATGAACGCAAAATCGGAAAATTTATCCCTCAGAGAAAGGAGCAGCGTTACGACCCTCGCGGCGTTGTAGGCCTGATGTGTTCCGAGAAGCGGAGTAACGAGCCTTCCTATGTTTAGGGGCGAGGACATATTTCTAGCGTCCGCTTTCATTGTTTCATATGAGAACGACGTCCCATCAGTCGTACATTCTATATTGTAAGGGAGGGCCATTTCGTCCAATATGCGCGGTATCGCTCCGGCGGCGGCGCACATTTCGAGGAACACGGGTTTGAGCGACACGTCGTCCCCGGAGTAAAACGCGTCCACGCCGCTTTTTACGGCGGCGAATTTTTCCGAGGCTATGTCCGCGAGAGTGGGGCCGAGATATTGCGTATGATCCATGCCTATCGGATTTATGAGCGTCGCTATCGGGTTGCAGACGGACGTGGCGTCATATCTCCCCCCCATGCCCGCCTCTATTACTGCCGTATCTATTTCGGCCTCCGCCATCATCAGCACGCAGACCGCGGTAAAGTTCTCGAAAAAACTCGGCCTGTCCGATGAGAGCTCCTCGTCTCCATCCACAGCCCGGACTACGCGTTCCCAGGAATTTTTCCAGTCGTCCAGCGCCACAAGGCGTCCGTTTACTCGGAGCCTTTCCTGAAGCGATATCAGGTGAGGGCTTGTATAAAGGGCCGTCTTGAGCCCCCCGGCGATCAATATCGCCTCGATCGTCGCGGCGGTCGAGCCTTTGCCGTTCGTCCCCAGGACGTGAATCGTTCGCATCCGTCGCTCCGGCGAACCGAGAAGATGAAGCAGTCTCGACACACGCCGCAATCCGGGGCGGATGCCGGGGCTTGAAAATGATGTTATCTCTTCCGTCAGGCGTTCGAAAGAGGCGAAATTATCCAGTTTGTCATGCAGCGTCATCGCGCGTTATCCGACGTTCCCGGCTTTGCGTCAGCCTCTCCTGAGGCTCGCTATATTCTCTTCGAGGCGGAGACTGCGCGAGGCGCTTTCTTCGAGCGCCATGCGTTCTTTCTCCACCACCTCCGCCGGCGCCCTCTCGACAAAGTTTTTGTTGTCGAGCTTGCCCTTGATCCTGTCCGTCTCGCGCGTAAGTTTTCCTAGTTCGTCCTCGATACGGGCAATTTCACGCTCAACGTCGAGAAGGCTTCCCACCGGGAAGAACATCTCCCACTCCCCCGTCACCGCGGAAATCGACTTAGGAGGTTTCGTCGAGCCGAACGGGGAGATTTCCACATTCTCCACTTTCGCCATCAGCGTGATGAGATCGCTGTTTTCACGAACCAGAGTATTTTTTGATTCATCCTCAAGGCGGATGGACATCATTGGGGCCATCTGCTGAGGGGGCAGCTTTACCTCCGCCCTCAGGTTTCGCATGGCCCTGATTATGCCCTGAATATAATCCATGTCGGATTTTGCGGTCTCTATGCCCGGATAATCCGCGGGAACCGGCCATTCGCCGCGGCCGATTATATCGTCGCCGTACGCGAAAGCGCTCCAAAGCTCCTCCGTAGAGAAGGGGATTATTGGATGGAGCAGTTTTAATACATCGCGGAAGACAGAGTAAAGAATCTTCTGTGTGACGCATTTGCGGTCCGATCCCTCGTCGCCGCGGAGCGCGGGTTTCGAGAGCTCCAGATACCAGTCGCACAGCTCGCCCCACACGAAGTCGTACATGGTTCGCGCGGATTCGCCGAAGAAGTAACCTTCGATCAGATCGGTCATATCTTTTATCACGTCAGAGGTTCTGGCGAGTATCCATCTGTCATGGAGCCTCATGTGCCTTATATCGTCGACTGACGGCGATTCTATGGCGTCCGGCGCGTCATCGAGATTCATCAGGGCAAATCGGCTCGCGTTCCATAATTTGTTGAGGAAGAACCTGTACGTCTCTATCCTGCTCTCCGAGAGGAATATATCCCTGCCCTGAAGCGTGAGAGACGCCAGCGTGAGGCGCAGGGCGTCCGCGCCGTGCCTGTCTATTATATCGAGCGGGTCGATCACATTGCCCTTCGATTTGCTCATCTTCTGCCCATGCTCGTCGCGAACCAGCGCGTGGATATAAACGTGGCTGAACGGCGGACGCTTCATGAACTCGATGCCCATCATTATCATGCGCGCCACCCAGAAAAAGATAATGTCAAATCCGGTGACGAGGACGGTCGTCGGATAAAACGCCTCCAGCGTCTCCGTGCTCTGCGGCCATCCCATCGTGGAGAACGGCCATAGCGCGCTTGAAAACCAAGTGTCCAGCACATCCTCATCCTGACGCAGGTTCTTCGACCCGCATTTACAGGACTCGGGCGCTTCCTCGGATACTATCACCCCGCCGCAGTCGTCGCAGTACCACGCCGGTATTCGGTGTCCCCACCAGAGCTGGCGCGATATGCACCAGTCGCGTATATTCTCCATCCACTGATAATAAGTCGACGTCCACTGTTCCGGAATGAAACGGATATCCCCCGCCTTGACGGCGGCTACGTCCGCGTCAGCTAGAGGTTTTGTCCGCACAAACCACTGTTCGGAGAGATACGGCTCGATAACGGTGTTGCATCTGTAGCAGTGACCGACCGAATGTCTGTGATCCGACGCATCGATCAGCAGGCCAAGCTCCCGCAGATCGGAGACGATCAATTCCCTGGCCTCGAAACGATCGGCCCCGGCATACTTCCCCGCTTCCTCCGACATGATCCCGCGCGAGTCTATGACCTGGATGGATTCGAGATTGTGCCGCTGCCCAACGAGAAAGTCGTTGGGATCGTGCGCCGGCGTTATTTTGACCGCGCCCGTGCCGAACTCCGGGTCGACCATGTTATCCTCGATGACAGGAATGACCCGGCCTGTTATGGGAACTATGACGTTCCTGCCGACAAGATGCCGGTTGCGCTCGTCCCTCGGGTGAACGGCTATCGCCGCGTCTCCAAGTATTGTCTCCGGCCGCGTCGTCATGACCGTGAGACCGCTCGAGTCGTCTTTGTCCGCGAATATATATTTTACGCTGTAGAATTTACCGTCCAGCTCTTTATGGTCGACTTCGAGATCCGACAGCGCGGTGAGGCATCTCGGACACCAGTTTATGAGATATTTGCCGCGATAGATGAGGCCTTTTTTATAAAGGTCGACGAAGACTTTGCGAACGGCGCTCGAAAGCCCCAGATCCATCGTGAAGCGTTCGCGCTCCCAGTCGCATGACGCGCCGAGTTTTTTTAGCTGTCCTATTATTCGGGAGCCGTACTCTTCCTTCCACTCCCATACGCGCTTTACAAACGCCTCCCTGCCCAGCTCGTGTCTGTTTTTCCCCTCCGCCATCAGCGTGCGTTCGACGACATTTTGAGTGGCTATTCCAGCGTGATCCGTGCCCGGCATCCATAACACCTTGAAACCCTGCATGCGCTTCGCGCGGCAGAGTATGTCCTGCAAGGTGTTGTCGAGCGCGTGTCCGAGATGTAAAGAACCTGTGACGTTGGGCGGGGGTATTACTATGCTGAAAGGTTTTTTATCGGCGCGGGGGTCGGCTTTGAATATGCCGTCCTCTATCCATTTTGCGTACCATTTATCCTCTATAGGCCCCGGCTCATAGCTTTTTGTGAGCGCGGACAGCCCCCTGCGAGATGTTCCCATCAACATTGCCCCCCTGTGAATGATAAATCTGAAAATCAGTCTGCGTCATGAAGCCCGCTAATTATTTTTGGAATGGCTACCCTGAGTTCCTCCGCCGCTCCGTCGTTTTTCCCGAACGTCACAATCGGCGGCAATATGGAAACCAGTCCGGGCGCGACGTATTTATCGTAAAAAACTCTCGATCTTCCGCGCGGCACCTTATCGCCCTTCGTAAAGACGACCAATCGCGGCAGATCCAAAGAGTCGAGCCAGTCTATAAGCTCGAGATCCCCCTTGAGCGGCCCGTGCCTGAAATCTATGAGGTGGATTGCGAACATCGTGTCGCGATCATCCCTGAAATAATCGCCAACGAGCCTCCACCAGTTCTCCCGCTCGTCCCTGCCGCGCGCCGCGTATCCATACCCGGGCATATCCACAAGGCAGAATGTGCGCTCGCCTTCCGCCGATTCGGGCGTTTGAATCCTGTAGAAGTTGGCGCTCCTCGTTTTGCCCGGTTTTGAGCTCACATAAGCGACCTTTTTGTTCAGCCTTCCAAGAAGGGCGTTTATCAGCGTGGATTTGCCGACGTTGGAACGCCCGACAAACACTATTTCCGGCAAATCCGCTCCCGGAAGCTGTTTTCCGTTAAACGCCGTACAAATCGTCTCCGACTGCCAGTAGGTCAATTACGGCCCCTTTTTTGCGAGGGCCATGCCGAATACCTCGTCGACGTTCGACACGTAGCTGAACGTCATGCCGTCCTTGGCCCATTCCGCGAGCTCGTCGACATCCACGCTGTTTTCCTTTGGCAGTATCACCGACATTATCCCGTTTCGCCTCGCGGCAAGCGTTTTTTCGCGCACGCCGCCTATCGGAAGCACCGTTCCCCGCAGCGTTATCTCGCCGGTCATGGCTATATGGGAATTTATAACCCGCTCCGTGAGGGCTGAGAGCATGGAAAGCGCGAGCGTCACTCCTGCCGACGGACCGTCTTTGGGGATAGCGCCCTCCGGGACGTGGACATGTATATCCGTCTTATCCCATTCGATATTTTTGAGCCCATATTTCGACGCGCACGAACGAAGGTATCCGAGTGCGGCCTGAGCCGATTCCTGCATTATGTCGCCCAAATTGCCGGTGAATATTACCTTGCCGGTCCCTCTCATGACAGCCGTCTCGATGACTAAAACATCGCCTCCGGCTTCAGTCCATGCGAGTCCCATGGCGGCGCCGACGGAATCCCGCCTCGGAAGTCGGGTTTCGTGAAGTTTCGGCGCCCCGAGATAGCCCTTGATGGAGGCCATGGAGATTGATATGCTCTTAGGCTGTTTCTTTCCGCTCTCGGTTTCGTTCACTATTTTGGTGGCGAGTTTGCGGGCGATTCGGGACAACTGCCTGTCGAGTCCCCTGACTCCGGCTTCCCGCGTATATTCGGATATTATCTTTGTTATCACCTTGTCGGACATTTTGACGTTGAATTTCGAGAGCCCGTTCTCGCTCAGAACCTTAGGCAACAGATGCCTCGTCGCTATCTGGAGCTTTTCCTCCGCCACATAGCCCGGCAGCGATATCAGCTCCATCCTGTCCATAAGAGGCCGCGGTATCGTGTGCGCGACATTGGCCGTCGTTATGAACATTATCTGGCTCAGGTCGAACGAAACCTCGAGAAAATGATCGGTGAAGTCGCGGTTCTGTTCGGGATCGAGCACTTCGAGAAGAGCCGACGACGGGTCTCCCCTGAAGTCCGTGCCGACCTTGTCTATTTCGTCCATCAGCATGACCGGATTTTTTACGCCCGCCTGCTTGAGTTTCTGGATAATGCGTCCGGGCAGCGAGCCGATATAGGTTCTGCGATGGCCGCGTATCTCGGCCTCATCCCTTATGCCGCCCAAAGAAAAATTGACGAATTTTCTGTTCAAGGCGCGCGCTATGGATTTTCCGAGCGACGTCTTTCCGACTCCCGGAGGCCCCACGAAGCAGAGCACCTGCCCCCTGCGTGTCTCTTTCCCCTGAAGGCGCTGAACCGCCAGGAACTCCAGTATGCGCTCCTTGACCTCGTCCAGACCGTAGTGATCCTCATCCAGCACAGAGCGGGCTATTCCCAGATCCAGCCGATCCTGCGAGCGTTTTCTCCATGGCATATCCGTGAGCCATTCGATATATGTGCGCGAAACTGTGGCTTCCGCCGACATGGATGGCATTTTTACAAGGCGGTCGAGCTCCGTGACGGCTTTTTTCTCGACATCCTTCGGCATTTTGGCTTTTTTGATTTTTTGCCTCAGCTCGTCGTATTCCGTCGTAGCGTCCGGCTGGCCCAGTTCGGCCTGAATCGCCTTGAGCTGCTCCTTGAGGTAGTACTCCTTATTGTTGCGCTCGATTTCTTTTCTGACCTTGTCGTGGATCGAATGTTCCATCTCGAGCAGTTCCGTCTCGCGCATCAATATTCGCAGGAGCCTGTCCAGACGGTCTTCGGGGTTGATGAGCTCCAGCAATTCCTGACGTTCCGATATTTTAACCTGTATATGGGATGATATTATGTCGGCGAATAAAAATGGGTCGTCGACGCTCGCGAGCGAAAACGCTATCTCTATCGGCAGTTTAGGATGGAGGTTTACATAACGCTCGAACTGCTCGAGAACCGCCCTTCTGAGAGGCTCCGCCCTGGACGACAAATCATCTTCGTACGCGACCGGTATGACGTCGGCCGCCATATACTCGCCCGCGTTCATGTAATCGCTCACGAGCGCCCTCGTATTGCCCTCTATCAGCACCTTGGTGGAGCCGTCCGGCAGCCGAACCATCTGAATGACATGGCACATCGTGCCCATCGTGTAAAGCTCATCGGGTCCGGGGTCTTCGGAAGAGTTGTCTTTTTGAGCCACCACGAGCACATTTTTGTCGCTTATGGACGCTTCCTCTATGGCTTTGAGAGAATGTGGCCGACCGACAAAAAGAGGCGCGATTACGCCGGGAAATATCACTATATCCCTGACAGGAAGAACCGGAACTATAGGCATCAAGCGACCTCCCGGGATGTGCGCTCCATTATCTCAGCTTCGCCGGCGCCATTTATGAAATCCTCGGTTATCGTGATTCTGCCGATCTTGGAGCTTCTGGACGGCAGATCGAACATCATGTCTATCATGGACGACTCCAACACGCTGCGCAATCCGCGCGCGCCGGTCTTCTGAGCCATGGTCAACCTCGCCACCGCGTCCAGAGCCTCATCAGTAAACGCGAGCTCGACGTCCTCGAGGCCGAATATCCGCTGATACTGCTTTGTGAGAGCGTTTTTAGGTTCCTTCAGTATCCGGATGAGCGTGTCGTGGTCGAGAGAGTCCATCGGCACCAGAACGGGAAGCCGCCCCACGAACTCCGGAATGAACCCGTAAGCGGTGAGGTCGTTGGGCTTTATCTCCTTGAGGACATCGCGATCCTCTGTGGCGGAGTTGCTAACGAGCTCCCCTCCGAAACCTATCGTTTTTTTGTTGACGCGTCGCGCTATTATACTGTCGAGTCCGTCGAAAGCTCCCCCGCATATAAATAGGATGTTTTTAGTATCTATCTGGACGAAATCCTGATTCGGGTGTTTGCGCCCTCCCTTTGGCGGCACGTTCGATACCGTGCCCTCCAATATGCGCAGCAACGCCTGCTGTACGCCTTCGCCGGACACGTCCCTCGTTATCGATTGGGATTCGGATTTGCGCGATATTTTGTCGATCTCGTCGACGTAGATTATTCCGTGTTCCGCCGCCTTTACGTCGTATTCGGCCGCTTGCAGGAGACGCACCAGAATGTTCTCGACGTCCTCCCCAACATAACCGGCCTCCGTCAACGTCGTCGCGTCCGCCATTGCGAAGGGCACGTGGAGAAAATTCGCGAGGCTCTGAGCCAGGAGCGTTTTTCCGCACCCGGTTGGGCCCAAGAGCAAAACGTTGCTCTTGGGAAGCTCCACGTCGTCCTTCGTGGACGACGTGAGGGAGCGGATTCTCTGATAATGGTTGTACACCGCGACGGACAAAACTTTCTTAGCCCTGTTCTGTCCCACCACATATTTATCGAGATAGTCCTTTATCTCGCTCGGCTTAGGCAGTTTTTCCCTGGACGCGGGCAGGCTTTCAGCGTGGACGTGAGGCGTTTCCAGCTCGTCGCGTATGATCATGTTGCATAGCTGGACGCAGTCGGTGCATATATAAGCGCTCGAACCGGCTATGAGTTTCGGAACTTCTTCCTGGCTCTTGCCGCAAAATGAGCAGCGAACCTTTCTTTTACGCCCATCGCCGTTGTTATCGTATGGAAACATCTTTAAAGACCTCCCCCCGCTATTGCCGGGTTATCGTTTCTGTATGACTTTGTCGACAAGCCCATACTCGACCGCTTCATCGGCCGACATGAAAAAATCCCTGTCCGTGTCGCGCTCGATCCGGTCGAGGGGCTGACCTGTATGGTGAACCAGAATGTCGTTCAGAGTGCGCCTGGTTCTCAGTATCTCGTCCGCCTGTATTTTGATGTCGGACGCCGGTCCTCTCGAACCCCCGGACGGCTGGTGGATCATTATTCGCGCGTTCGGCAGCACGATGCGTTTTCCCTTGTCCCCTCCGGCGAGGAGAACAGCGCCCATGCTCGCGGCCTGCCCCGTACATATCGTCGACACGGGGCACTTTATATACTGCATCGTATCGTAGATAGCGAATCCGGCCGTGACTACCCCGCCCGGGCTGTTGATATACAGGAAGACGTCCTTGTCCGGGTCTTCGCTTTCGAGGAACAGCAACTGCGCGATGACGAGGTTTGCCATCGTGTCCTCTATCTCCGAACCGATGAATATTATCCTGTCTTTCAGCAGCCTGCTGTATATATCGTACGACCGCTCGCCGCGGCCCGTCTGCTCCACCACTATAGGAACGAGATACGAAACAGGGCTCATTGTCTCTTCGGTCATGTTATTCCGCCTCACTTATAAAAGGTTTTATTCTTCCGCAGCCTCGTGTTCGTGGCCGTCGTGTCCATGATCGTGATCGTGTTCATGCTCTTCGGGAGCGTGTTCCTCCACCTGCACGAGCGATGCCAGGTGTTTTACCGCGTTCTTTGTCCTCACCCTCATCGCCAGACCCGCGAATTCCTGCTTGTCCTTGCCGAGCGAGTCCGCCAGTTCCTGCGGATTCATCCTCATGCTTTGCGCCATCAACATTATCTCTTCGTTGAGTTCGTCGGACGTGAACGAGATATCATCGCGCTCCGCCAGCGCATCGAGCACGAGCGTATTTTTCACCGCTTCCTCGGCGCGTTTCTTGAGGTTGGAGTCGAACTCCTCGACGCTCAGGTTATTTTGCTTCAGATAATCGTCGAGGGACTGCCTCAGATTTTGCTGCAGCTGACCGTCGCGGTCGCTGCGCATCGAGAGATACTGCCTGTCGACCATGCTCTCGGGCACATCGACCGCAGAGGCCCGCGCAAGCGCTTTGATCGCGGAATCCTGGAGCGTCGCCTCGCTCCGCGCGGCGGCGCTTTCCTCCAGCTGACGCCTCATGGCGGATTTTAGCTCGTCCGCCGTCTGATACTTGCCCTTCGACAGCTCCGCTATTTTTTCGTCCGTAGGCTCCGGCACGACCCTTTTCATGAAGCGGAGTATCTCGAGTTCGTACCTCACCTTACGTCCGGCCATCCTCGAATCGGGGTAATCGTCCTCGAGATTTATGTCGAACGTCAGCTCCTCCGCCGGTTTATGCCCTATGATAGCTTCAGCGATATCGTTTCTCAGATTGGAAAGATGCAGCACGTTTTTCTTGTCGCGCTCGAGCTCCTTCAGGCTCCCGTCGGCTTCCAGGGCAAATGACGAATATTGAGTATCGACGATATCCTCTCGCTCGGCGGGCCGGTCGTCATCTGTCGGTACAAGCTCGGCGCTCGATTCCAGCACCTGCTTGATCCCCTCTTCAACTTCCTCGTCCCTGACGGTGTAGACCGTCTTTTCCGCCTTGAGCGATGAAATATCGGGAAGAGTTACCTCCGGACGAACTTCGAACGTGAATTCCAAATCCAGCGGGTTTCCTTCGGAGAGCTCGCCTAACTTGCATTTAGGATCGACGATGAGGTCGAGCTCATATTCGGTTACGACATTGTCGAGGGCCTCGTTTGCCAGATGTTCGAGCGCCTCTTTATATATGGCGTTCTTGCCGATATAAAGCTCGAGCGTCTTCCTGGGAACATGCCCCTTGCGAAAACCCTTTATATTGGCTTTGTTCGAGAACTCGCGCACTGTATGCGCTACAGCGCGGTCCACCTCGCCCGCTTCATATTCAATTTTTACGACTGCCACGTTACGTTCCTGGGAGAGTATCTCCGACTTCAAACGTTACAACTCCTTTCGAGACTTCCAATTCACTTGTCTAACCTGAGTATTTTATCATAAAAGCAAATCCCGTCCATATGGACGGGATTTTGTCTCCCAATATTTTATACGTTTTTTTGCTTATCCTGGATCACACGATCCAGCTGTTAACGTTACTGACCGCCATCCTCTTGTCATAATCCGAAAAAATCTGTTTCGTGTGCTCGTAGGAGCGATAAGCCATCAGATATGTGAAAGAGACCGGTACATCCCCAAGCCAACCCTCTATCTGCCTGTATTGATAGGTTGTTTCGAGCTTGCCTGGGCCGAGGATTTCGATGTGGTTATTCTGTCGCGGGGATTTCGGCGGCAGAAATTGCCTGTCGACTCCATAGACGTAAGCTGACTGATGAGCGACGTCCTGTGCTGCTCCTGCCCTTGCCACTGTTTTTATGTTCATCCCTGACCACTCCATTTTGCTCCGAAATGTTTCCTGATTAAATTATCGGCCGCTTGGAAGACAAACTTTCGTTATATAATACATGTATTATATTATTTTGTCGATGCGAGTTGATATATATATTATAATAAACACGATTTGAAGCGTATTTTAGGCGCGTAGGGGGGAAATATAATGTCGTTGCAGGATTCCGCCGTATACCCTGCTCCACCGGAATATAAGACGTTCAAGAAAAAAATGCAGGATCTGACGGGCATCGATCTCGACGCTTACAAGTATCAGATACACAGGCGGATTCACATGCTCATGCAGCGTTGGGGAGTAAAGACGTACGACGAATACTATAAGACCGTCGCGAACAATCCGGACAAACTGCGTGAATTTCTCGATTACCTCACGATAAACGTCACGGAGTTTTTCAGGAACGCCAACAGATGGTGGGAGCTGAAGGATAAGATCATCCCTCAGATATACAAGGATATCGGACACCAGAGGATAAAGCTCTGGAGCGCCGCTTGTTCCACGGGAGAGGAACCTTATTCTCTCGCTATTCTCGCCCTCGAGACGAAGGTGGCCTCCCCTCAGCCCGTGCTCGCCATCGATATCGACAATGGAGTATTGGCAAAGGCCCAGGCGGGCGTGTACGCGAAGCGCCAGATAGCGAGCGCGCCAAAAGAATGGGTGACGAAATACTTCACGGAGGTCGACGAGAACACAGTCAAGGTAAAACAGGAGGTAAAGGACAAGGTCAAATTCAAGCATATGGATCTGATAAAAGACAAGTTCGAGACAGGTTTCGATATAATCCTGTGCCGCAACGTCGTCATATATTTCGGCCCTGAAACGAAGGCCGCTCTGTATAAAAAATTCATGGAGTCCCTTCGCCCCGGCGGTTATCTGATGACCGGAGCGACCGAGCAAATTTTCGACTATAAAAACATGGGCTTCGAATCGGCCGGGCCGTTCCTGTATAAAAGGCCGCAATAACGGGGTTCCCTTACAACAAAAATTAAACGGCGGTTCTGAGTTGAAATTACAAATCAGATCCGCCGTTTATTTATATTTGATAGACCCGGAAGTTTTACATGAAATCCCCTATGGGAATATCCGTCCACTCTGTTTTTTCCGGAATTTTCAAAGACAGCGTCATCGTGCCCGGCTCCGCTATCACCTGATAAACGGTCATATCCGTCGTCGCGCCGAGGTCTTCGAGACGCGTATCCAGTATCTTTTTCATCCTGGGCACATCGATGCTCCCCTTGAAATGTTCGGCCAGGTTCAGCAAATTTTGTCTTCTGGCGCGGGTGCGGAAGAATTTCTCATCGTCAGGTTTAGGCAGGCCCCACGACGGCTCCGTGAAGTGGTTTGTGGCGACCATGAGACCAGGACGCCGCACGGACAGCCTGCGCTTGACGTCGAAAACCGGCCACTCGAAACATCTCGACGTCTGGTCGTCCGCCGCTCCGACGACATAGGCGAAGTTCGAGCGCGTCGAATGAAAAAAGCTCTCCAATTGATCCAGATCCGGAGAGTCGAGCAGGAACATGAACAGCTCGGCTATAGCGGGTATTCTGTTGCGGTATTCCAGCGCTCCGCCGGACGGTTCGCCGTTGTTGAGCTCGAGGAAAATCCCCCGCTCATTTATCCCGGTCGTGACGTATGCGCACCCCGCGTATCCTATAGCGGCGGTCGCGAGCGAGCCGTCAGCGGGATGGAAGACAGCCGCGGTGAGACAATCCCCCAATTCGCGAAACCAACTGAAATAGTCGTAGTTTCTCCCGTAAATGAGCGATCCTGACGAATACTCGCCCCACACGGCGATCCCGCTGCAGTGGGGCCTGCCGGTCCACAGTTCCCCGGCGATGAGCGTCTCTATCGCGTTGACGAGCAGCACGCGGCCGAGGTCAAGTCCGCTTGTTTCAGAAATGCCATGTATAAGCTCCTTCAGCCTGTATGGATAGTTGGCATAAAAACTTTGCGCGGCAGCGTCGAGCGCGTCTTTGGATTTTCCGAGCGGCAATATCCTGCCCTCTATGGCCCGCTCGTAAATCGAGTCGAGGGATGAAGAGGCGAGCGCTCCATATTGACGGCCCATATCACGCCAGGTTCCGTGCAGGTCGAGCAGGGTGAAATCGCCAAACTTCACAGCCCGCCCGCCCTCGTAATGTTGTGATTCCTGTTCCCCTACGCGGCTCGTCATAAGACACCACCTCACTATAAAATTATAACAACTGGAAGCGTTTTTTTCACACGCGAATTTCATGGAATGAGGGATTGAATATCTTTGCTCATGTTATTATCAGTTACAACCAAGAGCGAATATTGGTCAAGGAGGCGTAGTCATGACAATGCCCGAAGAGATAACGCGAAAACTGCGCGAATACGCCGAGCTGCTCGCCGACGCCAACGGGCGTGTCCGTCTCACAGGCTCTTCCGACCCGGATGTGTTGTTTGACGAGCACATAATGGACGCTCTGGCGGCTCTGCCATACATTGAAAAATTTCCCTCCGGAGCTTCCTTCGTCGATGTCGGAACCGGAGGCGGCCTCCCCGGACTCGTTTGGGCTATATGCCGGCCCGATTTGAGCGGAGTCCTGCTGGACAGCGTTGGGAAGAAGATAAACATGGTCGCGGAGATCGCGGGCGCTCTGCGCGTTTTCAATATAACGACCGTAAACGCGAGATCAGAGGAATACGCGATGTCAAAAAGAGAGTTTTTCGACATCGCGACGGCACGGGCGGTATCGGATTCGGCTATGCTCGTGGAATACATGTCCCCTCTTGTGCGCGTCGGAGGAGGGCTGTTGGCCTTCAAGGGGCCCGGCGTCAAAAACGAGCTCGATGTCCCGCCCAAAGGCTGGAAGATTTTTGGGCTTGCGGAACCGGAAATAAAACCTTACTCGGTCATGGGCAAGGAGCTCAACTTAGTTATATGGGAGAAAATTTCCCCCTGCTCCAGGCGTTTTCCGAGGAGATCCGGGGAGGCGAAAAAAAATCCGTGGCGGGGCCGCGGATGAACTACAGGTCATATTTTCCCCGCGTGCGCCGCTTCGTGCGCGAGCAGCCACTTTTTGCGATCCAGACCTCCTCCGTATCCGACGAGAGATCCGTCGCCGCCTATCACCCTGTGACAGGGCACGATGATGGAAACAGGGTTGTTGTGATTCGCTCCCCCTACCGCCCTGCCTGCCTTCGGCCTGCCTATCGACGCGGCCAGCCGGCCATAGCTGGAAGTCTTCCCGTATGGCAAGAGAAGCAGCGCGCGCCACACAGCCATCCGAAACTCAGTTCCCCTGAGGTCGAGCTCCACGTCGAATGTCGTCCGTAAACCGGAAAAATATTCGTCGAGCTGCTTCAGGCATTTTTCAAGGATGAGGTTGTTTTTAGATTCGGGGTTGACGGGCTCGTCGGAAAAATTAAGCTCCGTCACTCCGGACTCGGACGCTGTCACCACAATGCTGCCTATGGGCGATTTGTAGACTCCGGCAACCATAACCATAATCACTCCCCAGGGGAAAATATTTTCGTGCGTCGACGTCGCTGTAGCGTATAATACCGAAAAACGCTTTATTTACCAAGCATCATCAGGCATATCACCCTGTTCTCGTCGGGCAGGTTCAAAGCCGATTTCAATTCTTCATCCTTGACCGAGTGAATATAGCGAGCGCCGAGGCCCAAAGCGGAGGAGACGAGATAGACGTTTTGCGTCATCGCGCCGGCGGCGACGTCGGCAAACTGAGCGCGGAGCGTCTCGTTCGTAAACACGGAGAGCGCCTCCGCGTCGGCGACGAAAATCAGGGAGCATGGCGCTTTCTCGACGAATTTCTGCAATCCGATATTGGCCCTGATGTCGTTTTTCGAAATTTCGACGAGCGAATGAGAGCTCCAGTCGTACATGAAAACGCCCTTGTCGTTCGCCGCGTAAACGTCAACATATGGCGGCTCCCCTTTGTCCATCGGAACCGTCCATCCCTTGTCCCCTCTATTCAAACCGGTCGCCGCCCACAAGACGTTCGACAGTTCCTCATCGGACAGCGCTCCGGTCGGGAAATCGCCGCCGGGAGAGGAAGCTCTTTTTTTAAGCGACTCAAACAACCCCATGCCCCCTTCGGTCTGAGGCGATGGCAGTTTTATATCGGCCGACGCCGATAGCGCCGACAAAAGCTGAAACAATATCACTACAAGACACGCAATGGCTTTTTTCATAACTACAGATCCTCCTGATATAGGGTAAGTTTGATCCAACTATCAAATAGTACATCATTTAGGAATTTTTCACAACATGCCCGGAAGCTGTAATCGGCACAAATTTATCAATTTCCAAGCTAAATATCTCTCGACGGCTTGATATGTAAAAAATTATCCCGTTAAAAAGCCATATACCATAAAATTGAAATATAAAAATTTTATTATTCAGAAGTTTGACAAAGATAACTTTCTCGTGTAATATTCGTCACGTCAGATTTTCTGGAATCGGCGTTCTTTGGCAGCGTCGCCTCAGATCAGATGAACGGATTATTTGTATTGATTAACTTACATATCGATATGGGCGGTGTTGAAGTTGAAAAAATATGTTTCGGGGATCATCTTTTTATCTGCCATTATAGCCGGGATATTTTTTTCCGGATACGGCGAAGCGGCGAAATACGAATCATGGAACGCTATCGTGGATGGAATGCACGCGGCATTGGACGACGCGGCGGACGCCTATACGAAAGGCGACGCGGAGGGCGGGAAAAAATTCGTCAACGACGCGTATTTTGGATTTTACGAAAAAGAGGGCGTCGAACGGGCGGTTCTCTCCTACGTATCGGGAAAACGGGCTTCCGTGGTGGAGTATCAGTTCAGCGCGGTAAAACGCCTAATGACGGACGGCGCTCCGGTCGCCGAGGTAGGGGAATCTCTCGACGCCTTGAAAAAGATGCTTCGTGAGGACGCAAACAAACTCGACGGCAAAGAGGAAAGCTCGGCAGGAGTGTTTGTTGCCTCTCTGCTCATAATACTTCGCGAAGGTTTCGAGGCGATACTCGTCATAGCGGCTATAGCGGCGTATCTCATACGCTCGGGCAATCAGCGCTCCGTCCGCGTGGTTTACGGGAGCGGCGCGGCGGCGCTCGGCGCGTCCGCGCTCGCGGCGGTGGCTATCCAGCTCGTTTTCGAGGTCAGCGGCGCGAACCAGGAGATACTGGAGGGCGCGGCAATGCTTCTTGCGGTCGTGGTTCTGTTCTTCGTCAGCAATTGGATGGTCTCCAAGGCGGAGGCGGAGGCGTGGAAACAGTATATAGAAAACAAGGTTCAGACGGCAGTCGAAACGGGAAGCCAGTTCGCTCTCGGCGCGGCGGCTTTTCTCGCGGTCTTCCGCGAAGGGGCCGAGACGATCCTGTTCTATCAGGCGCTTCTCGCTGAAACCGAAGCTTTCAAGCATATGGTCTGGGCCGGGTTCGGAGTCGGCTGTGTGGCGCTCGTGTTCATATTCGCGATCGTGCGTTACGGATCGCTCGCCATACCCATCAAGCCGTTTTTCATGGGAACGAGCGTTCTCATGTACATAATGTCGATAGCCTTCGCCGGAGGCGGGGTCAAGGAATTGCAGGAGGCCGACGTCATAAGCGTCACTCCGGTGGGTTTCGTGCAGAGCGTCGATATACTCGGTATTTACCCTACGCTTGAAACGTTGTTGCCTCAGGCTGTCATGATCTTCCTGGCGGTCGCGTCCATCCTCCATTATCGCGCGAAGGGACGCAAAGCCAGGATGACAACAGCGCGTCAGGCATAGGGTTTTAAATACAAACATCTTAGCAGGGGGTTATATTATGAAGGTATTTTTCAGATTTGGCGTGTTATTGGCAATAGCGGCGGTCATCGC
>JAITOL010000002.1 GCA_031289955.1 Synergistaceae bacterium
ATCGACGGAAAATTTGTCGCCGAGAGCGTCAAGAAGTATTTCGACATCGCCCTGAAAAACCAGAGCGTCATGGACTCCGACCCGCCGTATTTCTACGACGGCAAACTCTACCATTTCGAGGGCGCTGACGGGGAGGCGACGTACTTTGCCGACGTCAAGGAAGTATTCAAACAGGACGGCGGGACGCTCCGCATGACCGGCGAGCTTTATAACGGCGATGACGAGGAAGACCGCCCCGCTACGTTCGAGGCGGCCGCCAAACCGTACAAATGGGACGGCAAGGACACCTGGGCGATATTGTCTCTCGTTACAGAGTGGTAAGAAGGACGCGCGGCAGATATGAAAATTAAAATATTCGGCGTGATTCCAGTCGTTATCGCGCTGTTGTGCGGCGCCGCGCGGTTCGCTGAGGCGTTCGATGTTCGTTTTATCAACGACTTCGATAAGAAAATGTCGGTCGTGGTCGCGTATTTCGACGCTGACGCGCAAAAATGGCGGACGCGTGGCTGGTATCTGGTTGAACCGCACAGCACGAAAAAAGTGACGCTAAAAGCCTCGAAAACGACTGCTTACATATACGCGGAACTTGCCGGCAAGGGTACGACGTGGGGGAACGGCGACATTTCGCGGACGGTAATCAATCAGGCGTTTTCCTATTTCGACGGTCAAGATTGCCCTCAAGGATCGAGTCGCAGGACTATAAAACTCACAAAATACACCGTAAATAACGGAGCGATAGACTTCAAGCCCAAAACCGCCACAGCGGACGCTCCGCTGAAAACCGCCGGAGACGCTCCCGCTGAGCCGAAGCAGGCAGCCACAACCCTCAAACCCACTCGACCGTTGAATGATCCCGACTTGTCCTTAGAACTGCGAAAAGTGACGGACAAAATGATTTCGCTGGTCAACAAAGAACGCCGCAACGCTGGCGTGAAGCCTGTGATACGCGACGAAACGCTATGCAAAGCGGCTCAGCGCCGCGCTTGGGAGATACACAGCAATTTCAGTCATACGCGTCCCGGCGGGCAGCAAGCGATCACAGTTCTGAAAGAATACGGCATAGGCGTAAAATCGTTCGATGAAAATCTGGAGAAGGACAACGCGGCAAGCCTCGCCTACGCGAACGAAGCGTTTTACAAATCACCCGATCACAGGGCAACCATGCTCAATGCCAAGTACACGCATATCGGCGCGGGTTTGTTCGTCCAGGACGGTGTTTACTACTGGACACAGTTGTACAGCGACAAACCGACGCCCGTAACTCCCAGCGAACTTCAGGACAAAAACCTGGAGGAAAACATCGACGACCTGATACGGTCACTCAACGAACTTGGGGACTTGTTTAAGTAGGGAACCGATAAAACGATCACGGTCGTTTAAATGACCGATAATGAAAATTCTTATAAAGAAGGTATGCGTTATGGAGAACAGTTTTGTGCCGCTATCGGTGGGGACGGTATTTCTCATAATCGGTATTTTCTTATGGATCAGGGCGTCTGGCAGGAGAAAAAGCATGACGCCGCTGAAAGCCGTCATCACAAGGATCGAAAGGCGCGAATCCATGAGAAACAATTTGATCGTTAAAAACGACGAGGACGAGGACGAAACAAACGTGAGTTACACGGTTCACATCGCTTACGATTACAATGGGGCAAAATACGAACGCGAATTGGGACATTACATCGTCGGGATGAAAGAAGGCAAAGAGGTCGAAATATTCATCAATCCAGACAACCCTTCAGACATCTCTTCCAAAGGCGCCTTGCTGGGCCCAGTGATCCTCGTCGTTATGGGCGCGATAATACTGGCTGTCGGCGTGTATCTTAGCAAATAGGCGCATAACAAACAGAAATTCACTTAATTAAGGCTCGATCGGTCGCTATGGGGAGGAAACCAGTCGCTCCTATAGCGACCGTGACGCGGTGCGGTCCGGTGAATCTGTCGGGCGCGCCGGGCCGCTTCTTCATGGTCATCGTTCCTTTCCTCTCATAATTTTCAATGGATCCTCGCTCCGACGGGAAAATCGTCGTCCACGACCGCCAGAGATATGATCTCGCCTCGCTCGCCCTCCGCCTCGGCCGCCAGCAGCATTCCTTCGCTCTCGATGCCTCGGAATATGGCCGGTTTGAGATTGCACAGCACGAGTATTTTTTTGCCAGTTAATCCCTCCGGAGTGAAAAACTCCCTGATGCTCGACACTATGACCCGATGTTCGAAACCGAGATCGAGATTCAGCTTGTAGAGTTTTTTAGCATTTTCCACCACCTGGACGCTCTCTATTCGGGCCACCCTTATCTCGAGTTTCTTGAAATCGTCCATCTCGATCTGGGGCAGACGCGCGGTCTCTATTTTGGCGACCGGCGGGGACGAATTTGGATTCGCCTCCGCGTTGCGCGACGCGAGCCTCGCGTCGTAGTCCTCTTTCCACTTTACAACGTCGATCCTCGGGAAGAGCACGTCGCCCTTCTTCACAATCACCGGCTCAAGGTAATTTCCCCAGCCCCATTCGGCGTGGCGCTCGCGCGAAATATCCCCCGCGAGCCCGAGCTGACGCTGTATCTTCGCCGCGGTGCCCGGCATGAACGGGAATACGAGCATAGCGGAGAGGCGCAGAACCTCCCACAGCGTGCGAAGCACGACGTCGAGCCTGTCGTCCGGATCGTCCCTGCCGAGCTTCCAGGGGGATGTCTCGTCGATATATTTGTTGCCCGCGCCGATGAGAGCCCATAGAGTCTTCAAGGCCGCGTCGAGCGCGAAATCGTCGATCTGCGAATCCATGTCTCTCAGAGTCCGAACCGCGCTGTCGCGCAGAGAGAAGTCAACGTCCCTCGCCCGTTCGAACACGGATGGTGGCGGCAGATGCCCGCCGCGATATTTTTCTATCATCTGGAGCGTCCTGTTGAGAAGGTTGCCTATGTCGTTGGCGAGATCCGAGTTTATCCGGCTCATCATGCCGAGTTCCGAGAAATCCCCGTCGTTGCCGAACGGAACCTCTCGCAGGACGAAATAACGAAACGCGTCCGTGCCATAGACATCCACCATCTCGAACGGATTCACGACGTTGCCCTTCGACTTCGACATCTTGTCGCCCTCGACGGTCCACCAGCCATGGGCGAAGACTCGCACGGGCGGATTGAGGTTCATGGCCATGAGTATGGCCGGCCATATCACCGCGTGGAACCTGATTATGTCCTTGCCCACTATGTGGCGCACGTCAGGCCAGCGCTTCTCCCAATTCCCTCCCGGTTCCGGGTAATCGAGAGCCGATATATAGTTGATAAGCGCGTCGAGCCAGACGTAAATGGTATGGCGCTCGTCGCCCGGAACCGGTATCCCCCATTTCAGCGTAGTACGCGAAATCGAGAGATCCTGCAGACCGCTCTTCATGAAGCTCATGACCTCGTTGTAGCGCACTTTCGGCATTATGGCGTCGGGATGAGTCTCGTAATGCTCTATCAGAGCGTCCTGATACTTCGAGAGGCGGAAGAAATAGCTCTCTTCCGACATGCGGACTAAAGGGCGTTTGCAGTCCGGGCAGAGCCGCTCGTCGCCGATCTGGGCCTCCGGCACGTACGTCTCGCACGGTACGCAGTACCAGCCCTCGTAGCTCCCTTTGTATATGTCTCCGCTCTCCAGGAGCGTCCTGAAAAAATATTGCGTCACCTCTATATGGCGGTCATCGGTCGTGCGGATGAAGTCGTCGTTGGATATGTCCAGAACCTCCCACAACCTTCGGAAGTTCACAACGACCTCGTCGCACAGCTCTATCGGTTTCATGCCGCGTTTCTCCGCCGCCTGCTGTATCTTCTGCCCGTGTTCGTCCGTACCGGTCAGCAAACGGGTGTCGTCGCCGCGCATCCTGTGCCAGCGCGCCAGCGCGTCGCACGCGATCGTCGTGTACGCGTGGCCTATATGCGGCGCGTCGTTGACATAGTATATCGGCGTGGTCAGATAAAACCCGGATTTTTTCCCATCAGCACAATCGTTCATCTTGCCGCCTCCTCACGAAACAACCGAGTGCAAACGCCTCATCGGTCGTTCTCCAACAAAAAAGACTTTACCTGGTTACGGGGTATACCATAACTCTCAAAGAGCACATTGGCAATCATTTTGTCATAAATTCCGGATTTTTGCATAACCCCGGCCAGCATTTTCCACTCCCCGGGATCCTCATTTGCGCCGTCTTCGGGCGAAGCGCCCTCCACGACGAACACGATTTCCCCCTTCATCTCGCGAGACGCGGCCGCGCGCTCGAGCTCCGCCAGCGTCCCCCGCGCGGATTCCTGATGCACCTTGCTTATCTCGCGCACTATCGCGGCCCGCCTGTCGCCGAAAATTTCGCGGGCGTCGGCGATAAATCGCGTCAGGTCGTGCGGCGCGATGTAGAAGATCAGCGTATCTCCGACGTTTCTCAAACTTCCCAAAAATTCTCTTGTGTCGCGCCCTCCGTCCGGGAAACCGACGAACATGAACCTGTCGGCGGATATTCCCGACATCAGAAGCGCCGGCAGAAGAGCGTTCGCTCCCGGCAGCACATCCACCGGCACTCCGCGAGAGAGCGCGAGAGAGATGAGCACTCCCCCTGGATCCGATAAACCCGGGGTTCCCGCGTCGGAGACCAAAGCGATCACGTCTCCTCGTTCCAGGCACGCCATCATCTCGTCCGCGCGAGCGCGCTCGTTGTGTCTGTGATACGACACGAGGGGCTTTCGGATGCCGTAGAAATTGAGCAATTTCAACGTGCGTCTCGTATCCTCGCACGCTATCACATCCGCCGATTTTAGCGCCTCGAGCCCACGGAGCGTCATATCGCCCAGGTTGCCGACCGGAGTCGGCACAACTATAAGCGGCATTTACGCGCGCTCCTCGATTTTGTAGGCTTCGAGAAGGGATTTCGTGTACTTCCCGTCCTCCCCGTATATGAAAAGAGGGGGCTCCGCGACGACGCCGTCGCCGGACGCTCTGACAGCCTCCACGAGTATCACGGAAGCGGGCCGTCCCGGCTTCGGATGAACGGCTCGGAAGCGTTTGGGTTTCACGTTATGTTCGTAAAGCAGATGAAACAGCTCGCCCAGCCTCTTCGCCCTGATCACGAGAAAAAATCTGCCGCCGTTGCGCAGCAGATACTTCGCGCATAAGACGACGTCCGAGAGCGTGCACGCCGCCCCGTGCATCGCGCGCGCCATGGCCTCGTCCGGGCTCGGCCTGCTCGTCCCAGGTTCGTCGTAAGGCGGATTCATCACGACGGCGTCGTATGTCCCGGACGCGAAATTACTCCTATGTTCGCGAAGGTCGGAGACGAAAAACGACACCTCGGTCATGCCGTTTAGCAGGGCGTTCTCGCGCGCCATTTCGATGAGCGACGGATTTATGTCGAACGCTTCGAGCTTGTCGGACACGCGGCGAAGCGCCATGATGAGGCTGACGGCGCCGTGGGCGCAGCCCATCTCTATAACCCTGCCGCGAGGTCTGACGCGGACATAATGAGCGAGAAGCACAGTGTCCACGCTCACGCGCGGCCCGCTCCCCTCGCTCGGCTGAAGCATCACAAGTTCTCCGAAAAGTATATCGTCCGGATTTTTCGTACTCATAAAAAACCCTCACATTAAAATCCATGGCTCGTCGCTGTTTTTCAACATTCTGACCGCCAGAGCATTATAACATCATAACCGTATACGCCCGAAGCGCGTTATAATATATTCACTTTGGAATGAACATATCATACAGAGCGAGCGCGATCACTCTCTGTTTTTTTAATTTATAAGCGCTTCGCTGGAGACGGGTTGGTGTAATTGATGGATTGATTATATCGATTGTGATGAATTTATGATGGGTTTTGACTGAAATTGCCGCTATTGCCCATGCGAACGCCCTCAATCTCGCGATACTCATCATAATATCATGACATTTCACTGTTAGACTTCCGTATAAGCCCAAAAATATTAGACACCGTATTCACCGTATTGAAAAATTAGGAGGGGTACATGTGTTCAAAATTTTATCCGCGGGACGAATAGCCCCAAGGGAATATGATTTATGGCTGTCCGCGCCCAGGATCGCGGCTCACGCG
This sequence comes from Synergistaceae bacterium, assembly GCA_031289955.1. GTDB lineage: Bacteria > Synergistota > Synergistia > Synergistales > Synergistaceae > JAIRKI01. The sequence continues at coordinate 6,071 of JAITOL010000002.1, forward strand.
CGCCCAGGCCAATTCGTCGTTCTGAGGACAGACGAGTTCGGGGAGCGTATTCCTCTCACCATAGCCGATTTTGACAGGGATCGCGGCGCCATCAGGATCATATTTCAGGTCGTGGGAAAGACGACCGCCGCAATGGCCTCCCTCAAAGAGGGAGATACAATCCTCGATATATCCGGACCCCTCGGCACTCCAAGCGAGATCGAGCGTCTTGGAACGGTCATGATGGTTGGCGGCGGCGTCGGCATCGCGGCGCTGTACCCCATAATAAAGGGGTTGAAGGAAGCGGGAAACAAAGTTATCACGATACTCGGCGGCAGAACCTCGGATCTGGTAATAATGAAGGAAGAATGCGCGAAATACTCCGACGAGCTCATAATCACCACCGACGACGGGTCGGAGGGGATCAAGGGACTCGTCACAGACGCGATGAAGTCCGTCGTCGGAAGAGGCGAAGCCATAGACCACTGCTGGGCCATAGGGCCGTCCATCATGATGAAATTCTGCGCCCTCACGGCTCAGTCACTGGGGCTTCCCATATGGGTGTCGATGAACCCCATCATGATCGACGGCACCGGGATGTGCGGCGGCTGCCGGCTCTCGGTCGACGGAGAAATAAAGTTCGGCTGCGTCGACGGGCCCGAGTTCGACGGCGCCAAGGTCAACTGGAACGAGTTCATGAACCGCATGAAACAATACAAGGACGAGGAAAAAATTTCCATGGAAAAATACGAGGCGGAAGTTGGTGATCTCTCATGGCTGTAAGCAGGACGAAAACCCCTATCTCCGAACAGCCCCCGGAAGAGCGGATCAGGAATTTCAGCGAGGTATGCCTTGGATACACGCTCGACGAAGGACAGGCGGAGGCTTCCAGATGCCTGCAATGCAAGGACGCGCCCTGCGTTCCGGGTTGCCCCGTCGCCATAGACATACCGGGCTTCATCCTGGCCATCAAAGAGGACGACATGCCGAAAGCCGTCGAAATAATGTCGCGTCACACAAACCTCCCGGCCGTGTGCGGGAGGGTCTGTCCCCAGGAGACCCAGTGCGAGGGCGTGTGCAAGCTCGGGAAGGGCAAGGGGTTCGAGCCGGTCGCCATCGGCAAGCTGGAGCGCCTTGTGGCGGATTGGAACTACTCGCGCGAGAGCTCGCGAAAGACCGACATACCGGAGAAAAAAATCGGTCGCGTCGCGGTGGTTGGAGCGGGCCCGGCGGGGCTCACCGTCGCCGGGGATCTCGTCAAGATGGGATATGACGTAATGATGTACGAGGCGCTGCACGCTCCCGGGGGGGTGCTGATGTACGGCATCCCGGAGTTCAGGCTGCCGAAATCCATAGTCGCTAAAGAAATACAGGGGATAACGGACCTCGGCGTCAAATTCGAGGCAAACGTGGTGATAGGCAGAACAATAACGATGCAGGAGATAATGAGCGAGTTCGACGCTTGTTTTCTCGGCGTGGGCGCCGGTGCCCCGAACTTCCAGGGAGTGCCCGGGACGACGCTCAATGGAGTTTACTCCGCGAGCGAGTACCTGACCAGGATCAACCTGATGCACGCGTACGAGTTTCCGAGGCACGACACGCCCGCTAAAAAGTCGCGCGACGTTGTCGTGATAGGAGGCGGCAACGTCGCCATGGACGCGGCTCGTTCGGCGAAGCGTCTTGGCGCGGACAACGTGTCCATAGTCTACCGCAGATCTCTGAACGAGCTTCCCGCCCGCATAGAAGAGTATCACCACGCGGTCGAGGAGGGCATAGTCTTCAACTGGCTGACGAATCCTACGGAGTACGTGGACAACGGGGAGGGAAAATTGAAGGGTGTCTCCTGCGTCAGAATGGAGCTGGGCGAGCCGGACGCGTCGGGACGCAGACGTCCTGTCGTGATATCGGGGAGCGATTTTTTCATCGAGGCCGACACCGCTATAGAGGCGATAGGACAGGGAGCCAACAAAGTGCTCCTCTCCACGTTCCCCGAGCTTAAACTGAACAAATGGGGCTACATTGACGCCGACCCGAACACCGGGGCCACATCAGTTTCCGGCGTCTATGCCGGAGGCGACATAGTTACCGGGGCCGCCACCGTCATTCTGGCCATGGGAGCCGGAAAAGCCGCCGCCGTCGCAATCGACGGATATATCAGATCGAAAAAACAAACGCCAAGGTAATTGTTTGATAAATCGGAGGGGCGGCGCCCCTCCGATTTATCAAACAATATATAAGTCTCATCATAAAATTGTGACATTTCGCAGGTAGACTTTCTTATAGATCAATAAAAAAACAAACACACATAACTCAAATCTTGTATGAAAGGAGGCACGAGCGTTCCAGCCAGTTGTCGCTGGCGTCATATATCTTGAAACAAAGGGATTGTACCAAACGAGCATCAGGGAGGGGGAGGAATCATCATGAGGCAAACAAGCGAGTCATGTTGCTGTCCCGTCGATGAAAAAGAAAGGGCCTTCGATCAAATATCCAACGTCATCGACCTGTACAGGAACAAGGAGGGCAGTCTCATCCAGGTGTTGCACCGGGCGCAGGAGATATGCGGACATCTGCCGCTGGAGGTTCAGGAGCTTATAGCCGACAAAATGAACATCCCGCTGGCAACAGTTTCAGGTGTTGTATCTTTCTATTCGTTTTTCTCAACTGTTCCAAAGGGCGAACACGTCATACGTGTGTGCATGGGCACAGCGTGTTACGTGCGCGGAGGCAAAAAAATCGTCGAACACCTCATGGGTCATCTGGGCGTGGATATTGGGGAAACGACGAAGGACGGAAAGTTCACCCTGGAGATAGCCCGCTGTTTCGGCGCGTGCGGCCTGGCGCCGGCGATGATGGTGGACGACGCGGTCTATAAACAGGTCAACATCAACAAGGTTGAAAGAATTTTCGAGAAATATCGGGAGGGGGGACGATAAATGAGCGTATCGGCCGTCGCAAGAGACTTGAACGATTTGAGGCAGATAAAGGACGATTATCTTAAAAAATTGAACAGCTATAAGTACCAGGCGCTGATATGCGGAGGCGGAGGCTGCGTTTCCTCCGGATGCGCGGAGGTCCGCGCCGCCATGGACAGCGCTCTGGCGGAATACAATCTTTCCGACTCGGTCGCGGTGCTGGACACCGGCTGCATAGGCTCCTGTTCCGTGGGACCGGTGATGCTCATTCTGCCGGATCGCGTTTTCTACACAAAACTGACGCCGGAGGCGACGCGAAAAATTGTAAAAGAACACCTCCTCGACGGAAAAATACTCGATGAGTATACGTTCTACGATAAATCGCTGAAAAGACACATCTCCCATATCGACGACATCAATTTCTTCAATCAGCAGATCAAGATAGCGCTTCGAAACTGCGGGGAGATGGAGTACTCCAGCATAGAGGCATATATAGCGCGCGACGGTTATATGGCGGCGGCAAAATATATCCCCGAGAAAAAGGGAACGGACGCGATAGAAGAGATCAAAAAGTCCGGCCTGATGGGGAGAGGCGGCGCCGGTTTCCCCACCGGGATCAAGTGGGAGGCGGGGCGCAAGGCGGCTGGAGATAAAAAAATCATCGTCTGCAACGCCGACGAGGGCGACCCCGGCGCATTCATGGATCGCAGCCTGATCGAGGGCGACCCCCATTCCCTGATCGAGGGCATGATTCTGGCCGGATTCGCCATAGGCGCCGACACCGGATTCGTCTATGTGCGAGCCGAATATCCCCTTGCCATAGAGCGTCTGGAGCGGGCAATCGGACAGGCGAGGGAGTTCGGTTTTCTGGGCGAAAACCTTTTCGGTTCCAATTTCAATTTCGACATAGATATACGGATAGGCGCGGGAGCGTTCGTCTGCGGCGAGGAGACCGCGCTAATGAACTCCATCGAAGGGAGCCGCGGCGAACCTCGGCAGAAACCGCCGTTCCCGTTCCAGCGCGGCATTTTTGGCAGGCCGACTATCATCAACAATGTGGAGACGCTCGTCAACGTTCCGGCCATCCTGTTAAATGGCGCCGCCTGGTACGCCCAGTACGGATCGGAGACCAGCAAGGGCACCAAGGTATTCGCTCTCGCCGGAGACATCGTCAATACCGGCATAGTGGAGGTTCCGATCGGGATTCCGCTCGGCAACATCCTCTTCGACATCGGCGGAGGCGTAGCGGGGGATAAAAAATTCAAGGCGGCTCAGATAGGCGGCCCGTCGGGCGGGTGCATCACAGCTCAGAACCTCAACGTCCCGACCGACTACGCCAGCCTCAAGAAACTTGGGGCGATCATGGGCTCCGGCGGGCTGATCTGCATGAACGAGGACGTCTGCATAGTGGACACCGCGCGATTTTTCATGGATTTCATCCAGGACGAATCCTGCGGAAAATGCGTTGCCTGCCGCATCGGCACAAAGCGCATGCTCGAGATCCTTGAACGGATCACCAGGGGAGAAGGGGTCGAGGGCGACATCGAACGGCTGATCGAGCTGGGCGAGACGATCAAGGATACCGCCATGTGCGGGCTTGGGCAGACGGCGCCGAACCCGGTGCTGAGCGCGATAAACAATTTCCGCGAAGAGTTCGAGGAGCACATTAAAAATAAATATTGCAGGGCCGGCGTCTGCTCCGATCTGTTCTTCGCTCCCTGTGAAAACACCTGCCCGGCAAACGTCAACGTTCCGGGATACTTCGCGCTTGTAACCGAGGGACGCTTTCTTGACGCGTACAACCTGATCCGCCAGGAAAACCCGTTCCCCGCCGTATGCGGGCGGGTCTGCACGAGGCCGTGCGAGAAAAAGTGCCGCAGGGCCTCCCTGGACGAGGCCGTCGCGATATGCGACATCAAGCGCTTCGTCGCGGACTACGCGCATGAACACGAGAAGCCCTACTCTCACGATATAGTCTTTCCCAAAAACGGGAAGAGAGTCGCCATAATAGGCGCCGGAGCGGCGGGACTGTCCTGCGGATATTACCTGACCCGCATAGGCTACGAGATAAACATCTACGAATCGGAACAGGTGGCCGGAGGCGTGCTCGCGTTCGGCATACCGGAGTATCGGCTGCCCAAGAAGGTTCTTCAGCACGAGATCTCGCTCATAGAGCGCGAGGGGGTCAATATTCACCTCGGAATCACTGTGGGCAGAGAGATGAGCTTCGACAACCTCAAACAGGACAATGACGCGATATTCGTGGCGATTGGAACCCGGTTCCCCCAGCGCATAAATGTCGAGGGCGAAAACCTCCCCGGCGTAATTCACGGCATAGACTTCCTGAAAATGGTCAATCTCGGCAAGAAGGTCGACGTGGGCGAAAACGTCGTAGTCATCGGAGGAGGCAACACCGCCATAGATTCCGCCCGCACGGCGCTGCGCCTGGGAGCGAAGTATGTCACCATTCTGTATCGCCGCACCCTCGACATGATGCCGGCGTACAAGCAGGAGGTATTGGACAGCATCGAAGAAGGAGTCGAGGTCGTGGAGCTTGTACAGCCCCTCAGGTTCACGGCGGAGGGAGGACGCGTCGCGAAGGTGGTATGCCGCCGCATGACGCTCGGCGAGTTCGGTTCCGACGGTCGAAGGAAATCGATGCCGACGGATGGCGCCACATTCGAGGTACAGGCCGACCTGGTCATTCCGGCAGTCAGCCAGTACGCCGACCTTCCGTTCATTCCTGCCGAAAACCTGGGCCTCTCGCCGTGGGGCACGTTCATTGTGGACGATGACACCATGATGACGACGCTTGACGGAATTTTTGCGGGAGGAGACATAGTCCATGGGCCTGATACCGTGATCCAGGCCATAGCCGACGGGAAAAAGGCGGCCTCGTCCATAGACAGTTATCTCGGAGGCAATGGGATACTGAACAAGGGAGACAAAATACACATCAACTTCAAATATGACGACGACGACGTCGTCGAGCTCAAGCGCTATCCTCTCGATGTGCTGGACTTCGAAAAACGCAGAGGTTCCTTCGACGAAGTCGTTCTCGGATATCACAAACTCACTGCTATGGCGGAGGCTATGCGTTGCCTCCACTGCGAAAGGAGGTAGCGGCAAATGGTAACCCTGACTATAAACGGCCAAACCGTGACTGTCAAAGAAGGAACCACCATCATCGAAGCTGCCGCTCAGCACGGCATAAGCATACCTCACCTGTGTTACATGAAGGACGTGCATAAAGTCGGCGCTTGCAGAATCTGCGTTGTCGAGGTGGAAGGGAGACCGGCGCTCCAGGCCTCGTGCCTCGCTGAGGTCGCGGAGGACATGGTCGTGCACACCAACACGGAGAGGGTCCGCAGGGCCCGCAATATTCTCTTCGATCTCATGTATTCCGACCACTCCGAGGACTGCCTGAGCTGTACCAGAAACCAGAACTGCGAACTGCAGGCGATGGGAAAGCTCCTCGGCGTGGAGACGTCGCGCTATGAGGGAGCGCGTTCATCCTATCACGTCGACGCGTCCGTATCCGTGACGCGCGACATGTCGAAGTGCATCCTTTGCAGGCGCTGCATCACCGTTTGCAACGAGATCCAGGGAGTCGGCGCGCTCTATCCGCAACATCGCGGATTCAACGCGGAGGCGTCTCCGGCGATGGAAATGCAGCTTGGGAAGGTCGCCTGTTCGTTCTGCGGACAGTGCACCGTTGTCTGTCCGGTCGGCGCGCTCAAGGTCACGAACTCCATGCAGAAAGTGTGGGAGGCGCTGGACGACGCATCCAAAATTACGATAGCTCAGGTCGCCCCGGCGGTGCGCGTCGCCCTCGGGGAGGAGTTCGGCTTGGAACCGGGCGCCAGAGTGACAGGAAAGATAGCCGCAGCGTTTCACCATTTGGGTTTCGACCATGTTTTCGACACAAACTTCGGCGCGGACCTCACCATCATGGAGGAGGGGACCGAATTTCTCGGCCGCCTCACTGATGCCTTGAAGGGCGCCGGAGCGACGCTCCCAATGATAACCAGTTGTTCGCCGGGCTGGGTCAAATATATGGAGCACACGTATCCCAACGAGTTGGCGCACCTTTCGAGCTGCAAGTCGCCGCACACGATGATGGGCGCGGTCGCGAAATCGTACTACGCGGAGAAGATCGGAGTCGACCCTAAAAATATTGTCGTCGTATCGATCATGCCCTGCACGGCCAAGAAATTCGAGATAGTGCGCCCCGAGATGCAAAACGGCGGAGTGCCTAACGTGGACGCCGTTTTGACCACGCGGGAATTCGCCGGCATGATAAAATCCGCCGGCATAGATTTCGTCAATCTTCCTGATGCGAAATTCGACAATCCGCTCGGCGAGTCCACCGGCGCTGCCGATATTTTCGGCCTGACGGGCGGGGTCATGGAGGCGGCGCTGCGCACCGTCTATGAATTGGTAACGGGAAGGGAGCTGCCCTTCGATAAGCTGCACGTAACGCCTATCGTCGGGTTCAACCAGGTCAAGGAGGCGTCGATAAAGATAGAGAATCCGCTTCCGAACTATTCATTCCTGGACGGGGTCGAGGCGAAGATAGCCGTCACGAGCGGTCTCGCCGGCGCCAAAATACTCATGGAGCAGGTGAAAGCCGGAGAGTCTCCGTACCATTTCATCGAGATCATGGGCTGCCCCGGCGGCTGCATCATGGGCGGCGGACAGCCCCGCTCCCGCGATCCCGAGGTCAGGATGAAGCGCTTGAGCGGACTTTACGCGGAGGACGAGAACAAGACTCTGCGAAAATCTCACGAAAATCCCTACATCAAGAGCCTCTACGAGACATACCTCGGCGAGCCCAACGGGCACAAAGCCCACGAGTTGCTGCACACGCACTACGTCGAGCGCGGAAAATTCAATCAGCTCACCGACGAGACCTTCGTGGCGGACGCCAAAGTCATCGCGAAGATTCGATCAGCGGCTGTCCTCCACGACAGCGCGAAGACCGCGGTGATGAAAACCAGCCGCGAGAGAGAATCCTCGAAAGTGCTGGCGATGGAGAGCGAGAACAGGAAACTGCAATCGGATCTGGAAGACGCGATGGAAACCATAGACATACTGAAGTCGGTCATCCCAAGATAAACACGCGGTGAAAAAGGGCGGACTAAAATCCGCCCTTTTCACTATCACAGTTTTTAATGTATAATGAGATACAATTCCTTGTTAATTACTAATTACTTGTATTTTTGACGACAATCAATTGATCCGCACTCACGTTGGGAGATTCACGACAGGATGAATTTTACGGACACGCCGATAGGGCTTCTGATTGCCGACGCTGACGCGTCGGTGAGAGACATAGTCAGATATTGCGCCAGGGACGAGGGCTGGGTATCCGACGACGCGAAGGATGGCATTTCAGCGCTCAAGCTGCTCAGAAAAAAGCAGTATCACCTGGTGCTTCTGGATCCCGAGTTGCCCGAGATTTCGGGGGAGCTGGTTTGCGCGCAAATTCGCAAGAATTCGAGCGTACCTGTTATTTTTTTGAGCAAAAATACGTCCGAGGAGAACCGGCTGGCGTGTTTCACCGCAGGCGGCAATGATTTTGTGATAAAACCGTTTTTCCCCAGGGAGATCGTGGCTCGCATAAAAAGTTTCCTGACCCTGTGCGGCGCGGAGCCATCCCGAAAGGCGCTGAACTCCGGAAGTTTGATCATTAAATTGTACAGTCACTCAGTCATGCTGGACAACCGAGAGATAAAACTCACCCCAAAGGAATACGACCTTCTTTTATTCTTCTGTCAAAACGCCGACAAGGCTTTTTCGAGAGACGAGATTCTCGATTTCGTGTGGGGAAACAGTTTTTCAGGCACCGACCGCACGGTCGACACTCACGTCAAAAGCCTGCGCAACAAAATCAGGCCTTATCACAACTACATTACGACAATCTGGGGATACGGATACAAATATAACTGCCCCGGGGAATGACGCCTCGCCCTTCGTATAAAGCGCGGGTGGTGGTTGTATGTTCAAATTCAGAATCATAGCGCCTTGCCCTCCTCAATTCCGCGAATTATTGCCGCTATCTCGTCCGGCGATGGAAGCATAGAGCGCATATTTTCTGGCAACGCTTCGTAGAACGAGTACGTCGACACGCCGATAGGCTTATTTGTCGTCCTTAAGGTATAATCAACTCTCGTGCGGTTCTTGCTCTTGCAGATGATTATTCCGATAGACGGATTTTCTTCCGGCAGTTTCATCGTTTCGTCAATCGCGGTCAGATAGAATTGCATTTTCCCAGCGTATTCCGGCTTGAACTCGCCTATTTTAAGGTCAATCGCAATCAAACACCGAAGCCGACGATGAAACAGAAGCAAGTCGATATAGTAGTCATCATCGGCAGCGTCAAGGTGGTATTGATTGCCGATAAAGCTGAAGTCGCCGCCCATTTCGGACAAGAATGTTCTGATGTTGTTCAAGATACCCGCTTCAAGTTCCGCCTCGCTGTGTTCAATTCCCATTTCGATAAAATCGAAGTTATAATCATCTTTAATTGCGAGTTTAGCTTGAAGCCGGTATTTTTCGGGAACAGTATCGTCAAAGTTTGTCTGATTGGTCAGATATTTGCCGAACGCCTGATTTTCAATGTTGTTAATCAGCACGTCTTTTGTCCAACCGTAGCGTTTGGTCATCTTGATGTAAAACTCGCGTTCGAGCGGGTCTTTGCATTTTTCCATTATGGCACAGTTCTTCGACCAGCTTATTTCTGCCACTAATGGTGGCAGATTTGCGTTTTGCGAATACTCGAGGAAAAAGTTACGCATTCTCCAGAGGTTCCGCGCCGAAAAACCTTGAACGCCCGGGAATTCCTTTTGAAGTGCTTTTGTCAAAATCTCAACGATGGACTTTCCCCAACCTTTTTCCTTTTGCTTACGGACAATTTCTTCGCCGATCTCCCAATATAGCTGAATCAATTCAGTATTGACACGCTTCATCGCCTCGTACTGGTGACGATAGATGAGCTTTTTAATTTCTTTTATAAACGCGCCGTATTCTATCAATCCATTTTCCATTTTATATCGCCGCACCTTCAATAGCGGTAGAAGAGTATGCTGAGGACATAATAATTCCCCGTTTCGTATATCCGCTTGTTATGACATTATACTTGAATTTGTTTGCGTCACAATGCCCCGCAAGTTGTAGAATATAAAGCGCGGGTGGTGGTTGTATGTTCAAATTCAGAATCATAGCCGAGTGTCCGGTGACCGGCGCGAGGGCAGGGGAGATCACTACCCCTCACGGGATCATCGAGACGCCGGTTTTCATGCCGGTCGGCACACAGGCAACGGTGAAGGCCATGTCGCCTCCTGAGCTCGAGGAACTCGGGGCGCGGATCATCCTCTCAAACACGTATCATCTATATCTCAGGCCCGGAGCTGAACTGATAGAGAGCGCGGGAGGGCTGCACAGCTTCATGGGCTGGCGTCATCCGATACTGACGGACAGCGGCGGTTTCCAGGTCTTTTCGCTCTCCAGCCTGAGAAGCATAACGGACGACGGAGTGGAGTTTCGTTCGCACATAGACGGCAGCAAACACTTCATGACGCCCGAGCTCTCCATGGACGTGCAGCGGGCGCTGGGGAGCGACATCGTCATGTGCTTCGACGAGTGCGTAAAACTCCCCACAACCGAGGACATATCGAGGGCGGCCATGGAGCGCACGCTCTCATGGGCGGGGCGGTGCCGCGAGTTCTTCCGGACGCGGGAGATAGAGCGTCAGGCGCTCTTCGGCATAGTGCAGGGCGCGCTCTACCCGGATCAGCGCGAGGAGTGCTCCCGCAGACTTGTCGATATCGGTTTCGACGGATACGCGATAGGGGGCCTGTCCGTCGGGGAGACTCACGACGAAATGTACGCCGCGCTCGACGTGACGAACAGGGCGTTGCCGCGAGATAAACCGCGTTACCTCATGGGCGTCGGGATGCCGGAAAATCTGCTCGAGGGAGTGGCCCGGGGAATCGATATGTTCGACTGCGTTCTGCCCACGCGAAACGGCCGCAACGGAAATCTGCTCACTCGAACGGGAAGGTTCAACATAAAAAACACCCTCTATGAACGAGACTTCACCCCGATAGACGAGAGCTGCGGATGTTACGCGTGCGTAAATTTCACGAAGGCGTATATCAGGCACCTCTACAGGAGCGGGGAGATTCTGGCCGCGAGGTTGTGCAGCTGGCACAATCTTTATTTTCTGGTACAACTGATGAAAAGCGCTCGACGGTCGATAATAGAAGGTGTATACGACGAATTTCGTCGCGACGCAATGGCCTCTTTGGGGGCCGCTCTTTAAGGGGGGCATGAGATTTTGCCTGACGTTTCATATGCGAACAGAGGAAGAATTTACCCGGCGACGCACGCTTCAATCGCGCTGGCGGCCAAGGTAATAAAAAGCGGAGGACTTGTGGCGTTTCCCACAGAGACGGTCTACGGGCTTGGCGCGAACGCGCTCGACGAAGCCGCGGTGTCGAGAATTTTCGAGGCGAAGGGCAGACCGCAGGACAACCCGCTGATACTGCACATATCCAACATACGGGAGGCGGCCTGTTACGGCAAGCTCAACCCGTCGGCGGAGATACTGATGCAGCACTTCTGGCCCGGGCCCCTCACGATAGTCCTCTACTCTTTGGACAACGTGCCGCTCGTGACTAGGGCTAATATGGACACCGTGGCCCTTCGCGTTCCAATGAACTTCGTCGCCCTCGACCTCATAAGGGAGGCGGGGCTTCCGATCGCGGCCCCATCCGCGAACAGGAGCGGACGCCCGAGCCCGACAACCGCGGAAACCGTATGGAACGATCTCGGGACCGCAGTCGACATGATAATAGACGGCGGTGACACATCGATAGGCGTCGAGTCGACGGTGATAGACGCGACGGAGGGAACCGTCTCGATACTCCGCCCCGGCGGGGTGACCAGGGAGATGCTCGAACAGATAGTGGACGTGGAGCCTGACGCGCCCCGGCACGCAAACAGGTCGCCCGGCACGCGGCACAGGCATTACGCCCCCACGGTCGCGGTTAAACTGTGGCAAACGCAGGGCCGCGAGCTGTTCACCGACTCCCCTGCCGCCTGGTGTTATCTCGGCCTGCGCCGTCCTCCCGAGGGAGCGATGAAACAGATAATTTTCGACTCCCCGGAGGGCTACGCTCATGGATTGTTCGGCGCCATGCGGGAGCTGGAGCGCTGCGGAGCGGACGTCATAATAGCGGACTTCCCCGACGATTCAGGCATAGGGGAAGCGATACGCAACCGGCTAAAAATGGCGGCCGGCGGCGCTTAAACGGGTCACCGCGCCGCGGCGAACTCCGCTATTTCCTTCATGAAACCAGGTATATTTATCCCCTGCGGGCAGAGATCGACGCAATTCCCGCATGATACGCAACTGTCAGCCCTCTGGATGTCGCTCATCGTGCGGTAATTGTTCCTGAAGACTATCCCAGCTATGCCCGGATTCGACGACAGCACCATCCTGTAGTGGTTGTATATGGAAAACACGCGGGGAATGTCGACGCCGGACGGACAGTCCATACAGTAGCGACAGGCGGTGCACGGGATCGTCCCGGAAGCGCGGTAGATCTTCGCGGCCTCGTCCAGCGTTGCGCGCTCCGCATCGGACAACGGACGGAAATTCGTCATCGTCTTCAGATTGTCCTCGAGCTGTTCAGGGTTGCTCATGCCGCTTAAAACCGTAATCACTCCTGGAAGGGACGCCGCGTACCGCATGGCCCACGAAGCCTGGCTGGCGGCCGGGTCGGCCCGCTTCAAAATGCCCTCCGCCTCGTGCCCCAGGTTCGCCAGCGCGCCTCCGCGCACCGGCTCCATGACGACGACCGGTATGCCTCGGCTCTCCAGTATCTCGTACTGCCTGCGGGCGTCCAATGCCTCCCAGTCTATATAGTTCAGCTGTATCTGGGCGAAATCCCACTTCCAGTTGTTCGCTATTTTCTCCAGCAGTTCGGGGCCGTCGTGCACGGAAAACCCGAGGAAGCGTATATATCCCTCTTTCTTTTTTTTGTTCAGAAACTCGTACACGTCGTATTTCAGCGCCATGTCGTATGTATCCCCGCCGATGTTGTGAAGGAGGTAGAAGTCGAAGCAGTCGACGCGGCATTTTCGCAGCTGCTCGCTGAACACGCGCTCCATATCCCCTCGCGAGGCGAGTTCCCACACCGGCATCTTCGTGGCGAGGTGATAACTCCCACGCGGATGACGGGACATGGCCTCTCCCGCGAAAAGTTCGCTCGCGCCCTCGTGATATATCCAGGCCGTGTCGAAATAGTTCACCCCTGCCTCGATAGCCCGGTCGACCATCCGGCGTCCCATCTCGAAATCGATGTCGCGCGAGCTCGACGATTTTAGGGGCAGACGCATAAGGCCGAATCCGAGCGTCGAAATCTCTTCACCTATGCCCTTGAACAATCTTTTTTCCATCAACAGTAAAAAACCCCCTTTGCGACGACCAAGCGCGTCATCAGAATATCGGTCAATTATACTATCTTTAAAGAAATACTTTTCATACCAATTTGCGTTCTAATGGTATTTACCTCCACAAAAAGAGAAGCCTAAGACACTCTAATTTAAACTGAATAATAATGAGTATTTTTTATAAGTACGCACAATTAATACTTGGCAAGATCAATAAGGGAGTATAAAATATACGCATCAACCAAAGAGAGGTGGACGATATAAGCCAAGATGATATTATCAAGATACTTAAGCGCCACGGGTGGACAGACACCGGCAGAGGTAAGGGGAGCCACAAAGTTTTCTTCGACCCGGCGACCAAACGGACAACGACGGTTCCGAAGCCAAAGAACAAAGACATCCCCAAAGGGACTCTGGCCCAAATAAGACAACAAACGGGAATTAACGAAATAAAATAGTCGGGGCGAGCAACCGCCCCCTTATCCCAGAAGGGAGACATAAACATTGAACAAGAACGAATTCGCGATATATCCGTCCATGTTTGAATCAGCGAACGATGGCATAACAATCTCTTTTCCTGATCTTCCCGGCGCCATCTCATGCGCTGATACCGAGGAGGAGGCGGTGTCTATGGCAAGGGATGCTTTGGGTGCGTGGATAATTGCCAATGAAGACCTCGGCAACGATATTCCCGCGCCTTCCAGACTCTCGGATGTCACATGTAATGCGGGTCAATCCATATGCCTTATCGAGGCATGGCTCCCGATTTTCCGAGAAGAGGAGAGGAAAGGCAGCGTAAAAAAGAACGTGACAGTTCCCATATGGCTCAATGCCCTTGCGGAAAAGAAACGCCTGAATTTTTCGCAGATACTACAGGCTGGACTTAAAAACACACTGGGGATTCAGGATCGGTAAATAAGGCTCCCTGAACAGGCAGAACCCCGCTCGATTTCCGGGCGGGGGTTTCGCGTAACGATTATATTTAGAAAATATTTTTTGACCCTTTGCGGCATTTTATATATCCTCGATAATTCTTTTGTGATCGTTATAATTACTTATATCACAGGCGGGGTCTTCACGCCCTAACACGACGGACGAGATTTCGCAGTGAGACCGGATCTTCTGAAAGCGCCATGCGGCCCGCTTTTGATCTCTCCGTTTTCCAGCGTCAATTTTCCCCCCACAAACACGAGTTTGACCCCGGTTGGGGGCTCGAACGGGTTCTGATATGTCGCCATATCCTTGAAATTTTCAGGGTCGAACACCACTATGTCGGCGGCCGCGCCCTTTAACAATCTGCCGGATTTGAGGCCCAAAGCGTCCGCAGGCATCGCGGTGACTTTCCTCAGCGCGTCGCCCCAGCTGTAACCGCGCCTCCGGAGCATCCCAAGCGCTCTCGGGAACGTCCCGCTCGTCCTCGGGTGTATCCCCTCTCCGTCGTAAAACGTGTCGGACGCCACGACGCAGTCGGGATGCGCGATACAGGCCTCGACTTCGTCCTCGTTCATGATATACGCCACGACGAGACGATCCGGCTCATTGCGCCTCATTTCGGCGAACGTGGCCCGGTCGAGCCTGCGCCCCTTGAATTTTCCGGATATGGCCTCCAAATACTCGGGCCCTTTGCCTCGCCACCTATCCTCGAACCCGTCGTCGAAGACGGCCGACCCGATATTCGTGCAGAACGCGTCATACGGGTAACAGTCAAACGTGACCCTCGCCCCTTCCTCGCGGGCGGAGGCTATCATGTCGGCACATTCCGCCGTATGAAAAAACGTCATGCTCCCCAGATGCGACACCTGAACCCTGACGTTCCATTTTCGCGATATGGATATGACCTCCCGCACCGCGTCGACGCATCTGTCGTCATCGTAGCGTATGTGCGTCGAGATGAACGCGTCCCATTCGGACGCGACCGAGGCCAGAGCGTCAATTTCCTCGTATGACGCGCCCGGCTCGTACTCCAGCCCCAAAGAGACTCCCATAGCCCCCATTTCAAGGGACTCGGCCAACATGCCGCGCATCGCGGCGATCTGTCCCGGAGAGGACGGAGAATACCTGTCGAGAGAGCCGGCGGCGTGACGCAAAACGCAGTTGCCCACCAGATAATACAGATTGACCCATGGGTGCGGATGCATCGCGGCGGCATCCGCGAAAAGAGGGCCGCTCCCGCAGTTTCCTGAGAGTCCCGTAGTTACCCCCTGACGCAGCATAGCGTGCTGGA
>JAITOL010000025.1 GCA_031289955.1 Synergistaceae bacterium
GCTTCACAGGCTTCGACCCGGTGGCGATTATGATTTTATCGGGCGACAGCGTCGTGTCCCCGCCCTCGCCCCTGACCGACAGTGTCCTGCCGTCCACGAACGAGGCGTATCCGTTGAGCGCTGTCACTCCGTTCGCCTTCATCAGCGAGCTGACACCGCCGACGAGCCTGTTCACAATCTTCTCCTTGTGGCGCTGCACTTGGGTGAAGTCGACGGACGGTTCGGCCGTTATCCCAAACTCAGCTCCTCCCCTAACCCTGTCGAGCAAGTGCGCGCTCTCAAGAAGAACCTTCGTCGGAATACAGCCCTCGTTGAGGCATGTCCCCCCCATCCTGCGTCCCTCGATCAACGTCACAACGGCGCCGAGCTGAGTCGCACGAATCGCGGCCACGTATCCTCCGGGGCCGCCTCCGATTACGGCTATTTTCGTCGCGTCAGACATGCCTGACCCCTCCCTATAGCATCAGGAGCGCCGGGTTTTCGATCCTCTTCCTGAGGTCGGAGAGGAACTGGGCCGCGACTGCTCCGTCCACTGCTCTGTGGTCGGTGCTCAGCGAGAGCTTCAGCAATGGTTTGACGGCGAACCCGTCGTTTGCCGGGACTATGGTCTCTCTGATCGCGTTGACGCCGAGTATCGCGACCTCCGGCTGATTGATGATCGGGGAGAAGCTCTCTATCCCGAACATTCCGAGGTTGGTTATCGTGAATGTTCCACCCCTCAAGTCGTCCGTTGAAAGCGAATTGCACCTCGCTCTCTCGGCAAGGGATACAAGTTCCTTAGATATATCGGAGAGTCCCTTGACGTGCGCGTCCTTTATCACAGGGACGAGCAACCCGTCGGGGAGCGCGACCGCGACGCCCATGTTCACGTAGTTTCTGTACAATATGTTGTCGCCGTCTATCGTGCAGTTGAGGATCGGGTTGGCGAGCAGCGTGCGCGACACAATATAGATGAGGAAGTCGGTGTAGGATGCCTTCGCGCCCTCCGCCTTCAGCCCCTCCCTCATGCCGGCGAGCGTCGTCATGTCGGCGCTTATGTCCAGCGTGACGGCTGGGCTCGTGTGCCAGCTCTCGCTCATGCGCCGCGCTATGACCTTGCGCATACCGCTCATGGGCTTTGACTCCTCAAAATGGGCCGAGGCGCCCACCCCAAGCCCCTCCACATCGGCCTTCATGATCCGCCTGTCCGTCACGCCGATGTCTGATGCTGAGATTCCTCGCTCTGCCATTATCTTAGCCGCCACAGGCGACGTCTTGACGCGCAACGGGTCGAAATTCTCCACGTCCTTCAGCTCTACCCGCCCGTTCGGGCCGCTGCCGTACACAAGCGACAGATCGATACCCTTGTCCTTTGCGAGCTTTCTCGCAGCTGGGGTGACCGGCACCCTGGCCCCTGGGGCCGTCTGTGCCTGCGGAGCGGCCGCCTCCGGCGCGCCTGCGCCGCAGGCGCCCTGCGCCAGCAGGGCCGAGATATCCTCGCCCGCGCCGCCTATTATCGCGACCGGTGTGAGGCAGGGCGCGACGCGCCCCTCAGCGAGGAGTATCTTTCTGATGACCCCGCCCTCCGTCGCCTCTATTTCATTCGTCAGTTTGTCGGTTTCGAGCGAGTAAAGGACGTCTCCTTTTTTTACGCTGTCTCCCTCCGCCCTGTGCCATTTGCTTATCGTTCCCTCGGTCATAGTTAGACCCAGCTTTGGCATAACCAGCAAGGTGGCCATATTTCTCATTCTCCTTCATTTTGTTTCGTCATCGTTTAACGAGCCGTTACTCTGAAAAACCCCTCGGCGTGAGCCTTTTCGAGCGTTTTGCGGATGTCGACGCGCCAGGGACCGCTTCTGTCCACGCAGAACTCAACCGTCTCGCCGTTCGCGATCTGCATCTCCCGCTCTCCGTCGAGAGCGATGGTGCAGTTTCTGTCAATCTCCTGACGGTATCTCCTCCCCAGTTCGAGCCTGGCGGCGGCGGACAGACTCAGCCGCTCCACGACGCCAGCCGCTATCGACGCCTTCACGGTGACGTCATCCCCTCCGATGTCGACGGAATATCCGAAGTTGTCCTCCGGCCTCACTATCTCGAGCGACCCGACCACGGCCGAAAAACCTATGCTGGCCGGATGCGCCCTCGTCACTATGATGCTGCGGATCGACGCTGTTTTCCATATCGCCCTGGCGCCCACGCTTATCTCCGTGGAGACGACCGCGTCCACCAGGGCTATGTCCGAGAGTTTCCCGTCGAGGTACGCCTCAATCCGCTTATCGTGGACACATGTGAACCTGGGCTCCGAGGAGAGGGCGATTATGGCCGCTGCGGCACCCGCGACTGTCCCCTCGATCATGGAGGGGTAGACATTGTTCGTCCCTGTAGAGAGGGGAATGATCGGGACGTCCCCAATGCCCTTGGCGACCGCCCTGCTCGTACCATCCCCCCCCAGTATGACCACGCAGCCGACGCCGAGCCGATTCATAGCCATAGCCGCCTCAGTCGAATCCGAGGAGTCCGCGCGGATGGGCATGTCGACTATGCGGCAGTCAGAGCGAAGCACTCCCTCCGCCGAGAGTTCGTCTATCACCTTACCGCCCATCATGAAGCTGTCCGGCATTATGTATATTTCGTCGATCCCGTAGCCCTGTGCCGCAAGAACGATGCGTTTTACGATGTTGACCTTCTCGTTGTTGTCTATCACAGTGGCGTACGACACCAGACGCCTGATGTCCTTTCCGGAAGCCGGATTCGCGATGATGCCTATGGATGCCATGGTCCTCTCTCCGTCGTGTCCCGCTCCGCTAAGCTATCCGCTTTACCGCGTTGACGACGTCCTGCGCGTTCGGAAGCATGACCTGCTCAAGACACGGGGAGAATGGCACCGGGCAATTGAGCGCGCCGATGCGGACGATTGGGCCGTCGAGCATGTCGAAATAATCCTCGGCTATGATGGCCGCGATCTCACCCGCGTAGCTGCCGCGCTTTGTCTCCTCCGTCGCGATGACGACCTTGTGGGTCTTGGACAGGGACTCTTTGATCAGTTCGGTGTCGAGCGGGTAGAGCGACCTTGGGTCGAGGACCTCGCAGTTGATTCCCTCCCCGGCCAAGGTTTTGGCAGCCGCGAGTGACTCATGAACCATCTTTCCGGTCGCTATGACAGTCACGTCGCTGCCGGCGCGCTTGATGTCACCCTTGCCGAGCGGGATGGGAGACAAATCGCTGACGTCCTCTTTTATCCCGTACATCGCCTTGTGTTCGACGTACACAACGGGGTTGTCGTCGTCGATCGAGGACAGCATCAGTCCGAGCGCGTCCCTCGGGGTGGAGGGATATACGACCTTCAGGCCCGGAACATGGGCCGCCCATGCCTCGAGCGACTGCGAGTGCTGAGCCGCCGCGCCAACACCGCCGCCGGCCGGCACACGTACAACTAACGGCATCGAGATGTGTCCACCGAACATATAGCGCATTTTTGCCGCCTGGTTCACGAGCTGGTCCATACCGACTGTCATGAAGTCGATGAACATCAGTTCGGCTAACGGGCGAAGTCCTGTGGCCGCCGCGCCGACGGCGCAGCCCATAATCGCTCCCTCAGAGATCGGGGTGTCGCGCACGCGCTCCTCGCCGAACTCGGCG
>JAITOL010000074.1 GCA_031289955.1 Synergistaceae bacterium
GGCGTGTTCAACGTGGGTCTCAAATACGACGTCACTCCGACAGCGCGGCTGTCGATAGGGGTGGACGACGTATTCGACGACGCCGACGATTGGAGGATGCACCCTGACCAGGGTCTCAACGGTCCGACGCGGGTGCTCTGGTATCCGGTCGAAGGGCGGAGTTACTACATGACTCTCGACGTGAAATTTTAACTGACGCGGGGCGGAGTTAGAGGTTGAATTATGCGAGCATTCAAATTTACCAACCAGAATAAGAATAAAAGGAAATATACGCGCACGGAGGATTTATTCATCACGCCGCCGGTCGCGGAACCTGTCGCGAATCCGGCCGCCGGGACGGCCGCGCTTCCGCGACAGACTTGGCATGACGTGCCGGCAAGCCGCAAACGGATTATCGGCCAGCTGACAGTGGACGAGCACAGCCTCTTTGTCGCGGAGCACGGACGCCGGCCCGTGGCGATGGATAAAGTAACGCTGATAGACAAAGTGTATGAACTCGCGCTCGAGCGCGGGATAACGCAAATACAAAAGCGCGTGCTTAAACAGCACATCAATAAAATCCTGGGAAAACTCAACCGGGGGAAAAATCTCTCCGGCGACAGCGAAGAAGGCAACACAAAGGGCAATGCCCTCGGCGGGATCGAGCTGTTCCATGACAGCCCTTCGGCGGCCAAGTCTTTGGCGAACGATATCCCGCATATGGCGGAAAACTGTTTATTGGCCCGCCATGACGAGGGCAGCCATACCTGATGGCAGGGCTTTTTACAGAAAAACGATCAAAAAGAGCATCCAATCGCCGCGAGGGATATGGACAAGGAGCAAAATATATTGTAGTATTTGTTGACAATTGAATAGGGAGCATCCTCTGGTAACAAGGGAATCCGGTAAAAGCCGGAACGGCCCCGCCACTGTATTCGGGACGAAACCGCCTAGTATGTCACTGGTTCTTATAATGAGCTGGGAAGACGCGGGAGTAGAATGAACGAGAGTCAGGAGACCTTAACCGGAGGATACCGATTGACGACAGTGCGCGGGCACGGAGCCGTCTCCTTGATTTTATTTACGCCGATTGGGGAGAGCCTGCGCGAGGTTCTCCCTGATTTTTTTTGTGCCGACTCCGTCGGCGCCGGACACGCCGATGTTTAGATCCTCCTTAGCCATTTCCACACTTCTCACCCTCTTCTCTCACGCGACAGGCCGGCTTTTCAGCCGGCCTGTCGCGTGGACTTAAAAAAAGCTCAAGGGAATAATTTGACAAAAATACGTTTTCGGTTTATAAATTCGTCTATTGAGCTCGCGGATATATCGACGCGGAATTTTGAAAGGAGGCGCAGGGATATGAAGGTTGACGGAACCTATGGTTTGCATGAGTGCCTTTATGTCACGCGATTCTCCTTTACCGGCGCGGATCCCGCTTTACACGGGATGCGCGCGTGCGGCGCCTCGGACGGTTAAACGACGGGCAAAGCGTGTGGCGGAGTGTGAAGCCGGGATCCGTAAATCGGGTTCCGGTTTTTTTGTGCTTTAATTTTTCTTTTTCAAATCATAGGGGGTATCCGGGTGGCGGAAGGCGTGAAGACTATTGCGGCGGGAACGCCTGAGAATAAATACGACATCTTGATAGGAGAACATCTGCTGGACGACCTGGGCGGGATGTTGGCGAATTTGCGTCCCGAGGGGCGGGCGGCGCTCGTCACGGACGAAAACGTATGGGCGGCGCACGGAGCGCGATGCTCGTCGTCCCTCTCGCGCGTCGGCCTCGATTTCGAACCCATACCGCTGCCGCCGGGCGAGGGCAGCAAATCGCTCCGCGAACTCGCCGGGCTGTACGACGCGTTCGCCAATATTCCTCTGTCGCGCGGCGGCGTCGTGATCGCGTTCGGCGGCGGCGTAGTCGGGGATATCGGCGGGTTTGCCGCCGCCACATGGATGAGGGGCGTTCCGCTCGTTCAGGTTCCGACGACGCTCCTGGCTCAGGTCGATTCGAGCGTCGGAGGGAAGACGGCAATCAACATACCACAGGGAAAAAACCTCGCCGGGGCGTTCTATCAGCCAAAACTCGTCGTCATCGACACGAAGACGCTCGAAACCCTCCCCGAACGCGAGATCAAAAGCGGCATGGCCGAGGTCATAAAATACGGCGCGATCTCCTCGGCGGGGTTGTTCGAGTCGCTCTCGGGACGCGTGGAGGAGGGCTCGCTGTCCGGCGTCATCCGTGAGTGCTGCCGGATAAAGAGCGGGATAGTGGAGCGGGACGAGCGCGATTTCGGCGAGCGGATATTGCTCAACTTCGGCCACACGTTTGGACACGCGGTGGAAAAACGTTTCGGTTTCGAGCGCTATCGCCACGGAGAGGCCGTCGCCTACGGCATGGCGATGGCGGCCCGCGTTGGAGAGAGGATGGGCGTCACGGAGATTGGAACTTCGGACGCTTTAAAAAGACTCCTCTCCATCCATGGGCTGGATACCGTTCTGCCCTGCGACCCGTCGGAGCTCTTGCCGATGCTCGCCGCCGACAAGAAGAGCGCGGAGGGCGGCGTCCGGATGGTGTTTCTCCGGCGGATAGGGGAGGCGTTCACGCGCCGCGTCGAATTTTCCGAACTAGGGAAACTCATGAAGGATGCGGTGACGGCATGAACGACGTCAAAGTCATCGAACGATGCCCGTCCGGAGTCGTCACGCCTCCGCCGTCAAAGAGCTTATGTCATCGCGCCGTCATCTGCGCGGCGTTGTCGCGCGGCGAGTGCGTCATCGGGAATTTCGGGAGGTCGGACGACGTCGACGCCACTCTGTCGGGAGTCTCCTCCCTCATGGGCGTCGAAACGCGGCGCGAGGGCGGCTCGCTTCGCGTATATCCGCGCGGCGCGGCGGACGATGTTTGTTCGGATCGGGTCGCTTTCTGCAACGAATCCGGCTCGACGCTTCGATTCCTGCTCCCCATAGCGTCGCTGGACGGACGGCCCGCCGTTTTCACGGGAAAAGAAGGGTTGATGCGCAGGCCGCTCGGCGTCTACGAGAAAATTTTCCGCGAGTCAGGCGTCGCCTTCGCGCGCGAGCCGGGGCGAATTCTCATAGAAGGCGCGCTCCGGCCCGGGATATATGAGACGCCGGGCGATGTAAGCTCGCAGTTCATATCCGGGCTGCTCTTTGCCCTGCCGACGCTCGGAGGGGACAGCGAGATACGCCTCACGTCCCCGCTCGAATCGCGGCGATACGCGGACATGACCATAGACGTCATGCGCGCGTTCGGCGTGGAGATCGCGGCGTCCGATTCCGGTTATCACATCCGGGGCGGACAGCGCTATATCCCCGCCGATTACAGGGTGGAGGCGGACTATTCGCAGGCCGCGTTTTTTCTGGCGGCGGCAGCCCTCGGGCGCGATGTGTCCGTTGCGGGGCTCGAACGCGAGAGCATACAGGGAGATGCCGCTATTCTGGGCGTTCTGCGGGACATGGGGGTCGGGATATCGTGGAGCGGAGGGACGGTTACTGTACGGGCCGGATGTCTTCGCGCCGTGACGGCGGACGCCCGCGAAATACCGGATCTCGTCCCTCCGATAGCGACACTCTGCTGTTTCTGCGACGGCACGAGCCGCATAGTGAACGCCGGACGCCTGAGGTTCAAAGAGAGCGACCGGTTGAGCGCGCTCTCGCGCGAGCTGGGGAATCTGGGCGCGGATATCGTTGAAACTGAGGATTCGCTCGTCATAACGGGCCATCGCGCGCTTGGTGGCGGAGCGGCCGACTCGTGGGGCGACCACCGGATCGCGATGTCGATGGCGCTCGCCGCGATAGGGTGCAAGACGCCTGTGCGCCTCACCGGGTGGAGGAGCGTCGACAAGTCGTATCCGGATTTCTGGCGCGATTTTGAGGGGGGAACTTTATGAACGTCTGGGGAAACAGGCTGAAGCTGTCGATCTTCGGCGAGTCGCACGGGCCGGCTGTAGGCGTCGTCGTTGACGGGCTGCCGGCCGGCGAGGCCGTCGACATGGCGGAAGTCGCGCGGGAGATGGGCAGGCGCGCTCCCGGCAGGAGCGATATTTCGACGGCGCGCCGCGAAACGGACAACGTGGAGATAGTGAGCGGCCTGCGGGACGGAGTCGCGACGGGGTTTCCCATATGCGGACTCATCCGCAATCGCGACGCGCGTTCCGGCGATTACGGCTCGGTTCTGCGTCCCGGACACGCCGACTGGACGGCGCTTCTGAAATATCGCGGATATGCCGATATGCGCGGAGGAGGGCATTTCTCCGGCAGGCTGACCGCTCCGCTCGTCTTCGCCGGAAGCCTGGCGAAACAGGCGCTCGCCCGCAGGGGCGTGGAGGTTTTGGCCCGCGTCGTCTCCGTCGGCGGTATCGCCGACGCGGCGTCTCCGGACACGGCGGAGCGATATCGAATTTTATCCGGGGAGGATTTCCCCGCCTCGCGGACATGCGCCGAAGCGATGAAGGATTTGATCAGATCGTCGGGCGATAGCGGCGACTCGGTCGGCGGCGTTGTGGAGGCGGTCGCATTCGGCCTGCCGGGAGGGCTCGGCGAGCCTTTCTTCGGGTCGATGGAGAGCTCGGTCGCGTCGCTGCTCTTTTCGGTGCCGGCCGTAAAGGGCGTAGAGTTCGGCGACGGTTTCCGGCTCACCGGTATGAAGGGCAGCGAGGCAAACGATCCCATCGTGATCGACGGAGGCGCGATAACCTCCCGCACGAACCACTGCGGCGGTATTTTGGGCGGGATCACGAACGGGATGCCGCTTGTAGTGAGGGCCGCGATAAAACCGACTCCGTCCATATCCCTTCCGCAGGACTCCGTCGACGCGCCAGGGACGCGAGGGGCGACGCTTGAGATAACGGGACGCCACGACCCCTGCGTCGTGCCCAGGGCCGTGCCGGTCGTGGAGGCGTGTCTTGCGCTCTGTTCCCTCGACGCCATTCTGACATGCGGCATATAGTCCTTGTCGGGCTCTCCGGCAGCGGAAAAACGACGCTTGGGCGGATGGCGGCCGAGAGGTTTTCCATGCCGTTCGTCGACCTCGACCGCGCGATAGCGGAACGCGCGGGCATGTCGATACCTGAAATTTTCAAATCCCAGGGCGAGGGATATTTTCGGGAGATGGAGACAGAGGCGACGATGGAAGCTCTCTCGCGGGAAGCGCCCTCGGTCATAGCGACCGGCGGCGGAGTCGTGTTGAGACGCCGCAACGTGGACGCCATGCGCGAGAGCGGGTGCGTCGTCTTCCTCGACCGTCCCGTCGAGAATATAGCGCGCGACATTTTGAGCGAGGATGGCCGGCCTCTTGTGACCGGGGCGGAGTCGCTGTACGAAATGGAGCGCCGCCGCAGAGGGCTCTATCTCGCCGCCGCCGACACGGCGCTGCCGAACTCGGGGAACCTGGAGGACGCCGCCGATAGGCTGGCGGAGGTCATAGGGGCGGAGCTGCGCCCCGAGGGGTTTTCCGTGATAGGCGACCCGATAGGGCATACTCTGTCGCCGGCGATTCACGGAGCGATTTTTGATGAACTTGGACTCGACGCGCCCTACAACGCCGTGCGGATCCCGGCTCGTCGTCTCGCGGATTATGCCGAAACCGCGCGGCGGTCCGATATGCGCGGTTTTAACGTGACGATACCTCACAAAACGGCCATCATACCGTTTCTGGACGAGGTTGAAAATGAAGCCGCTCTGTGTGGCGCGGTCAACACTGTGACTGTGCGCGGCGGCAGGCTCACTGGCTACAACACCGACATGGGAGGGCTCCTCGAGTCGCTCGGCTCATCAGGCAGGGGCTACCGGGGCGAGGATATTCTGCTACTCGGCGCCGGGGGCGCGGCGCGCGGCG
>JAITOL010000108.1 GCA_031289955.1 Synergistaceae bacterium
TCAGACGCCTACGTCCAATCCGGCAGCAATCGTTATGCTCTGCAATATTGCATGTTATTGTCGGCGTATCCGGTTATATCTGATATTTGCGGACTTATCGGGAAACTTTCAACAATTCAAGATGCGTTCACGACCTCTTGGTTAAAGGAAAAGATGTATGAGGTTTGGGGCGAACGGGAAACCATAGCGGATTCATTAAAATACATTCTCCAGTCCCTCAGAGATTTTGGCGTGATTGTCCGCCCGAAAATCGGAACACATAGAATCAATATATGCCGCATTGAATCCTCTGCCGTAATTAACGTGATGCTGATGACTGTTTTGAGCTTGAAAAAACAAGCTTATTACGAAATCAACGAACTGTCGAATATAGCTCAGATGTTTCCGTTCAGTTATTCGGTATCTCTCGAATGGCTTCACAACTCGCCGGATTTTACGCTCGGCAATTTTGGCGGCAGAATGGTATTGTCAGTAGCAGATTCTGCGCATACGCCAGCTACTTTTTGAACAACTTGTGCCCAAGTCTTGGTTTACGATGTGCGACTGTAAGAGCAACGCGGGAACTCAAGAGAGCCGATTCTCAACCCTAGAGGTGCGCGTACCGCATGGTCATCTGAAGGACGACACCCTGTCCCGTTGCCCGTGGACAAACGCAGACCCGCTCTCGCGGCATTACCATGACTCGCAATGGGGCAAACCCTGCCACGACGAATATATGCTGTTCAAAATGCTGATTCTGGAAGGCAAGCAGGCGGGGCTGGCCTGGATCACGATATTGCGCAAATGGGATACGCTCTGCGCGGCGTTCGATGATTTCGCCCCGGATAAACTCGTGGTCTACGGCGACGCGAAAATCGCTGAGCTGCTCGCGAATCCGGGCATTATCCGCAACCGTCTCAACGGGGCCGCCGCGATAGGGAACGCGCGGGCATATTACGGGTTGTGCGAAAAATACGGCTCGCTTGAGCGCTACATCTGGAGTTTCACTGGCGGCAGACAGGTCGTCGGCAAATGGGAGGCGATGGGACAAATTCCCGCCAGAACCCCGCTTTCGGACGTGATAAGCCGCGAGTTGAAGGGGTTGGGTTTCAAATTCGTCGGCAGCACGATAATATACTCATGGCTCCAAGCGGTCGGCGTGGTCAACGACCATATAACGACATGCGCATTCAGGGGTTACGAAACGGATATTTAGGACGCCTCCCATAATACTGCCATCTTATCCGGGGGCGGCCCGTTTGTAATGTATAATCTTATCGTTACTCTCTATGGGAGGCGCGTGTGACTTGGAAAATTTCTGGCGTCATATTCTGGAAAACCTGCCCCTTGTTGCAGCTGAGGGAGGCGCCTGTACGGAGGTCGAGGCAGACCACATACTCTATTCGTTCGACGGAGAATCGCGCCTCCATGATGAGGCGCTGAGATTAGCGCAGGATCTGCTCTGTCACGCCGGCGTCCTCGACCCAAACCGCCTGGCGGACGGTTATTGGCGTTTCGTCTCATACCCGGCGCGGCTCTTCGCGTGTTCTCTGATCTCCCTCCTCTCCAACGAGGACGAATTTTTCCCCTGCGGTTTCTGGGCGCCGGATATGAACGATTCCATCGCGGAACAGCATCGGGTACTTCACTCCATAGAGACGCTTCGAAGCGGGACGAGCGGGAATTTTCCCATCCGACGCACATTTGTCGCGTGGGGCATCATAAAGCGCGGGCGGCATTTCATATTGAAAAGGCGCGAAAACACCGAGGGCGACCCGGACAACAAGCTGCATGGGGGATTCGGTTTCCCGGGCGGCAGGATCAACATGAACGATATGAACGACACGAAAAGCCGCGCCGGCGCCGCGCCGGACGAGACGGTTCTGAATTTTCTGTACGGCATTCCCAGGCCCATCAACAAAGACGAATCCGCGTCAGTGGAGCGCGCCCTCGAACGCACTCTTATCCGCGAGCTGCGGGAGGAGCTGGGGCTCATTGATACCAAGCACTATGTTTTTTCGCGTTCCGATTGCGTGATTCCGCCTCAAACCTTCATTCATGGCGCGAACGCGCATCATTGCGTCACAGAATGCCATATGACGCATTTTGATATTTCCCTGACGGCGGAAGGCGACGCGTTTCTGGCCTCTGTTGTGAAACAGGAGGATCTTTTCACGTTCGAGGAAATACTCTCCCCCAGGTCGGAGGAGCGCAAAGCGTTTTTCGACGCGTCCTGCAAGCCTCTGATAAAATACCTCGGAGATATGCCGGATTCGGCCGGTTCCCTGCAAATCAAAAGCTCCGATTTCGCTGGAGACGCATCGAAACCTAAGAGGAAAGACGAGCCGCTGTCGGTGATCCTTCCCCTCTCACCAGGAGAGCCGATGACGATAGGAGATAAGGAGATTCCGATAAGCGATTCCATGCATGTCGAGCTCCTCCTGTTGCTGGGCTTTTGCGCGCGCCCCTCCTGCAAGCCGAGAATACTGTCGGATGCTATCACGGAAAAAAACTGGGGATGGGTGCAGTTGAACGACGAGCTGCGCAGACTGGCTTACGATATAAACTCGAACGCACAGCAGGTGTGCGGCGTCAAACCGCTCGACGTTCACGGTTTTCTCTGCCGCTTACGCGCGGATGGGGAAAATATTTTCTTCAGCCCAAAGCTGTTCCGCGCTGAGCTCAGAAATGACGAACTGACCTTGATAAGGGGTTCGCTGGATTATCGAGGTCTGTTCCATATCGACGCGGAGTCGCGTACGGCGGCGCTCTCATCATCCAACCTCTGGCATCTGCAAAACATCGAAAAAAGCAAATATGACAACCTACGCAAACTTACGACGAAGAGTAACCTGTTGCTGGACGATTTCGCGCGGGAACTGGGCCTCTATAAATTATACGCGGCGCTGGATGACAGTGTGAGCAAGGAAAACCAGCGGTTCATTTTCTCTATTCATGTGAACTGAGTGAACATCGGCAGATTTATGGCATCGACCAGCTTTTCATGAGCCAGGTCATATGTAAAAACGCGCGGCGGCTAGTTATTGAATTTATCGCGGCGAAGCCCGTAAAGAAATATCTCCCATCGCTCTATGACGGAGAGGATCACAGTGTCCAGGCGTTCCAGGGACTCGTGTTTTATATCCTCCGGGATGCCCCAGAAGGCTTCGGCGACGCTTCCCGCTATGGCGGCTATCGTGTCGCTGTCGCCGCCGATGGAGACGGCCTTCCGTATCGTGTCCTCAAAACCGTCGCTTTCGAGAAACGCGATTATCGCCTCGGGAACCGAGCCCTGGCACGACGAGTCGAAAGCGTATACGGGGCGGATGTCGTCTATGCGGCGGCTCAGGTCGTATCCATATTTTCCCTCGACGTATTTTTTTATCACTGCCTTATCCTTCGCCGTGCGCGCGAGAAAAATCGCCCCCGCGACGGACGACGCTCCCTTTATCCCTTCGGGGTGTCCATGCGACACCCGCGCGCTGATGGCAGCGTATTTTTCCGTCGCCTCCAGATCGCTGAAGATCCACCCGGCAGGCGACACCCTCATCGCGGCGCCGTTGCCGAAACTGTCGCAGGTTTCAGCATCCGGCGAGAGAAGCCATCTCTTGAAATGGCTGCCGTAACCGGCCTTGGGGTATCGCCGTCCGAATTTCAGCATAGAGCTTTTAACGCACGCCTCCGTTTTAACCTCGTCCCCGAATCCGTCCATCAGCCCCTCGGCCAAAGCGGCGGTCAAAACAGTGTCGTCCGTGAAGCGCGAGCGGCCACTGAACAGCGGAAAATCCACAGTCTTGATATTGTGGCGCTCGTAAGGGCTGCCAATGATGTCTCCGATAATTGCTCCCAGCATTTTATCGCCTCCGTTTATTTCTGTTAGTGGGCGCCGTCACCGAAGAGTCGCGACGAACTATGAGTCTTCGGGGACGTTGTTACGCGAACTACGCGGCGAATCCTATCGCCCTGCCGGCCGGCTTCAGCGCCGCCGGCATCTCGAAATCCGACGCCATGAGGGTTTTGACGTCCTCGCCCGATATATCGCGCGAGTCCATAGTGACCAGCCTGTCGGCCTGATTCATCTTGGCTTGCTCGAACAGGTTGCGGACAAACCGGCCGTTTCCAAAATCGGCCGAGCGCGTGGCCGCCCCGAAAATGGGGGCGAGTTTTTCGCGGGCGTCGGGGGCGATCCGGATACCGCGCCCTGCCGCCATGTGTTCTAAAATTCCGTAGAGCTCGTCGGGGGAGTAGTCGTCGAATCGCACGTGGAAGGCGACGCGGCTCCGGAGGCCAGGGTTGGTCTCCAGAAACTTCTCCATTTTATCGGGATACCCGGCGAAGATTACCGCTATATCCTCCCTGTTGTTCTCCATCTCCTGGACTATGGCGTTTATGGCTTCGTCACCGTAACTCCCCGACCGGTCGTCGACCAGCGAATATGCCTCGTCTATGAATAGAACCGAGCCTCTGGCCTGCCTGAACTTCGCCTTCACCGCCGGCGCGGTCCAGCCCACATACTTGCCCACCAGATCGGCCCTGCCGACTTCGATGAGATTGCCGGCCGACAGCAGCCCGTTCTCCTTCATTATCCGCGCGAAAAGGCGCGCGGCGGTGGTCTTGGCGGAACCGGGGTTGCCGGTGAATATCATATGCATCGCCGCTTTGTCGCCATCCATGCCCCTGTCGCGGAACATTTTCTGGGCCTTGTAATAGTTCACAGCCTTGCGTATTACGGATTTGGCCTCGGACAGACCGATCATATCGTCAAGCGCTTTGTAGGCGCTGCCCTTGGGATTTTTTTTGCAGCTCAGGTAAGCGTCGCCGCCCAGTTTGGCGTATTGTGGATAGACGTTTGTCTTGAGCGTTTTCGACAGCCAGCGGTCGAACTCCATATCCAGGTCGGCCGCCAGGAATCCCTTCTCTTTGTCTCTGATAATTTCATAAAGCGATTTGTTCGGTTTTACATTGGCGCTCTCCGCCGCGCTTTTAAGGTATCTCTCCGCGTCCTTGCCGAAGATAGTTTCCTCGCGGAGCGGAATGAACGTCATTCCATCCATGTGCTCGAGGAAAGCCTCTTGTATGGAGTCCGGCGAGCGAGGGACGCAGAGGACGCTGAGGGTATCGTTCTTGCGGCGCTTCGCGGCTTCGCACATGTCTTTGATACCGCATATTCCGGGGACAGCGAGGTCGTCGTCGCCCTCCTTCTTTTTGACATAGTCCATCACGACCATTCCGCCGGAATTGGCTCTATAAAAAGGCAGAAAGTCGACGTCTGCCTGACATTCATCATCTTCCGAGCAGTTGAGGATGGAATATCTGGCGTTTTCGACGCGGCCGTTCGCGCGCAGGGCGCTGAAAATGATCCTCACTATCTCCCGCCTCACGTCGGGGCTGTCGCTCTGGATCGCATAGTGAACCGGATGCCCCTTGGCGGACATCTGTTTGCCCCCCATGTATATCCTTTCGAGTTCGGGCTTGAGGCTCTCGCCGCAGAACAGTTTTTCGGCCCGCTCAAAGAGTTCTTTTTTCGTGTGCTCCGCAGTCTCGATGCGTTCCGAGAAGCCGAAATCAGACCTGCGTCCGACGGCTTTGTGGAGCCCAAGCTCCTCCAGCGTATCGTCGTCGTCAGTGAGGTAATTATTGTTGTCGGCGCTGGAGATCAGACGGCTGATGTTGTGCAGCGTCGTCTCCTCGATTTTCATTTCCGAATGGGGGACGTCGAGCGATTTCATAAACTCGGAGGCAGATGACTCCGCAACGGCGGCTGTTCCGTTCGTTTCGAGAAAAACGACGCCTAATATTAATTTCTTCAATCTGTAGGCGACTACGAAAACGAAAATTTTATCATCGTGGTTGCGAAAAAAATCGTTTGCCTGGATGATAGCGTCCCTCGAAAAATTATCCCGGAATTTCTCGTCAGATTTCAGCTTCTTAAAAAATTTGTCCCCCAGATCCGCCGTTATCTCATAAAATCTCATCTGTTAAACCTCGCGCCTCCTTTGAATTCACTTCGTCTTTGCGGATCTGATCCGCTCCATTTGATGATCCCATTATCGCCCGCGAGAGCCGCCGTGTCTCCTGCCGCTTCCGGAAATATTTTTTCCGGAAGCATGACGCTATAACTTCAAGCCGTGCCGGCGCAAGATGGCAGTTATTTTTGCGGCAACCTCGTCGTTGTCTTCCTTAGGTTTACGTCCGCCCTTTTCTTCTTGGCAGCGGCGATCCCCCTGGCAGTTTTGCTTCTCGAGGGCTTAAAAGCGCGAGCTCGCTGTCTATGGTAAAGCCGAAAATTTTGCCGCCAGCGTCGCCAGGGTTGACGTGGCCGACGGAGAGCTGGCCCTGCATTATGCGAACGGTCGTTTTTATGACGCGCTGGAGAATTGAAGGAGCTGGAATATCTGGAGAAAATCTGTGACAAAGTGGACAGTATAAAGGTGAGCAACGCTTCCGGGCTGCTCGAGCAGCTAGGGGCTGTGATGAAGGTGTAATGCTGGGATGAGCAAAACCCATCCCAGGCAATAAAACAACAAGTGCGGCCGAGTTTAGGTCATAGCTGATTTTATAAGGGAATGAGAGTGCGGAGCCAGTTGGTTGCATAATGACATCCGCACTGTAAAACTACTGTGTTGGACATCGGCAAACGTGCCTTTGTGACAATACGCCTAACTAATATTGTTGTATAATAAAATCAGAGAAATGACTTTGTTTGAAGGAGTGGAATTAAATGCAAATAAGTACCCCTATAAGTGTCTTTTCTGAGGCGGTTCAAAAGTCGCTAAAGTCTTATGTCTACAGGCTTATTGATCCACGGGACGGCAGCACTTTTTATGTTGGCAAAGGAAAAGGCAATAGGGTATTCGCACATATAAAGGACAAACTCGTACAAGATGATGGGCTTAGAAATAATGAGGATGAGGATGACATCGGTCTCAAACTTACGACTATTAGAGATATCATCAACGCTGGACTTGAAGTGATTCATGTAATACATCGTCACGGCATGTCTGACGGTGTCGCTCTTGAAGTCGAAGCGGCACTTATTGACGTATATCCGGGCTTAACAAACAGTATCGGCGGACTTGGTAGCAGAGATAGAGGGCCTATGAACGCACAACAGATCCAGGCTGTGTATTCTGCTAATAAAATCAAATCTTTTGACGGCTACGAATGCGTTATCATCAAAATACGGCAGAGCAACCTTAATAATAACAACAATAATGTATACGAGACAGTGCGTGCGGCTTGGAAAATCAGACCTAATGAATTGATAAAGCTTAAGAATGCATCAAAACACTATGTCCTTGCAGTGGTCAATGGCATAGTAAAAGGCGTATATAATAACGTTGAGTGGAAGCCATCGCCGTCAATCCCTGGACGCTATGAATTTAAGGCCGAAGTGGTCCCAAGAGATCAACAACCTGTAGTATGGCAAGATTGCCAGATTCCAAGGCAGTACAGAGTTCAAGGATTAGCTTGGCCGGTTATCATTACTTGGTAATAGAGATAAACTGAAACAAACAAACTGAACAATCAATCAAGCAAAAAAGTTGCGAACCGGAAGCCAAGAGTTCGCAACTTTTTTTG
>JAITOL010000117.1 GCA_031289955.1 Synergistaceae bacterium
GTCGCTAGCTCCTCGCCCTTTCCTGGCCCCTATCGCCTCGTCTATCACCTTTGAAAGGCCGGACTGCTCGAAAAACTTCGCCGTGAAAATCAGGCCCGCTTGGGGAGTTGCATTGCTCAGGCCTTCTATCATTTCTATCTTGAGTCTCTTGTAGTTTTCCGACATAATAATCGCACCTCGCTGGTGAAAGCTTTTGTTCTCGTAAACATAGCTTAACACCTGTTCTCGCAACAGGCCAGCGAGGTTTATGATTTTCTTGCCTACGGTTTGGGGACGTCCCCGATGTTGATTTTACCGCCTCATATCCTCTATCGCGTCTCTCAGCCGACGAGAACCCTCCTCTAAATCGTCGCTCGTGGCGAACGTGAAACACGTCCTCAGCACGTTTTCGCCTCCGCCGTTCGCATAGAACGCCCTGCCGTGAACAAAGGCCACTCCCCTATCCACCGCTTTTTTAAAGAGTTCCTCCGTATCAATTCCCGGCACGGTGAGCCAGAAGAAAAATCCGCCCTCGGGAACTTTGTACGAAATATCCTTCGGAAGATATTTCGCGAACGCCTCGGCCATGCCGTCGCGTTTTTTTCTGTAATGACTCACTATCTTCGGCAAAAAACCGTCCAAATGCCCGTCCATGCAATACTGGGCGACGAGCGCCTGGGCCACGACGCTCGTGCACATGTCGACGCCCTGCTTTACCATTACCATCTTCCTTACGAGGTCCGAATGGCCGGTGATCCATGCCACTCGCGCGCCTGGGGCGAGTATCTTGGAGAAAGAACACGCGTACGCCACCCTGCCGTCGCGATCCATAGAAAACATCGTCGGTATGTCGCTGCCGTCGTAACGCAGATGTCCGTATGGGTCGTCCTCGAATATTATCAGGTCATATTGCGCCGCGATCTCGAGCATTTTTTTTCTTCGCGCGAGGGAAAGTGTGCATCCCGCCGGGTTTTGGAAATTGACTATGCTGTAGATGAATTTTACTTTTTTCCCGGAGGCCCGCGCCGACTCGATCAGTTCGGGCAGCAGATCGACCATCATGCCGTCGTCGTCGCACGGAACCGTGATGAAACCGGCGCCTCTGTTGCGCATCGTGTGTATCGCGCCTGGATATGTGGGCTCTTCGGTTATTATCATATCGCCGGGATTTATCAATGCCGCGCAGAGAAGATCCATTCCCTGCTGGGAACCGGTTGTGATGAGAAGCTCCCCCGGCTCGGTGACGCGGCCCATACGCGGAGCCATCCAACCTGAGATGAATTTTTTGAGAGGTTCATATCCGTCCGTAGCTCCGTACTGCAGAACGTCGGCGCCGTTTTTCCCCAGCACTATGGAGCTGCCCGCGAACTCCGCTATCGGGAATATCATCGGGTCCGGATTGCCTCCCGCAAACGATATCATGCCGGGTCGTTTGATATATGGAACGAGTTCCCGTATGGGCGACGGCTTCATAGACCGGGCCACATCCGAAAAGAGAGCTTCAAGGTTTAACTGACTCACATTGCTTCCCCCCAGAGGTGAATTTATTGCCGCAAGGATTTTATTGTAGCTTATTCTGATCTATTTTGCTTCTCAATTCACCTATAACTGCCTCAGCGGAGATAATGTCATCCGCGCTTGCGCACAGACTCGCGTCGAGAACCCTTGCCGAGGCTATCTCGATACATTCGATCACCGCCGTTCGTTTTATCCTGATGTTGATGCTCTCCATCAGATGCTTGATGTCGAGCTGAGAGTAATCCGGCAGGAAAATTACAGTTTCGCTATCTCCGCACTTGAAAGCGAGATCTTCCCCCCGCACGGACGAGGTGACGATTTTGCCGAATGCTTTCATGGCGTTGCGCGTTTTTTCCTCTCCCGGCGTCACGAGCGTCATGGTCGAGATATCAAGCCTGAGCAGCAATACGCTGAGCGAGCGTTTATAACGGCAGCACTCGTCTATCAGAACAGCGGACATATGCGGTATGCGGCTTTCCAGGTAAAGTCCGGTGTCGGGGTCGACGAAATCGGGCTCGTGCTTCGCGCCGAAAATTTCACGCGCGCCTGGAGCGGGAGAGAGCGTGAACATCGTCCAATTCTCAGCGGGGGTTCTGTGAGGAACCCAGGCTGCTCCGCCGCACTCGAACGGCGTATGCTCATCGACAGAAGGAATCATCGAATCAAACGCCTGACCTTCCATCTTGGACGGCACGCGCCCTAGTACGCATCCGAGAGCGTCGTTCGCCATCACCACTCGCTCCACCCCTTTATCATCGGGATAAAGGAGCGCCGACGGAAACGGTATGGCCGACATCACTTTCTCTATGGCGGAATTTCCGTTCGAAGCGGATTGCGCGGCGGAGCGTGAAACTGTTTTCGCGTCGTCATGCCCGGAGAACAGGGCGGTAGTCGTCATCAAAAGCCCAAAGAGCAGAAAAGACGCCCCTACCCACCCGAAAGCGAGATTGACATCGAGATGCGCTGTCACCATCACGATGAGTATCCCGTTTGCCACCATGGACGCGCCGAGCGAGGCGCGAGGTTTCGCCTTGCTTCTCCACACGATGGCGAATATTGTGAAAATCATATATATAAAAAACTGGGCCACTGCGAGAGGTATCGGAAACCCTTCGACCGAATTTGTGCCCTTCAAAACAGCCCCCGCCAAAACAATCGGTATGATGGTGACTGGCGGCAGCAGAATCAGCCCCGCTATCCCCAATGTGTCGTTTTTCCCGCTCCTGCCGCAGACACTGTAAGTAACGTCATTCCCCATATGAAATCACCCACCCCATTCTTTTACGATCCGTCAAACACACGTCAGTCCGCTATGCGCCACTTGCACCCGGATCTCCTTTACGCGTGTCCTGGAAACAGTGGAAATATGAATCCCCGCAAATTTAATATAAACTAAAACTTCACTCTTAAAAAGCTTGAATATATTAGTGTGATGACTGTAAAATTACTGGATAGTATTGACGAGGCGCAAGATGATGATATAATTTCAAATCGTCATGGTCTAGGCTATGCCGGTGTAGCTCAGTTGGTAGAGCAGCGCACTCGTAATGCGCAGGTCTCCGGTTCGAGTCCGGACACCGGCTCCACTAGTTAGCAAGGGTTCAGGGGATTTAGCCTGAACCCTTTATTTTTTGCTTGTTCCTTATTTGTTCCAGCGAAAGAATTCAATGACTCCTCAACGAAGGGCGCAAAATTTGCCGGGCATTGACTTCGATTTTTCCCTCGATATAATCGAACTAATTTATCAATCACCGCGAAATATGGAGTTACTTGTCATTCGTTTTGAAATTATCCATCAAGGCATTGTCTACGCAATCAGCTTGGAGGTTTACCGTCATGACCTTGCCGTATTCGTCCGAAAGCTCATGCGACATATCTATGCGCATCGTGATCAGAATTTGGCGTTGCTTCGTCAAACCGACGATTATCTGTCCGAGAGCCAAGCAACAACCTGGCGGCAATATTACGCCGGAATTTACTTCATGGAGTTTATTTTGGATTCAAGATTCTCTACGTCTTCCATAATTTCCTAAAAGCTTGGCTTTTTACCAAACAGCATATTTTGCGTTAAGCTGTAATCGTTTCGTAGTTTTGTCAAATTGTATAAAGGAAGCACCAGTCGCATCGTCCCAAATTTTGCGAGATCGTATCTCGCCCAGGGACAACGGTAAAACTTGCTCTTGAAAGCGACAACCCGCTCTAATAAATCTTTGTCTTTCAGAGCTTTATCTGTAATTTCTGAATGAATCATACATGACAAGTCGTAGTAATGCCTGGAATAACGCATCGGGAACTCTTTATCTTCCGATCTGAACGCCTCTCTGTGTAAAATAGTGGCTTTTTCCCAAAAAGTTCTCTCCGGAAGTACCGTTCGTATTGTGGTTAAAGGCTGTTCAAATAATCAAGCATCCAACAAACCCAAAAGTCTTTTTCGATAATAGCAGCGTTTAAGCCCATTTTATCGGCAGTATTGCGAAACAGCGCTTCACGGTCTTTAGATTGCAATGTAGCTACATTTCTCATATTCTACCTCATTTATTAATTAGCTTGATGGTTTCATATATCCACGATGTTGCATATTGCGATTCTTTAAGCATGGTTTCCTTATCATCGTTCATCAGTTGGCGGGAAATTTTATTTACTATGTTAGCGTCGATATTGCCTTTGCCGATCGCCTTCAAAGCCTGTATTACAAGCGCGGTTTTATAAGAAACCTTTGAAATATCCTTGTTTGTCGTTCTTTTGAATTCGAGCAGTATGTTGGAAAACGAGTAAGTCCGGTATGCGCCGTCACAGATATAAATCCATACTGACGGAACCTGTGTGGATATACCAAGCATATTCAATGCTGTATCGCCATACGGCACAATTACCCAACCATAATTGCGCGCGATAGCGTGAGCAACCGTGTCCGGCAATGGAGTGACATATTCGTGCAGAAAATCATTGAACTCCGGATATTCATAGACACCTCTCATAACGCGACGAATGATCCCGTCGTCTTCCAATCTCGACAAAATCCTGTTTACGGTCTCAATTTCGGCAACGTTCGCAAAGTCGGAAGCCACATACACGCTTCCGCGTGTGCCGGTTTCGATTATGTTTTTGATTTTGTCAAAAAAAATTTCGCGTTTCACACAATCACCTCGTCCGATTTATTATACAATATTCCGGACGAAACATAACGCTATTTTCCTCTCTAATACAAATCGTCCGGGTTTTTAGGCAGTTCGCGGGATATGTCCTGTTCCATTTGTTCCACGATTTGTTCAAGATGTAAATCCATATACCAAAAATGTCCGCCGCTCATTTATCCTGGCCTCCATTCAGGTCAGTTGATTTCCATTATATCTTCGCCAATACTTCGGCGGCGCGGGGTTTGCTTTTTGGCGCGAGGCGCGCGTATCTGAGCGTCATTTTTAGATCGGAGTGTCCCATAAGCTCTCTTACCGTGTTGAGGTCAATACCTTTCATATTCTAAATAAACGCAAAAACCCTGTACTTCATCGCTTATTTGCCGGCCTCTTTGAGCCGCCGATAAACGTCGGTGTTCTTTATATCCGGATTCTCCGATGCGTAATCTATAGCCAGTTTGCCTTCTTCGTCCCGGAGGTTCACATCCGCGCCACCGCCTAGCAGTGCTGTAATCATTTCGGGATATTTGCCCCACCTTGCGGCAAATATCAAAGCTGTCAATCCATCTTTTTCTCTTGCGTTCACATCAGCGCCGCCTTTTATTAGCGCTGTAATCACATCAGGATTGCCGTTAAAAGCCGCAGCGTCCATCAAGGCCGTCGATCCGCCATTATCCCTTGCGTTCACATCCGCGCCGCCGTCGATCAGGGCGGCCACCGTTTCGGGATTGGTGTTTCGCATCGCGGCCCACATCAAAACCGTCCATCCGTGTTTATCCCTTGCTTTGGCATCCGCGCCGTTTCTTATGGCGTCTTTTATGTCTTGCGGCGTTCCGATAATACAAATCTCAATCCATTCTTCTGTGCTCATTGCCGCGATTGTTGCGTTTGCGCCGAGGAAAATCATGCAGAAGGCAAGGATCGATGTAAAAATCCTGTGATTCATAAAATCCACACTCCCTCAATCATCCTCGTAAATGACGCTGGCGGGGGTGATCGGTTAATTCTTTACGCAGGGGGCAATCAGCGGCCCAAGGGGAGCCTCTCCGTTATGAAGCGATCCATCAGTTCTTCGAGATCCGATGAGATGGACGAGAGATTCGCCGCTTCCGCCGAGACCCTCTCTATCGATTGCTGAGTCTGGGCCGTCGCCTCCGTTATGGCGGATATTTCGCCAGCCACGCTGTCTATGTTGTCGCGGGCCTGATTCGTCGACTCGGATATTTCGTTGCTCGACGCGGCCTGTTCCTGTGCCGCGGCCGCTATTGTCTGGACGGCGTCGTTGACCCGGTCTGTTTCAGCGAGTGCGTTTCGCAGACTATCCTGCGTCTCGCGGGCTTTGGCGATTATCCCGGTTATTATGTCCGTCGACTCCTGAGTGGAGGTTATGGCGCGCCGGGTGCCGACCTCGAGCGTCTCCATCATCTCCGCGACGCGGCGGGAGGCCGAGTTGGACTCCTCCGCCAGTTTTCGCACTTCGTCGGCTACTACCGCGAAACCCCGCCCCGCGTCTCCTGCCCTTGCCGCCTCTATTGCCGCGTTGAGCGCAAGCAGATTCGTCTGGCTCGCGATACGACTGATGGCCGTCACGAACTCGCCAATGGCGGAGACCGACGAACCGACCTCCGTCATGCCCTTGCTGTTTTCAGCGGACGCCTCGCCGACGCCCTGAAGATTCGAGACAAAACCGTTCACCATTCCGGACACCTCGGCGCTCAGTCGGGATGTGACGCTCGACGCCTCCGCCCCCTGGGTCGCCGACGTAGCGGTCATAGTGGCGGCGTGGGTGACTTCCCGCACAGCGCTCGCGGTCGCGCTGACGGATCGCAGCGCGCTCTGCGCCATTGACTCCACATTAGTCACCGCGGATTTTGCGTTGTCCACCTCGTTCGACGCCTCGCGACTGAGGTTTTCGAGAGAGTCGGAGGACTCCGCCAGTCTGTTTACGCCGCTCCGGACCGATATAACCACGTCGGTGAATACGTCACGCAATCGCCGCAGGGATGCTACCATCGCTCCGAGCTCCGTATGTTCCTGGAGACCGGCGACGATTTGGGCGGCTTCCTGATCCGGAGTGAGGTCGAGCGACGCCATCCGTTCGAGCGTCGACTCGACAGCTTTGAGCGGTTTTGTTATGCTCGGGATCATAAATACCATATAGACGATTACCAGCAGCAACGCTATCGCGCCGGCGATCACCTGAATCAGCGCCACGCCGCGAACGATATTGCTCAGTTGGGCGTGAGGGAATACGATGGCGGATATATATCCATGCTCGCCGGACGTGTAATAAATTCTCCGGCCCGTGCCGAGCAGGCTATAGTCGCCAAAACCGGTCTGCCCCGAGATCATCTTCTTCCCGAGGCTGGCCAGATCCGCCTGAACTTTGCCGCTGGGTTTAGCAAGATTCTCGACCGTTATGAAGGATTCGTCAGGATGTTCGAGCACGAGTCCGTCAGGCGCCAGCAGTATGCCATAGCCGGCGTCGAACACAGACGCCACCCTCACCCTGGAGGAGAGCGTCTCCAGCGAGACGTCGGCCCCTATTGCCCCGAGCAGTCCGCCGTTTTCGTCATACATTGGGATGGCGGTCGATATGACCACGATGTTGAGTTCCGCGTCGATGTACGGTTCGGTAATTATCGCTCCTTTGGCTTTCACCGCCATAGTGTACCAGTCGCGGGTGCGCGAGTCGTAATCATCCGGCGCCTCCCATCCCCCGCCGGTGGTGATTTTCCCGTTCGACTCCAGCCCGACGTACAGGTCGATGACGCCCTGCGGCAGATTTTCCTCCTTGAACCTGGCGAGCGTCTCCTGAAGACGGTTCTGGTCGACGCCGCCATAGCGTCCAAAGAGTGGCGTCAGACCGGGCCTCGCGTTTTTGACGATATTTTCAAGACCGATTAAGTAAAAATCCACCATCTCAGCCATGGAGCGCGCGCTGTTGATGGCCTCCGTATCGGCGAGACGGGCGAATACCCCGGATGTCCGAAAGTACATCGTTGCGATGAGAATGGCCAATACGGCTGTTATTACGCCCAGCAACACCAATAATTTCGTTTTTATCTTCATCCGGCAAGCACTCCTTATATGGTAATCGTCTACTATTGTCGCTGGTCACGCGAGAAAATGCAACAATTTATCCAAACTATTGTATTTTATATTTTTTCATTAAATTAATAAAGAGATGTTTCTAAAGACGCGGTAACATCTCCCATCATATTGACTTCAGGGAAAATAGCGGGTAAACTGAAAACGTTTTCCAATTTTGAGGGCGGTGATGAGGATTGAAACGGCCAAAGGAATATAACACAAGACAAAGCGCGGACATCCTCTCATGCGTAATCTCATGTCAAAATGAATTCATAACGGCAGGTCAGATTTCGGAGCATTTAAAAAATTTGGGCAAAAATATCGGATTGACGACGATTTACCGCCATCTCGACAAATTAGAGAGCGCCGGGAAAGTCCGCAGATATGTAATTGACGGTGTTTCATGCGCGTCTTATCAGTATGTCGGCGGAAGCGGCGAAAAAGATCATTTACGCCTGAAATGCGAGTCCTGCGGGGGATTGTTTAATGTGGAATGTGATTTCGCGGACGAGCTTGAACGGCACTTTGCGGCGGATCATAGATTCATAGTCAACACGGATAAAATAGTGCTCTATGGAAAATGTGAGCGATGCTCGGTTTGCGCTTGATCCAAACTATGAAAAATTTTCGTCCGCGCAAAAAAACTCTTATACTCGCTTTTTTGTGCGCCGCCGTTTTACTTCTTCCCCTTGTGGCCGCATTCGAGGAAGCCAACCACGACTGCACTGGCGAGGATTGTCCGATTTGCCTTCATATTTGCGGCTTCAGGAACACCCTCGAACATTTCGGCATCGGAATTATTTCAACCGCCCTCATACTCGCCATTCCGCCTTCGGGAGGGTCGTTATTCGCAAATAATATCAACCGGCCCAAGAGGACAAATCTCGTTCTTCTAAAAATAAAACTGAATAATTGATGTATCCCGCCTAAATTATGTGAGCCCAGAAGATCCGGAGAGTTGAACCAACGGAGACTTTATTGTCGCCACAGATGGCGCATTGGCCTTCTGATGTCAAAAATTGAAATATTTGGAGGACTGAAATTCATGAACCTTAAAAAAATATTCACACTCATGCTGTCGATAACGATCGCGTGCGGTTTTCTCACAGCGGGCGCGCATGGAGCGCATGGGGATAAAGACGGCTCGAAGGTAAAGGTCGTCGCGACCATATTTCCTCAATATGATTTTACGCGGGAGATAGCCGG
>JAITOL010000170.1 GCA_031289955.1 Synergistaceae bacterium
AGGGGAGCTCATCACGGAACCCGTGGTCTCGGACGGATTTGTGGTCTCGGACACGGGGCGCGACATACTCAAGATGGCCGTCATCGAAAAAAATCGGGGAAGCGGGCGCACCGGAATAGGGTTCGTCAGGGGATTCGGGCTCAAAAGAGGGGCCATCGCTTCGTCCGTGGCTCACGACGCCCACAACTATTCGTGCGTCGGCGTCGACGACGAATCCATGAGTACGGCGTTCGAATACCTCGCCAAAAACTCAGGGGGGCTGGTCGTGACCGACGGGGCTGAAGTGCTGGCGTCCCTGGCGCTTCCCATAGGCGGACTGATGAGCGATTCGTCGCCGGAAGAGCTGGCGCGGGCCACATCTCGGATGCTGGAGGCGTCACGCTCACTCGGGTGCGCGATGCCGCAGCCGTTTATGACCATGAGCTTTCTCTCGCTGTCCGTGGTACCGGAACTCAAACTAACGGACCAGGGGTATGTAAACGCGGCGGAAAACCGCCTGGTGGAACTGTTCGTCTGATGCCCAAGGGCATTTTCGAATGAAACATGATATTATTTTAACAGGAGGACTGATATCATCATGAACGAGTGGGCGGAAAGACAGTTCAAGCTCAAAGAGAGGAACACCGACATACGGACCGAGGTCATGGCCGGGATAACGACGTTTATGACAATGGGCTACATAATCTTCGTCAACCCGGACATACTCTCGAAAACAGGAATGCCGTTCGGGGCTCTCATGGTCTCGACGTGCCTCGCGGCGGCATTTTCGACGCTCATAATGGCATTTTTGGCGAATTTCCCCGTGGCGCTCGCCTCCGGCATGGGTCTCAACGCGTTTTTCGCGTTCTCCGTCGTGCTCACGATGAAGGTGCCATGGGAAACCGCTCTAGCGGCGGTTTTCATCGAGGGCCTGATCTTCATAGCTCTCACATTCACGAAAGTGAGGGAGAAGGTCATAAACGGCATACCTATGTCGCTGAAACACGGCATATCGGCGGGGATAGGACTCTTTATAGCGTTCATCGGATTTCAGGGCAGCGGGATAATCGTATCGAACGAGGCGACGCTCGTGACGAGCGCGGGGCTCAAGGGAAACATGCCAGCCATCCTTACAATCGTCGGGCTCGTCGCGATAGGCGCGTT
Organism: Synergistaceae bacterium; assembly: GCA_031289955.1. Taxonomy (GTDB): domain Bacteria; phylum Synergistota; class Synergistia; order Synergistales; family Synergistaceae; genus JAIRKI01. Next base: position 1,144 of record JAITOL010000170.1, read on the forward strand.
CGAGGCACTCAAAGTCAGGGGCGCAATTCTATGGGGCATCATAGCGACCACAGTTTTGGCCGTAGCGACAGGCGTCGCGCCTCTGCCGGAGGCTGTAGTGTCCATGCCTCCGTCGATCGCGCCCATATTCGCCAAACTCGACTTCTCGGGCGTCGGAATCGACTTTAAAAATCCGGCCGTCGTCAACTTCTGGATAATCGTTTTCACATTCTTCTTCGTCGACTTCTTCGACACGGTCGGCACTCTCGTAGGAGTCGCAAATCGCGCCGGCCTGCTCGATAAGGACGGAAATCTCCCCAACGCGAGAGGCGCCCTGCTCGCCGACGCGATAGGCACCACGGCGGGAGCGGTGCTCGGCGTCTCGACAGTCACGTCATACGTCGAGAGCGCGAGCGGCGTGGGCGTGGGCGGCAGGACAGGGCTTACGGCGCTCGTTACCGGCCTGCTGTTCCTCCTGGCGATATTTTTCAACCCGATAATCAGCATAGTGCCCGCCTGCGCAACGGCGCCGGCCCTCATCTTCGTAGGCATGTACATGCTCATGAACGTGGCGAGCCTCGATTTCAACGACTGGACGGAGCTCCTTCCCGCCATGACGGCCATATTCATGATGCCATTCGCCTACAGCATAGCCGCCGGAATCGAATTCGGTTTCATCACATACGCGGTCGTGAAACTCCTCACTGGACGCGCAAAGGACGTCAGCGTCATCATGTGGGTTCTCGCCATCGTGTTCATAGCCAAGGAACTTTTGATGTAAAAAAATCCCGCTCTAAGGAACCGCTGATTTAATAACCTTCGGCTACAATGGCGCCTATTCGCCCGCTCTCTTCACGTTCGCCGCAAAATTGGTCCTCAACGTAGCTCTGCTACGCCTGCGGCCAATTTCACGTCGACCGTTTCGATAGCAAACGAATCAGCGCCATTTCGCACGAAGAACATTAAATCAGCGATTCCCTAAGGAAAAATCGCTGAGCGCCGGAGGATGCGTCATTGATTCTCCGGCGCTCTTTTTTTATGAAAAAAACGCCGTTTACGGCCAATCCCGATGACCTCATTATAAACTATAAATTATTATCAGTTTAGATATATCAATGTGTTTCTGAGAATAGATATCATATATATTCCGTTGACAAGCGTCCAAAAATAAATATGATAATAATAATTTCACGCAAATAATAAAACTTTATCACAAAATAAGTTCAGCAAGGGGGTAGTTTAACGATGGATTTCAGCAAAGTCGTAATCGCGCTGGGCGGCAACGCCCTCCAGGAGGCTGGAACGCCTCCTACGGCCGAAGCTCAGCTCGATGTCGTAAGAAGAACCTGCGAGAAATTGGCCGATATAAACTTCAAAGGATACGAGATGGCGATAGTTCACGGCAACGGCCCCCAGGTGGGCCGCATAGCGCTCTCACAGGAAACGGCATCCAGGATAGACGACGAACTGCCCGCGATGCCGTTCGACGTATGCGGATCGATGAGCCAGGGATATATAGGCTACCAGATACAGCAGTGTCTGCGGGACGCGATAAGGAACAGGAACCGCAACATCCCGGTGGTTACAATCCTCACCCAGGTGGTGGTCGACGAGCACGACGAGGCTTTCAAAAACCCGACAAAGCCGATAGGCCCGTTTTACACCGAGGAAGAGGCGAAAACTCTGGCCTCCGAAAAAGGCTGCGTGATGAAAGAGGACGCGGGGCGCGGCTGGCGCCGCTATGTGGCGTCCCCCATACCGAGGAGGATAACGGAGCTCGACTCGATAAAGCGCCTCTGGGACAGCACGATAGTCATAACCGCCGGAGGCGGCGGCATCCCGGTCATCGAAAATATGGACGGCTCTCTGAGCGGCGTTGCGGCGGTAATCGACAAAGACCTGGCGGCCGCGCTGCTCGCTGAGGATATTCAGGTGGACTATCTGCTCATACTGACGGAAGTCGACAAGGTATGCCTCAACTACAAAAAGCCGAACCAGCGGGATCTCGACCACATAACCGTTGCCGAAGCGGTGAAATACGTGCGGGAGGGGCACTTCGCCCCAGGCAGCATGCTTCCCAAGATGATGGCCGCCATTAAATTCGCGAGGAGATTTCCAGGCAAAAAAGCCATAATAACGTCGCTCGACAAAGCGGTCGACGCGCTCGAAGGGCACGCCGGAACGGTCATAACGATGGCGTGAGGTTTTCCTGGCGTCTATCGGTTATTTAAAGCCGCCAACCACCGTATAGTTCGGAAATTCATGAACCGCCTCGGGCCGGCACATGGCGATAACGCATGTCGCCGGCCCCGCTGAGGCGGACAGGTTTACTCCGCATGACGCCGGCTCGAAGGAGAGCGCGTGTAAACGGGCCAGCAGGTTTGCCTCGTACAAGATTCCTTTCGAACCGACCGGGACGATTTCGATCACGTCCCGACAGGCCAGCAGGCGCGCAAGATTTTCATAGCAACTATTATCCGAGAGATCCACTTCCGGGCCCATGGCGGGCATTCCGGCGAGCACCGCGATATCGCCCGAGCGGCCGTTTCCGAAACGAAGTTCGCTTTCCTCCGCGAGGCCCAGTACAGAGAGCCCAACGCCTGTCATTGATGTCGGAAAGTTTTCCTCGGTGGAGCCGGTCAGCATGACGTCTTTCAATCCGCAAATATTGATTTCATCCGCTATGCCCCGTAAAATATCTTCCCCCGTCGGCGCCATCTCGCAGCACAGCCCGTCGGATATTATGATCGGTCTTGCTCCGGAGGCCATCACTTCGAGCAGGGCTACGCGGATGGTGAATTTGCCCACGAAGTATGGGGCTAATTTCATGACGTCCCCGGCCTTATTGCCTATACCGCCGCAGCTGTCGCAGGCGAGCACCATGTTCTGGGATCCCCGAAGGGGGATTATCACGAGGTCTCTTCGTTTATACGGCGCGTTCATTTTGCCATGATCCTTTCAAGTTGAATTTATACATAATAAACATTTACACGCCGGGCGGGTCACATTAAATATCCAGGGCGTCCAGCCATATCGGGTTCGTGAAGGATTTTCCGCCGCTCTCGCCAAAGCACTCAGCGCGCACATAAAGCTCGTCCCCCTGAAGAGGGGATACGAACTCGGTGAGGAGCGTCCCTCCGGGATCCGCTATTTTCCAGCGCATGTGGCGCGCCCGCCCGCCGAAATAGATGCGCGCGGCAGGAGAACAATGAAAATGAATATAACCGTCGTCGACGTAAAACTCATGTATCTCAGGACCGCCGGCGCTGCCGTAAAAACTGCCCGAAACCAAGGCCAGCGTTATATCATCGAGGCTCAGGGAGTCGGCTTTCACCACGACATATCCGCCGAAAGCGTCATAGCCGCCCGAATTTTCCGGGAAAAAATGGTGCGCGTCGTCCACCGAAGTTCCCAGCATACGCGCGCCGTTTCGCAGAACGGCGTCCCAGCACTGGAATGATTCGCCGGTGTTTTCCAAAACGGACGAACAGAAATTATAGACTTCAAGGGCCGATATGTTCTTGAACGCCAGAACTTGGTCGTATTCGACCCTGGACCAGTATGGATGATTCAGCGTGATCCAGCACCCTCTTCGGGTCGCGTCGTCTATGATTGGCTGGAGATATTCCACCGTATGCAGGGGCTTGAGTTGCAAAGTGAAATCGTGCTCATATGGAGGAAGCGACGCGCGCATTCGCATCTCGCGCGTGCCGGGGAGCGCCAGAAAATGATACTCCGTATCGTTGCCGTCCTGCGGAGGCGCGTTTATCTCCATGCCGGGCAGCAGGAGAAAATCGTCTCCGTCGAAATTCCTGAAATCTGTGTAGATGTTGTGATCCGTTATTGCGAGAAAATCGTACCCGCGTTCCCTGTACTCGCGTACTACGTCCTCCGGCGAATGCCTGCCATCCGAGCGTGTCGTGTGCGTATGTATGTTCCCCTTGTAAAAATTTCCCCGTCGCAAAAAATTCGTCTTCATGCCTCTATAATCCGCCCTTCAATCCGGATTTTCGTCCATGATCTTCTGGCAAGCCGCGGCGGCGCTTTTCATCGCTTCCGACGCGTCCGCTCTGGTATCCGACAGACAGGCTTCGAGTTCTTCCACTATGGTGGTATACATATTCTTCCAGTTTTTTGTCAACGGGCGCCTGTGGGCAAATTTCATCTGATCCATAGCCGCCTGATACATGGGCTTTTCAGACAGCATGGCGCGCAGTTTTTCCGACTTCATGGCCGTTATAGTGACGGGCAGATATCCAGTCAGAGCGGTATACTCCGCCGCATATTCATCCTGCGCGAGGAATTCCAGAAACCTGCCGGCGGCAGTTTTCTGTTCCTCGCTCGCGCCGCGGAATACGACGATATTGCCCGCGCCGGTGGCCGCGGACGGCGTTCCGTCAAATGAAGGCTGCCCCGCCATGCCAAGCTCGTATCCGGCGTCGGCCATCCACTGGGAGTAAAGCGGAAACATGCCGTTCGAGCTCATCATCATGCCCGCTCGCCCCTGCAACATCTCCGTGCCGATAGTTATCCAGGGGTCTTCCTGATGGTTGTATGGGCTGAAAAGCGTTTGCTCGTCCTCCATTTCCTGGAAAAATTTCACCACCTCCGACGCTCTGCCGCCATCGTTGAAGACGACCTTCTTGTTAGTCTCGTCCAGTATATCGCCGCCCCATGAATAGAGTATCGATTCGAATATCCAGGCGTCTGTGTCCCAGCACATAGCGGCGCCCCGCACGTTGTGAGCCGGATCCGAGAGGGTTTTGGCCGTTTCCCTGAATTCTTTCCACGTGGCGGGCGGCGCCTTCACCCCGGACGCGTCGAACATCGTCTTGTTGTAAAACAGCACCGGCATGGAACGGTTGAAGGGCACGGCGTAAAGGGAACCTCCAATATACCCGGAGGCCAGGAGCCCGGGCTGATAATTCGCGATGACCTCCGGGGAGAGATATTTCGAAAGCTCCGCCGCGATGGGATGAAATCTGCCCAGAAACGTTTCCTCGATGATGGCCATCGTGGGGAGGTTCCCGCTCGCGGAGGCGGCTTCCAAACGCTCCGCGACGGAGTCATAACCACCCTGTCCATTGATGGTGATTTTCACATCGCGGTTTTTCTCCATAAATGAGTCAGCCGCTTTAGCGAGGAAAACACCTGTGAGTGTGTCGTCGGCAAAGACATTCCAAAACAAAATTTCCGCAGGGCCATCCGCGCGCCGCGTTTCGACCGGCGTGTCCGCCTGAGACGAGGAAGCGACGCTTTTCGGGAATTGCCAAGCGGACAACAATGAGATTAAAAAGATACCGGCCATCAAAGACGCAAAAGATTTTTTCACCCTACATTCCTCCATTGTCAATATGTTTTCCGCAAACACGCCGCGAACTATTTGCCGCTCCCGTATATGAAACCCTTCTTGATGATCTTGTTCGCCAAAATATACGCCCCCAACATCGGTATCAGCGCCATCACGTTGCCGGCCATTATGATCTGCCACTCTCTCGCCCCGTGGTCCACCGGCATCAGGTTCTGTATCGCCAGCGGCAGGGTGCGCGCGGTCTCGTTGGTGGTGAGTATGGAAGTCCAGAAGTAATCGTTCCATTTGTAGACGAAAGTGAATATCATGGTAGTTATTATAATGGGACTCGCCATGGGCGCCATAATATGCGTGATCATTCGAACCTCGGAGCATTTATCGAGTCTTGCCGCGTCGAGTATTTCGTCGGGTATCGTCTTGAAATACTGGACCAGGGAGAAAATGGTAAAAGCGGAATAGCAAAACGGCGCCACGAGCCCCCGCATGGTATTTATCCACCCAAATCCGCTCTCCAATATATATATAGGGAGAAATATCGCTTGCGCCGGCACGATCAGGTCGAACAGGAGGAGCATGTAAAGCGGTTTTTTGAAGCGGAATTGTTTTTTAGCGAACGCGTACGCGCAGGGCACGCACGTCAGGAGCTGGCCCGCGATAGTGAGGAAGGTGGACAGAAGAGAGTTGCGCAGGTAGTGGGCGAAGTTCATCCTGTTCCATGCCATGGCGTAGTTCTCCGGGTGAAACTCCGACGGAACGAGCGTGGGCGGCGTTATGTTCACTTCGCGAGTGCCCTTGAAGGAGGTCGACGCCATGAAGTAAAGAGGAAAGACGAAAACCAGAATGAGGGCGGCGAACCCGGCTGCCCGCAGCGTCGCGCGTATCGCTCCTGATGGAAACGATCTGTTTCTCATGACGCTTTCATTGGTAGTGCGCGCGCTTGTTCATCAGCATGAAGTTCAAAGCCGAAACGACAACCAGAAACAACATCAGCACAACCGCGCCAGCCATAGCTTTGCCAACCTGGAAGTGCAGAAAGCCCGTCCTGTATATCCAATACACCATCAGATTCGATGAATTCCTGGGGCCGCCCGCCGTCATGAACTTGACCAGGTCGAAGGTGCTGAACGCGGATATGACGCTCGTCGTTACGAGGAACACAAAAACCGGGGAGATCATCGGCAGCGTGATATTAAAAAATATCCCAAGCGGAGAAGAACGATCCAACCGAGCCGACTCGTACAGCTCGGCCGGTATTTTTTGAAGCGCGGCTATGACGATAAGAGCGTTGAAGCCCATTGTTTTCCATGCCGCCACTATTATCAGCGACATGAGCGAAGTGCTGGAATCCATCAGCCATCGGAGCGGAGGCAGGCCAAAAAGTCCAAGTATGTAGTTCAAAACTCCGGATCTAGGATCCATCATAAACATCCAAAGCGTTGCCACGGCGACGAAGGAGACTATATGAGGCGTGAAAATTATACTTTGCGTGAGATTGTGGATGAAACGGTTTTTGTTCAAAAACATCGCGACCGCCATTGCCAGAGGAACTGAGATCACCACTGTGCAGAACATGAAGATGACGGTGTTCTTGAACACTTTTAAGAACACGTCATCCGTGAAAATCGATCTGTAATTCGCGAGTCCGACGAATTCATCGACTTCATTGACGTAATCGACGTTATAAAAGCTGTCGCGGATGGACATCGACGCCGGCAGTACGCTGAAAATCAGGCACAGCGCGAAAGCCGGCAGAATGAGCGTGTAGGGCGAACGAATGGCCGCCTTTCCCGTGCGTCTTGAGATATTCAATTACGCTATGCGCGTCCCTTTTTCATCGAAGGCGTACAGGTCGCTTTTCATGACGAACATATCCAACAGAGCTCCCTCTTCCAGGCGTTCGGGGCTACGCATCTCAAATCGCGCGCCGTCCGATGCCGTCATTTTGTAGCTATACGCGTCCCCAAGATGTTCCCTTGTTGAAACGGCGCCTCTGATAAAGAGACAGTCGAGCCCTTCGGGCCGCCCTATGCAAACTTTCTGCCCTCTGAAGCCGAGGGATGTCCCATCTTTCCGGGACAGTATATTCATTCCCGGATCTCCTATGAACCTGGCGGTAAAGACGTTGGCGGGATTGCCGTACACATCTTCGGATGTGCCATACTGCATTATCCTGCCATTGTCCATCACCGCGATATAATCCCCCAGGCTCATCGCTTCCGCCTGATCGTGCGTGATATATACGAATGTCGCGCCCAATTTCCGGTGGATGCGTATGAGTTCGCCGCGCATCTGCGCCCTGAGTCGGGCGTCGAGGTTCGAGAGAGGTTCGTCCATAAGGAAGACGTCCGGGCTTTTTGATATGGCTCTCGCCAACGCGACGCGCTGTTTCTGCCCGCCCGAGAGGCTGGAGGGTTTTTTCCCGGCGTGCTCCGAGAGCCCGACCAGATCCAGCACTTCCGCGAGTATTCTCTTTATCTCATCCTTTTTATAGCCGAAATTCCGGAGCCCGAACGATATATTCTTTTCCACGGTCATATGAGGATACAGCGCGTAATTTTGGAACACCACCGCGACCCCTCTCTCTCCGGGCTCGTAATGCGTTACGTCGTTTCCCGCTATCCATACAGCGCCCTCCGTACAAGACTCCAGGCCCGAAATCAAGCGGATGAGCGTGGTTTTGCCGCAACCCGACGGCCCAAGCAACACGGTGAAGGAGCCAGACTCTATTTCGAGATTAAAATTCTCCATTACTGTAAATCCGTTAGGATATGTTTTCTTGAGATTGCGAATAGAAATCATGCCTATTCTCCCGTCGATATGTGCGGTCCGCCCTCAAAAAAATAGCGGAGGTTTCCTGTCTCCCTCCGTCATTTTACATCAAAAGTTGATAGTTAAATCTTCCATGTAATTATTTTCGTTTTCTGACAATACAATTTTACCCGAAAAAAGGCTCCATGCCGCTTCTTTCTTGCCGGTTGTCATTGAGTTTTCAAGGTGCGAGCCGCATTAACCATGCGCGAAAATGGAGGTCAGTTATTTGACAATGCGATAGCTTTTGAAGTATCATGTTCTGCGGAGGAATTAGATTGTACGGGATAATTTTCTACAAAGATCAAGATGGCGTTGCGCCGGTGTATGAATACATTAAGGAACTTGAGCGACGTTCAGGCAAGGATGCGCGTATCAATTTACGCAAGGTGCTTGAATACGTCAGGGTATTGAAGGCTTACGGCACGTTGGCGGGAGAACCGTATATCAAACACCTCGACGGGGAGATATGGGAACTCAGGCCGATTAGGGAGCGAGTGTTATTCGCGGCATGGACAGGCGAGATTTTTGTATTGCTTCACCATTTTATGAAAAAAACACGGGCTACTCCGCAGAGAGAAATTGAACAGGCTAAGCGGGAATTGAAGGGCTTCCGCGAAAGGATGAAAGAAAATGAACAATACGAGCGATACGAAGAACCGGGAGAATCCAACGGATCAAGCGATTCAAACGGACATGAAGAATAAATACCTTACATGGGATGAAGTTGAAAAAAAAATATTCACCCCGGAAGAAATAGCCGAGTGCGACTTGAAAGTAGCGCTCATAGGCGAACTGATAAAGGCGCGTCACGAGCAAGGGATCAGCCAAAGGAAGCTCGCTGAAATAAGCGGAGTCATTCAGCCTGTAATAGCGCGAATGGAAAAGGGGAATACAACCCCGCAGATAGGCACGGTGATAAAGGTATTAGCGTCATTGGGAAAAAAATTAGCCATCGTGCCGATGGAGAATAAAGAGTCCGCATAGATTCGAAGTAGATGGATATACGGCGGGGCTTTGACTAAACGATATACTCACGTTAAGATTCAAGCATGATAAAACTGAGCCGATTCGCCGGTAGTTCATCATGATTGATTTTATAAGATTTAAAACGACATGGAAAAATCTGCTCTTAGCTCTGCTTTTTTCCCAAATATTATTATGCGCGGCGAACGCGGACGCGTTTTCGTTCGCGATAAAACCGGTCACAAACCGTCCCGACGGATGGGGCGGGCTCGTCTGGGGGGATCCGCCTGAAAAATTGGGGGAGTCCCGCGTCAGAACCGATACCGCCGAAGACAACAAAGAGGCTTATATTAGGGAAGGCGAGACCACCAACCTCGGCGCCGCCGCCATCGGACGCGTGAAATACCATTTTTTTGACGGCCGCCTCGCCGCGGTCGATTTCACATCCCTTGACCAGTCGGAGGACATACCTCTGCTCGATTACGCCTCGCGCGAATTCGGAGACATCCAGATCGTCTCGGCTGACGACGATTTATGCGAATGGTTCGACAACGAGATAGAGATATACTTAGTATCTCTGCCGAACCAGCCCGCGGTTCTGAGGATCATTTCATCGTCGGTTCCGACGATGGGTTACTACGCCCCCCTGTTCATGAAAAAACCGATCACAAACAAACCGGACGGATATGCCGGGTTATCATGGGGGGATGGGCCCGGTTCGCTGGGCGAGGGCGGGATTGTCAAGGCGCGCGACAGTTCCCGCGGCATCGCGGTCTACAGCCTCGATCGGGATATGCCGGAGTTTGACGGTCTCGCGGTGCGCGACGCCCGATTCTCGTTTTTGGAGTCCGGCCTGTTTTTGGCGGAGCTGGCGTTCGAGGATTCCCTCACCGAAGCCGAACTGGTCGAATACGCGCTCGATAGATTCGGCGGCGCGACGTGCGTGAGAGATGACGGGCTGGAATATATCTGGGATGACGGCGAGTTCGTCATGTCGCTGGATATCTCGGATCCCGTCGGAGTCAGGATGCTTTTCGGACCGACGGCGCATCTTGCCGCGGCGAACAATCCGGTGCGCGTCGTAGACTGGATCACCCTCGCGGCCAATGATTTCGGCGGCGGGGATGGAACTGAAAAAAACCCTTATCTCATAGCGACGCCCTCTCAGCTCGCGAGAGTCGCCCTTATCGTCAACGATGGATACGATTCGAGGGACGTCCATTTTAAACTCACGAACGATATAGACATAAGCGGCAAGGAATGGACCCCGATAGGCGGATCGAACACCAGGAAGAATTTCAACGGACGACTCGACGGAAACAAACACGCCATTTCGGGCCTTCGTGTGTCCGGAGACAAAAGCCAGGTTGGCCTGTTCAGAACCCTGGGCTCCGAAGCCGTAATATCGCGCGTAACGATAAGAGACGCGCGCATAAACGGATCAAACGAGGCAGGCATAATCGCGGGGCGGAGCGCCGGCGTCATAAAAGACTGCATCGTGGGCGGAACCGTGAGCGGAGACGTCTCTGTGGGAGGAGTGGCAGGATTTCTCACGGGGGATATCATCGGTTCATACTCAGACGCTGAGGTTATGGGCGCGAGGTTAGTCGGCGGGATAGCCGGCGGAAGCAAAGCCGGAACTGTCAGGGACAGCATTTCGGCCGGGAAGATCGAAGGCGGTGACTATGTCGGAGGCATAATCGGCAGAAACGGCGACGGTGGAAATGTGGCAAAATCCCGTTCCGAAAGCTCGGTGCGCGGCAATACATTCGTCGGAGGCATAACGGGACACAATCTCGGCACGGTGACCGACTGCGCTGCCGGCGGCAGCATATCGGGGAGGTTGTGGACCGGCGGGATCGCCGGAACAAACGAAGAGGCAGCATCCGTTCTAAATTGCGCCGTCATGGGCAATATAACGGGGAAACGAATCACGGGCGGAGTGGTCGGTTTAAACAGATACGGCGGCATAGTGAACCAAAACGCTTACGACAAAAAGAAAACAGGGCAATCCGAGGAGATAGGACACGACGAACCATTTTCGAGTTATTTCGCGCGAAAGATAAAGAGCGACCCCGAGTTCGGCCTACAGATAATCGTGTACGCCATAGGCGCGCTGATAATGTCGCTGTCGCTCCTCTGCGCGTTTATAGCCGTCATGATAATGAAGGGGGCGAAGGGTTTGACTATACCTCTTTACGTATCCCTCTCGTTCATAATCGCCCTCTGTGTGGTTTTCGCGTGGCTGACCCTGAAATAACTCGGACGCGTCAATGAATACTGTTGATCGAAAGGAGCGTTTCTCTTGAAATATATAAAACAGGCGGAGGAAAGGGATGGTTCCGCGACGGCGGAACTGCGCAAAACGGTGTCGGATATAATCGACGACGTACGGACAAACGGAGACAGGGCGCTTTCGCTGTACAACGAAAAGTTCGACCGCTGCCACAGGGACTCGCTTCGCATTACGGAGCGCGAGATACAAGACGCCCGCTCCGCAATATCGGTGGGCGACATGGATGATATGAAGCGAGCGGCGGACAATATTCGCGCCTTCGCTCACGCGCAGCTCGGCACGATAGGCGATCTGCCGTCGTTCTCTCCCTCCCCGGGAGTGACGCTCGGACACAGAGTCATACCAGTAAGCGCCTGCTGCTGTTATGTGCCGGGAGGTAACTATCCTCTTTTTTCGTCCGCGCTCATGCTGGCCATTCCGGCGAAGGTCGCTGGAGTGAAGAGGGTCGCCGCCTGCTCTCCGGTCATGAAAGGAACGTCCGCCATTCACCCGCGAACCGTGGCGGCCATGAACCTCGCGGGAGTCGACGAAATCTACGCGATCGGAGGAGCGCAGGCCATAGCCGCGTTCTCATACGGCACAGGGCAAATACGGCCTGTCGACCTGATAGCGGGCCCCGGAAACAGCTATGTGGCCGAGGCAAAACGCCAGTGTTACGGCCGCGTCGGCATAGACTTCATAGCGGGGCCGAGCGAGGTGCTCATCATCGCGGACGAAACGGCCGACCCGGATGTGATAGCTTCGGATATATTGGCTCAGTGCGAACACGACAGGGTCGCGGCCGGAATTCTCGTGACGACGGACAGGACGATGGGGGAGGCGGTCGTGAAATGCGTCGAACGCCAATTGAGCGATCTCGAAACGGCGGAAATAGCTAGAGCCTCATGGAAAGATTTCGGCGAGGTAATCCTGGCGGACTCCATGAGCGAAGCGGTCGATATAGCCAACGAACGAGCGCCGGAACATCTCGAACTGCAAACCGCGGACGACGAAGCGGCGGCGTCCGGTCTGGTCAACTACGGTTCACTCTTCTTCGGAAAATATTCGGCCGAGGTGTTCGGAGACTACGCCTCCGGCACAAACCACACGCTGCCCACGACGGGCGCCGCGCGTTACACAGGCGGAATATGGGTGGGAACGTTTCTTAAAATCTGCACACATCAGAAAATGGAGTATGACGCCATGCGATACATGTCGCCGCTCGTCTCCAGGATGGCCAGGGGAGAGGGGCTCATAGCCCACGCCCGAGCCGCCGAACTACGCGGAATGGACGGGAAGAGGGACTGACGATCAGCATGAGGTTTCGTTTGTCGAGCCCCATGCGATTGAATATGGGCGGCATTGCCGTTATGGTTATGAGAAACGTGGCCGCGCCGCGCGGGACAAACGGCAAGCCTTCATTCGCCTTCGAGGTCGATCGATACTATTTCGGCGGGGGCGAAAAATCTCATGGGGGGGCCGACGAACCCGGCGCCGTTTGTCACATAGAGATATGATCCGCGCCCGAGGGAAAGAAGCCCTTTGGGCCTCCCCGGTATCCTGTGGCGCGACGAGGGAAGGGAAAACAACTGCCCTCCGTGAGTGTGTCCGGAGAGCTGAATGTCGAACGAACCGATGGTTATGGCCTCCACTATGGGCCTGTGACGCAGGAGTATCACAAATTTTTCCAGCTCGCCATCCGTGAGGGAATCCACAAGTTTTTCGGATCTCGACATGAACGGCATATCCGAGGGTATCTCGTGATCCCTGTCGTCCGCTCCGAGCAGCAGTATGCCCCCGACGTCCGTTTTTTCGTTGAGCAGCAGCTTTATACCGGCGCGCTCCATAAAATCGCGAGAGTTATCGAAACCCCCGTAGTAATCGTGATTCCCGGGAATCGCCCATACTCCGAGGCGCGACGCGCCGGAGAGCTCGCGCAAGCAATCCGCGAAGGCGGCGTAGTATGGGAAAACCCCTTCCCCGTCTCCAACAAGGCCGTCGACTATGTCTCCCGTGACGAGCACGAGGTCCGGGTTCAGTTTTTTTACGCCGTCGGTCAGCTTCCTGACGAAGGACATGTCCATAAACGGGCCTATATGAATGTCGGATAGCTGGACTATCCGCATATGTTCGCCTCGCGGCAGTTTTTTCGTTTCGATGTTCAAAGTGACAAGCCTCAGGATGCGGGCCTCTATCATGCCGTAAACGCATATGGCGCAGGAGGCGAGACACGAGGCCGCATATGCCGCCCATGGCGTCAGCGGGTGAAATTTGAGCGTCATGCGCAACACGAGCATGATGGCGGCCGTCAGGAGCACGAATATGTTCCAGCAAGCCCCCAGCCGTTGAAGCAGGAGCCGGGGGAGGATGTTTTTCCTGTCTATCCCTCCGTCGCGGGAGCGCGAAACGGCGAAAGACGAACCCAGAGACGCCACGCCTATCGCCACCCACGCCGCCTCCCACGGGCGGGATAGATACCTGCCCACCGCCATATATAGGTATATATGCGCCGCTGTTATCATGAGCGTCGCGGCGAGCCAGAAACCCAGGTGGTCGGAGAAACGAACTTTCAGCGCGTCCGGCTCGTTCATACCTGAGAAGACCAAAGACGACCGACAGACTCGAGAACCTTATAACGCATACTCCTGTTCTCCCATTCCGAAAGAGCGCACTCGTTTGAATCGGCCATATCGACGACAAAGTGTCCGGCCAGCTCGTCGCAGACGCCCTTGTCATATATGAAGGCCTGAACCTCGAAATTTATGTCGAGGCTCCTGTTGTCGAGATTGGCCGTGCCGACCGACGCGATTTCATCGTCGGAAACGAGAGTCTTGGCATGTACAAAGCCTTTTTTATAGAGCCATATTCTGGCGCCGGATCTCAGAAGATCCTCTATATTCGAAAAACTTGCCCAGTGGGACAAAAAATGGTCGCTTTTCCCGGGAATCAGCAGCCTCACGTCCACGCCCGCCAAAGCCGCAGTCTTGAGCGCTTCGAGTATGGCGTCGCCCGGTATCAGATACGGCGTCGTTATCCATATTCTCCGCTGCGCCTCGGCGATCATCATGAAGTACATCTGGCGGATGGAACGCCACGCGGCCCCTCCGCTGGGAACGATCTGCACCGGTTTATGCGGAAGTTTTCCGAAGGAACCGATATCGCACGGTGAAAACGACGGATCTTTCGGCGAGAGCTCCTCGCCGGAGCTTATTCTCCAATCCGAAAGGAATATCTCGTTCAGCGCGCAGACAGCCTCGCCGCGAAACATGACGTGAGTGTCCCTCCAATGCCCGAGCGGACCTTTTCCCATATACCCGACGCCGATATTGAGCCCTCCCGTGAACGCCACTTCGCCGTCTATCACTATTATTTTGCGGTGATTGCGGAAATTCAGCCTGCTGTGAAAGAAGGGAAACGACACGGGCATGAAAGTTCTGACGATGACTCCGGATTCCTGCATGTGACGTATGAGTCCGCGCCCGAGCTTCCAGCTTCCGACTCCGTCCGTCGTCAGCCTCACTACGACGCCCGAGGACGCCCGACGGCACAAGATATCGGCTATCTCGCGCCCCAGATCGTCATCCTCGAATATGTAGTATTCCATGTTTATGTAGCGCCCGGCCCGAGCCAGCTCGCGTTTTATCGCCTCGAACGTCTCGACGCCGTCATATAGGAGCTCGACTTCGTTATGTTCGCAGAGCAGGGACGACGAACTGCGGTAGGCGAGCGTCGACGTCTTCCGAACGCTCTGCGACGTCCTCTCTCCCTCGATGCGTTCCAGCGGCGGGTATGAACCGGTCGGGCGGAACAATCGCCTCATCTTCGCCCTCTTCATGTCCGGCCCCATGAACATATACAGCGCCACTCCCACGACAGGCAGGAATATGAGCGTCATGAGCCACAGTATGGTGCGGTCGGGGTTGCGCTCCTCCAAAAAAACGAGCGCGGCTATCAAAATAACGTAAGCGGTCGCGATATGCGGCATGTACCCCGACACGACCGCGAGCGCGCGCGAGGATATGCCATATAGATATTGGGCCGCGCTCATTCCGTGGGGCTCTATGAAGATAACCCGCCAGAAATAAGGCATTATCCCCAGCGCGAACGCGCACGAACCGATGAGCAGCAATTTTTTCCAGAGCGAATACCTGTATCTCATGATTCGATTCTATCACTCGACACGAGCCTTTGTCCGCGCAATAGCGCACAAAACCTGAAAAATTCCGCGTGTACGAAAAAAATTTTACCTCCGGGCGCAATCGGTGTATTTTTTTCGTGGGGAGATGATAGAATTACATACGACTTCAGACGAACGATTTTGCAGATGGGGGATTGCCTTTATGCCGGAACCTCGTACGCTTGAGAATGAAGAGGCTGGCCTCGACGATCAGCGGGATGTAAAGATCAGATATAAAAGATATCACAAGGCGCGTATGAGCGACAGCTCGAACTTTCTGCCCATCGTGGCGGCTATTTTCGCCCTTATAGTGCTATTTGCCGGCTGGTTCTTCTGGAGGATAATGGTCGAAAATACCGTGCCTCCCGACGAAAAAGAGACGCAAACTCTGTCCGACAGCGACGCCAAAGCCGCGCATGCGCTTTTGTCCTCGTCCTTGGATTTAAGCCGCGCGTATTTCGTGACGCTGCCCCGTAAAGAATATTCCCCCGGCGAGAAGATCACCGTGATTGTTATTCCTAAATCATGATAAACTATCGATGGGAGTGTTATTTCCGCTCCAAATTTTGATGTTTGCCGGTGACGATATGCAAATTTCTGCGGTCAATTTACAGGCTTTAATTGCAGTCGCCTTTTTCGTCGCGGCGGTTGTAATCGCCAGGATGGTCGTGAACATATACTCCGAAAAATGGCATGCCCCCGGAGTTGTGCTTCTCTATCTTCGCGTGTTGCTTGGCTTTCTGCTTGCCGGAGCGATAGCGCTCGGGTACTATGCGTTCGCCGGCATAGACATTATCTCAGGGCGATGGTAAAAACGCCTCTGAATCAAATTATCTTCGGAATCCTGGTGTGAAGCGATGACCAGCAAGATGCGCTCGTACTCGAAAATTATATTCACAGCGATAATGGCGGTCATTGTGATGAGCGCCTCGGTTGTCGCGTCCGCCGCCTCGGACATGACTCCGGCAGTCGACAGAGAAGCGTCCGAAGCGGCGTTTCTCCGCGCTTACGGATATTTCCTGCAAAACCGCGTTTGGAACTCGCTGGACGAGCTGCAAGAATCCCTCAGGCAAAACGTGTATTTCGTGGACGCGTATTACATGCGAAGCCTGGCGCTCCGCAGGCTGGGCCGTTATACGGACGCCATAGACGCAATGTCCCAGTACCTCGAGGTGAGGCGCGACGACATAAGGGCCAGGATAATCCTCGATACGATAAAGCACGAATGGGATGTGATCGGGCAAACCATATTTCCCGAGGACATCACCTCCGCGATCGCTTTCGATTCGAACACAATAAACACATTTTTGAAACTTCCCGTCTACAATCCGCTATCGCTCAATGGCATGGCTGGAATAGGGAAAATCGTATCGGCGGGGGACGAAATACTGCTCTGCGATACGCTTGGAGACAAAGTGTGGATATTCGGGCGGGGCAATAAAAACGCGATACTAAACGTCGATATTTCGCGACCTGCGGCGATCATCCCCCGGACGTCGTCCGAAGCTATGCTGTTTCTGGAAAATGGCGAGGTATACAGGCTCGACGCGGACATCCAGTCGGGAAATACTGCGCTCGAGAGCGAGGGATCGCTCAATTCGGGCGTTTCCGACGCGGCTTTTATAGATTCGACTTTAATAGCGGTATCCGACAGACGCGGCGGGGCAATCAGGTTCATAGAGATACCGTCGCTCGAACAGATCGCCGAATGGAAGCCCTCCGACAGCGACAGAACCGAAAAACTGTTCGAGCCGGTCGCGGCGGCCTCTTACGGACCGCTTCTCGCCGTGGCCGACAGAGGCAACGGAAGGGTGTTCGTGCTCGACTCGTACACGATGGCCGAGCTCGACACATTTGCTGTGGCGTCTCCCAGAGACCTCGAATGGGGGACTCAGGGCGAATTATACGTACTGAACGAGCTTGGGACGCTTTACTCGCGTTATCCGATCGGTTCCGCGTCCGCCGATGTAAAGATTGTGGCCGAGGGCATGAAGGACGCCTGGAGCATGTCGTGGGCAAAAGATGGACCGATCATTACGAGCGTATCGGGCCGCACATGGTGGAGCGGAACGCCCAACCCCGGGCATCGCGAGGCGTTCGGCGCGGTCTCTCTCCACGACCCATGGATAGAGACGACCGAAGACGGCACGGAGATGCTCATGATGAGAGGCGCCGTTTCGTCCACATTTCAAAGTTTCATTCAGGACAAGTCGCCGATGACGCAGGTCGTGTGGCGCGGGGAGGTTCGGCCGTCAAGGGTAACGGAAGTGGGCTCGAGCTCCGAGGGCGACCCAAAATATTATGCCCCCTCATCCGACAAAACGCCGGATGGTGACGACATAATCCGGGCAAATTCCATATCGGATGTTATGGATGACATCGCGGATGCGTCGAGGGGCGGAGAGCCGATTCCGCGGGTTATAGTCATGGATACCCGTATATCGGGCTCCGATGAACAGTTGGCCCTCTTTTTGGGTTTTCTTCTCCAACAGGGAATCCGCCTCGACCTCTGGTCTATCGGCAGGCCGGCGGCTCCTCTGATGTGCCATATATCCCGACTGACGCTGGGACATACATATCATACGAGAGCGTTATCTCGCGTTCCCGGAAACGAAAGCGCGGAGTGGATATTGAGCGTTCCTCTGCCGCCTGATTTAGATACATTCGGTTATCCGTCGGACACGACGCTTTCACTGTTTTCCGACATAGACGTGATAAGGTTCGCGGACTGGCTTCCGTTGTGGCCGTCGCTTATCAGGAGAAATTGAGCCATTGGAGGGTTATTCAATGAAAATTGTACTTGGATCGGACCACGCCGGTTTCGAAATGAAAGAGGATCTCAAGAAATTTCTCTCCGAACTGGGGCACGAAGCGGAAGACGCGGGAACTTTTTCCGGGGAACAGTCGGTCGATTATCCCGACTGGGGAGTGAAGGCGGCTTCAAAAGTAGCCTCCGGCAAAGCGGATCGCGGAATACTGATCTGCGGCACGGGCGTCGGAATGTCCATAACCGCCAACAAGGTGAAGGGCGTCTACGCCGCGCTGTGCGCGGACGAATACACGGCGCGCCTGAGCCGGGAGCACAACGGAGCGAATGTGCTTGTTCTGGGCGGCAGGACGACGGGAGCGGCGCTGGCCCGTTCCATAACGAAGGCATGGCTCGATACGGAGCCGGAGGGCGGACGCCACCTCGCCCGCAGGCACAAGATAATGTCGTACGAGACGCAGAGCGGGACTGAAGGCGTTGAGACGGCCGGAAGCGGCCGGGTCATGATAATAGAACATCCGCTGATACAGCACAAACTGAGCATAGTTAGGGACAAAGACACAAGCGTAAAGGATTTTCGCGATCTGGTTCAGGAGATAGCGGGCCTCATGGCGTATGAGATATCCCGCAACCTTCCGCTCGAAGAGATAGACATTCAGACGCCGGTGTGCGGCACAAAGGGCTTTTCCATATCGGGCAAAAAGCTCGCGGTCGTTCCAGTGCTCAGAGCCGGGCTTGGAATGGTCGAGGGCATCCTGCGCATCATCCCGAACGCGAAGGTCGGGCACATAGGCCTGTACCGCGATCCGGACACGCTGCAACCCGTGGACTACTATTGCAAGCTGCCGAACGACATAGGCGAACGCGACATCTTCATCGTGGATCCGATGCTCGCTACCGGAGGCTCAGCGTCGGCGGCCATATCGCACGTCAAGCGCGTGGGCGGCAGAAGGATAACGCTCGTCTCCCTCATAGCCGCTCCCGAGGGCGTGGAAAAAGTGTCCGGGGATCATCCGGAGGTCGACATATTCACGGCGGCCCTGGACGAAAGGCTCAACGATCACGGATACATCGTCCCCGGCTTGGGAGACGCCGGAGACAGACTATATGGGACAAAATAGAAGGGAAGCCGGATACATCGGGACATGGCGATTTTTTCCGCGATATTGAACTTTCTCTGGGGCATCATAGCGACGCCCATATCCATGAAGCTGTCCCGGACGTTCAGGCTGATGGACGTGCCGGGGGGGAGGAAGCTGCACCCGGTTGTCACGCCGCGAGGGGCCGGGATAGTTTTGTGGACCGGCTATCTTCTGTGGGGTCTCGTCAACCCAAACCCGGGTGTGGAGGTTCGATACGTGGCCACAGGCGCCACGCTTGTCTTTCTCGTGGGTTACATGGATGACATGCATCCGCTGCCTCCGCTGAAACGCTTGGCCATACATCTCCTGGCGGCGGCGTGGGTCGTCATGCCTCTTTCGGTGCCCATCTATCAGAGGATACTGCTGCTGTTCTGGGTAGCCGGGTGCACGAACGCTTACAACTTCGTGGACGGCATGGACGGGCTCGCGCTCTCGATAGCGTTTGTGACGTCCTATATAGCTTACAGGGGAGGCAACCCGTACACGTGGCTTCCGTTCTGCGGCCTCATCGCGGGAGTTCTCCTCTGGAACTTCCCCAAGGCCCGGACGTTCCTGGGGGACGGAGGCGCCACGCTTCTCGGCTATGTATGCTCTTCCCATCTCGCGTGGGACATATTCCCAAGGTTCTTCAACATGGGGTTCCCGACCATGGTTCTGTCGCTCATATTGATCGGCGGCATACCGGTAGTCGATACGCTCATCGCCATGATACGGAGGATCGCGCACGGACGTTCGCCCTTCTACCCGGACAGGGGACACCTGCATCACATACTTCTCGATTTCAAACTTCTCACGTGGGAAGTGTTGGCGTTGATAGTGGTGGTTCATGGGGCGCTCGTGGGCGCAGGCTATTATATACTGGTGCAGCATCAATGACGTCGACAGACCCATCCGCGCGCGCCGTGATCGACATAGTCATAGGAACCCGCCCCGAAGCCATAAAGATGGCCCCGGTAATACTGGAACTCAGGCGGCGGAGCGATTTTACGGTTCGGGTCGTGTCGACGGGGCAGCATACGGACATGATGCGCCAGGCTCTTGGTTTTTTTTCGATCGCGCCGGATGTGGATCTGGGAATAATGAAGCGCGTGCAGTCGCTCGACTATATAACGTCATCCGTCCTGACCGGCGCTGGGGAATTGTTCGACGCGAATCCGCCGAACGCGGTTTTGGTGCACGGAGACACGACGACGACGTTCGCCGCGTCGCTGGCGGCCTTCCACAGGCACATACCGGTGGGACACGTCGAAGCCGGCCTTCGCAGCTTCGACATGCGCTTGCCCTTCCCCGAGGAGATGAACAGGGTGCTGACGGACAGGCTGGCGAAGTGGCTTTTCGCGCCGACCGATCAAGCGGCCTCCAACATAGCCCGCGAAGGAGTCATGTCCGGCGCGGGCGTTTATGTCACCGGCAATACCGTGATAGACGCGCTCTTTGCGGCGCTTCAGACCGTGAAAAAACGCGGAGCGCCCGATATCCCAGGGCTCGAGGGCGGCTCGCCGTTCATACTCATGACCGCGCACAGGCGCGAATCGTGGGGCGAGCCTATGAACCGAATATGCCGCGCCCTGCTCGAACTATTGACGCGTCACGAGGATTATATGGCGCTTGTTCCGATGCACAAAAATCCGCTGGTGAGGGACGCCATGAGGGCGGCGCTAGGCGGAAATAAACGAATCGTCCTCTGCGAACCGCTGGATTATCCAGATTTTGTATGGGCGCTCGGAGGATGTAAAATTATTTTAAGCGACAGCGGCGGAGTGCAGGAGGAAGCCTCCGCGCTCGGGAAACCGGTGGTAGTGCTCAGAGACGTGACGGAGCGGCCCGAAGCGGTCGAGCGAGGCACGGCGATACTGGCGGGCTCGAACGATGCCCGCATCGTCGAAACGGCCGACAGGCTGCTATCGGACGAAGCCGAATACAGCAGAATTGAACGCCGCAAAGAGGACAACCCGTTCGGAGACGGGCGCGCGTCCATCCGGATAGCGGATATTCTGGCAAGCGCCATTTAACGCCATATTGATGATATATTATGGTTCAGTTGTTGCGTCGACTGGAGTGAAATAATTGAAGGACAAAATGATAATAAAGGGCGGCCGGCCCATGTCGGGCAGCATAACGGCTCAGGGGGCCAAAAACGCCGCTCTTCCCGTGATGGCATCGGCTCTCTTGCTGAAGGGCAGGAGGCTGACTCTGGAGAGGGTGCCCGACCTCCAGGATATCCATACTATGGCGGATCTTCTGCGGCATCTAGGCGCCATGATAGTGTTCGAAAACGGCAGAATGACGATCGATGTTCCTGAGGAACTCAACTGGGAAACTCCGGCCGATCTCGTCCGCAAAATGAGGGCGTCATCCCTCGTTTTGGGGCCTCTCGTGGCAAGATGCGGCGAAGCTATACTGCCTCTGCCGGGCGGCTGCGCTATCGGAAGCAGGCCTATCGATTTTCACCTGAAGGGCCTCGCTCGCATGGGGGCGGAAATAGATCTCGAACAGGGTTCAATACATGCCCGCACGAAGGGGCTTTCCGCGACGAGGATTATCCTCGATTTCCCTTCGGTCGGCGCGACGGAGAACATGCTGATGACCGCCGCGCTCACGCCGGGCGAGTCGATAATAGAGAACGCGGCGAGGGAACCGGAGATATCGAACCTGGCACAGACGCTTCGCGCCATGGGGGCTCATGTGGAGGGCGACGGAACGGACACTATAATCATCAGGGGAACGAGAGATCTCGAATCCGCCACAGTGCGGATAATACCGGACAGGATAGAGGTCAGCACATATCTTCTTGCCGGGCTCATGACGAGGGGAAATATAACTGTGAACGGAATAAACACGAAGTACATCTCGTCCCTTTTGTCAAAACTGGAAGAGGCCGGAGTGACGGCCGAGACCACTCCGGACTCCGTGAGCCTGTCGGCGGAGGGCATGAACTGGAGCGGCGTGACTTTGACCACATCGCCATATCCGGGATTTCCCACAGACGTGCAGCCTCAGATCATGGCCGCGCTCTGTATGGCTGACGGGACGAGCGTCATTCACGAGAGCGTATTCGACTCCCGCTATGTCCACGTCGCCGAGTTCAAGCGCATGGGCGGCAAAATTGACATACAGGGCAACACTGTCGTTGTAATAGGCGTGCCGCGTCTGTCCGGCGCCGAGGTGCGCGCGTCGGACCTCAGGGCCGGCGCCGCGTTGATACTCCTCGGGCTGGCTGCCGACGGCGAAACGGTCGTCCACGAATTGAAACACGTATGGAGGGGATACGAGAACCTGATGGAAAAGATGACGTCCCTCGGAGCGGATATAGAGCTGATAGAGAGCGACGAGCCGGAGGGATAGGCACAGTTGCGCGAGACCGGCTCAAATCTGGGGAACATAAGAACTGTGGCGTTCGTGGGCGCGGCGGGCACTGGAAAGAGCCAGCGCGCGCAGTTTGTGGCCGATTATCTTGACGCCGACTATATAATAGACGATGGTCTCGTCATTCGCAGGACGACGATCGTCTGCGGGAAAAGCGCGAAAGCGGAGCGCAATCAAATACGAGCCATACGGCGGGCCCTCTTCGAATACGAGGATCACAGGACTTCGGTCATTTCTTTTTTCAATGACGCGGCGCCCTGCTCGGTGATGGTGATAGCCACGTCGGAGGATATGGCTCACAGGATAATACGCAAGCTGGGTTTCCCGGCGCCAGATAGGATATTACATATAGAAGAGGTGGCCACTCCGGAGGAGATAGCCCGCGCCAGAAAGGAACGTTCGGGCAAGGGACAGCACGTAATACCGGTGTCTCACGTGCTCGTCCGGAAAAACTTCGCCGGCAAGATGGTGGGGAGACTGCGGGTGCTGTGGCGCTCAAAATCGCCATATGACGGAGAAAAGACGATAGTGCGCCCGCCTTTCAGCTTCTACGGGGAAGTGCACATCGAACCGGAGGCGATAGAACAGCTGGCCGCCTATATAGCCTCAAAAGTGCCCCAGGTGCTGAAAGGGCCAGTCAGCAAAGTGTACTCGACCGCGACGGATTCTCTCAGCATCGAAATAGATCTCAAGATGACGCCCGGTCCGAGCAGCATATTGAAAGTGGCGGAGACCGTGCGGCTGAGGGTGGCCAAAAGCGTCGGATACTTCTGCGGACTCAGCGTATATAACGTTAACGTGAATGTGACGGGTGTGGAATTTTGAATAATACAGACAATGATCAAAACGAAATCAAAGAGATTTTTTCCATGACCCCCGACGGAGTGGAACGGGCGATAAGCGTGCTGTGGGACGAGTGCAAAAGAAGAGCTTCGTCGTGCGAAATGTGCGCTCTTTACGCGACGCGCAAAACAGTGGTCTTCGGCGAAGGGGACGAAAGCTCGAAGCTCATGTTCATAGGAGAGGGGCCGGGAGAGTCCGAGGATGAGTCGGGAAGACCGTTCATAGGAAGGGCAGGACAGCTTCTGACCCAGATATTGCAGGCTGCCGGCATCGACAGGCGCGAGGTTTACATTACAAACGTCGTAAAGTGCAGACCGCCGGGAAACCGGACGCCTCTGCCCGAGGAGGAAGCGGCGTGCGACGCGCTGCTTCAGACCCAGATACTCCTCATAAAACCGGCCATAATGGTGCTTCTGGGGTCTACGCCGACGAAGTGGATACTGAAGACGACGGAAGGCATAACAAAACTTCGCGGGCGCTGGTTCGACTGGCGCGGCATAGCGGTGATGCCTATGTTCCATCCGAGCTACCTCCTGAGATACTCCAGCGATAAAAAACAGGGGGGGCCAAAGCATCTTTCGTGGCTCGATATACAGGAAGTGAGACGCCAGTGGGATCTCGTGAGGGAGACGGGCATGACGGAGGGTTTAAATTTTGGCCGATAAAGATAAAGAAGAAGAGAAAAAAATCCCGCTCCACGTTGGGATAATAATGGATGGCAACGGACGGTGGGCCAAACGCCGCGGATTGCCGCGCGTAATGGGCCACAAGGCCGGGATGGAAGCGCTGGAGGAGGCCATAGACAACGCTCATTCGCTCGGCGTCAGATATCTGTCGCTGTACGCGTTCTCCACCGAAAACTGGAAGCGCCTCCCGAGCGAGGTGGC
The DNA here is from genome assembly GCA_031289955.1 of Synergistaceae bacterium. Taxonomy (GTDB): domain Bacteria; phylum Synergistota; class Synergistia; order Synergistales; family Synergistaceae; genus JAIRKI01. The sequence goes on from JAITOL010000170.1 coordinate 25,665, forward strand.
GGGACTGATGGGTCTTTTCAGACTCTACCTGAAAAACAAGATTGAAAAACTACACTCGCGGGGCGCGCGTATACGCTTCGTAGGAAAACTTGAAGCGTTCGCTCCCGACATCAGGAACGGAGTCCGTTTCGCCGAGGAGTACACGCGCGGCAATACGGAAATAGATATAATAATCTGCGTCAACTACGGCGGCAGGCAGGAGATAGTTGACGCCGTGAACTGTTTGCTCGCCGCGCCGCCGGACGGCCCGGTGACGGAGGAGTCGCTGCGAAGCAAAATGTACGCTCCCGACATCCCGGACCCCGATCTTTTGATAAGGACTGGCGGAGAACTCAGGATGAGTAATTTCTGGTTATGGGAGGGCGCTTACAGCGAGTATTATTTTACAGATGTTTACTGGCCCGATTTCGACAGGACCGAACTGGAGCGCGCGCTGGAGAGCTACTCGGGGAGGGAACGGCGATATGGCACTGCATAAGCCGCCAATAGGAGCTCGTGTAATGAAAGAAGAGAAGGGCGGCGAAGAGCGGATAATAAGCAAAGAGATGGTTAAACGCATTGGAAGCGGCGCCATGATCGTGCTCTTCGTCGTGTCCGGGATCCTGATCGGAAACTGGGCGTGGGACATCATAGCGTCTTTGATAGCGCTCTGTTCGCTTTGGGAGCTGTATCAGCTGCTTTACACAAAATACAAACTGTCGCGCGGATGGGGGCTCGCCGGCGGAGCGCTCATGCTCATCACCGTTTCAGCGGGGCTGGGTCCCACCGTCACCCTGTCGATAATGACCATGATCGCGATTCTTGTGCTCTTCACGGAAATAATACGGCGACAGGTCACCGGACACAGCTACGCTCTCTGGAATTTGGGCGGAACGCTGTCCGGTCTCGTTTATGTGATACTGCCATGGTGCTTTATGATACTCCTTCGTTCGCGCCCTCACGGAGAGATTTATCTGCTCACCATATTCCTCTCCACCTGGAGCTGCGACGTAGGGGCGTACGTCGCGGGATCGATGTTCGGCGAGTCCCCGCTCTGCGACAAGGTCAGCCCGGCAAAGAGCTGGGAGGGTTTCTGGGCCGGACTGGCCGCCAGCGTCCTGTGCAGCGCTATTTTGCTCATCATCTTCGCTATAGCGCCGTTCCCTCTCTTCATTTTGGGCGCTCTCTGCGGAGTGGCGGGGCAGATCGGCGACCTCGCCGAGAGCGTTCTGAAGCGCGAGGCGAAGGTCAAGGACACCGGATCGCTCATCCCCGGACACGGAGGTTTTCTCGATCGTTTCGACAGCATCCTGATAAACGCCACGCTGACATTTTTCATCATTGAGGTAATAGGTTGACTCACGCGCGCGGCGCGGCTAAAGTCGTCGTCATCGGGGCTACTGGCAGCGTCGGCGGCTCTGTGCTCGATATATGCGCGCGTTTCCCCGAACGATTCGACATCCTCGGACTGGCGGCTCGCTCCAGATCGGGCGAATTGCTGAAGCTCTCGGAGCGTTTTGGGGCGCGTTACGCTTGTCTTGCGGCCCCATCGTCCGACGACATAAAATTATTCGCTTCGCGCGGAATAGAACTACGATCCGGGACCGAGGGGCTCGAAAGCATAGCCGAACTGCCCTTTGCGGATCATATCGTGTTCGCGTCGTCGGGAACGGACGCCATAACGGCTCTTCAGCGCGCTCTCCGCTCCGATAAGGATGTATCGCTCGCGAACAAGGAGAGCATAGTGACGGCGGGGCCGTGGGTCATGCCTCTCGTCACCCGCCCGGATCAGCTAAGGCCGCTCGACAGCGAGCACAGCGCCATCTGGCAGTGCCTCCGCGAAGAATCTCGGGAGGGGATCGACCGTATACTGCTAACCGCCTCTGGCGGCCCGTTCAGAGACTGGACGCTCGAAGAAATGCAAGGCATCACGCCGGATGACGCTTTAAAACATCCTGTATGGAATATGGGAGCTAAGGTCACGATAGATTCGGCAAACCTCATGAACAAGGGGATAGAATGTATCGAGGCCATGCAACTGTTCGGCATGCCTCACGACAGGGTCGGCGCGCTGATCCATCCGAGATCCCAGATACACGGCATCGTGTCCTTCGCGGACGGGACGATGAAATTTTTGTTTTACCGCCCCGACATGAGAGTACCGGCCGCGGCAGCGCTGGCCTGGCCCGAACGTCTGCCGATCAGGGAGTTCGAAGAGCTCTCGCCTCCTGACGTCGAAGAATGGTCTCTCGAATTTTTCGCAATCGACGAAACGCGTTTTCCATGTTTCCGTCTCGCTATAGAGGCAGGAAGGCTCGGCGGGGCATATCCGCCTCTTCTGATCGGCGCTGACGAATATGCCGTGACATCATTTCTCAACGGGCGTATTCCATTTTTGGCTATTTCACATATAATAGAAAGAGTGTTCGAAAAATATTCCGGCCCCGGCCCGTCGACATTGGAAGACGCGATCGAACTCATAGCGATGGGGGAGAGAATGGCGTCGGAGGTCTGTACTGTATAGGAGGGTAATTGCGCATTGGTCAGTTTACTGTCGTTTCTGCTTGTAATAGCGATTTGCGTCATCATTCACGAAGGCGGCCACTATATGGCGGCGATCTGGCGGGGCGTTCAGGTTCACGAGTTCGCTTTTGGAATGGGCCCCGGCATAGTTAAAAAAAGACTCGCGAGCGGCACGCTCTGGGCATGGCGGCTCTTCCCCATAGGCGGTTTCGTCCGCCTCGAGGGTGATGAGGACGAGCCGCGTCCCGGCGACGTCCCCGACCCGGCGAGGGCTTTCAACGTCAAACGCCCGTGGGAGCGGTTTGTGATAATAGCGGGCGGCGCGTTCATGAACATAGTTTTGGCGTGGCTGCTGACAGCGTTCCTTCTCTCATTCAACGGCGTCAACGACTTGAAGTCGCCGGTTGTGGGAAAACTCATGCCCGACTATCCCGCAGCGCGGATGGAGGCGCTTCCGGGAGACAGGGTAGTCTCCATCAACGGTCAGGAGATAAACGAATGGTCGCAGATAAGAGACACTCTCCAGACGCTGCGAACCGATGAAGTCAGCATAGTGGTGCGCCGGGGCGAGTCCGAGATAACTCTCACTGGCGAGATCCCGATAGCCGCCGAACAGGGAGTCCGGCTCTGGGGCGTGCAGCCTTCCACGATCAGGTATCCATTTCATAAGGCTCTCTTCGAAAGTTTGAACTACTGCTGGTCCATGAGCGTTATGATATTGGACGGACTGTGGCAGATGCTGACAGGGGCGATAAAACCCGATGTGGCCGGACCTGTCGGTATAGCGGTCATGGCGGGCGACGCGGCGCGTCAGGGATTTTGGAACTTCATCATGTTCCTCGCGGTGATAAACCTGAATCTGGGGCTCTTGAACCTGCTGCCCTTACCGGCGCTCGACGGCGGAAGGCTGGTCTTCTTGCTGGGGGAAATGGTCTCGGGCCGCAAGTTCCCCGAAAAATGGGAGAACCGCATCCATATCATCGGATTTGCGATGTTGATCGCCCTGATAGCTCTTGTCACATGGAAGGACATAGCGCGTCTTATCGGCGACTGATATAGAACGCTCCAAAAACGCCAACCGGCGATTCTCCAAAAACAAAACGGTCTGGAGGAGTACGAATGACGAAAAGTCTCAAACTAGCCGTAGTATTTTTGTTTTTTGCCCTGTTTGTTCCATCCCTGGCTTCGGCGCTCACAGCCGAGGAGTTTTACCAGAACGCGAAAAAGATCGAGAACATCAACGCATTCGCGGCGACCTGCCAAAGCGCGCACGAGACCGGCTTTTGGACGTCGGCTCTGTGGAAGAACGCGATGAACGGCGCCGGGATAAAGGCGGACAAAAAATGGCGCGGTTCGGGGCGTCCCTCCGTGCTGAGACGTTCCCCGGAGAGCGTCGGCGGCAAGATCGTTTACAGAGAATCGTATTTCAGGGCTTATAAATCTCTCTCTGAATTCCTGGCCGACTACAGGATAAAGATAACGAGGGATTATCCCCTGGCTGCCAAGCACTCGGACACGTTATGGGGATACTTCTCGTCTCTCCAGAAGGGGAGACTTGGCTCATGGGCGACGACCCAGAAATATTTCGAGTACCTGACGGACAAAGCGATAAGGCTGGCGCCGAAACTACTTGGAACGGAATGGAGAGCGGAGTTGCTGCGGGATTACAAGGAAGCCCGCGTGAGGGGATTACTCTCCAACAATGAAATAGCGGTAGTTGAAAGACGTTTCGCCGCAGCCGGAATATCGTTAAAATAGACATAGACCACAAAGGGGCCGTTTTCACGCGGCCCCTTATTTTGATGTGCCGGCGACGGAACAAAGAACCGGGGAGGCGGGACGCGTGAATAAAGATTGGAACTACAGCGAGGCGTTGCGGCACAACAGTCGGCGGTGCGCGTCGCGTTTTGTCATATTAGCGGCCTGCGCGGTCGCGTTCGCGGCCTCGGCGGTTCATTTCAATAATGACCTAATCTTCGTCCCTGCCGTCCCGCTCGCCGTTTTTTCGGCTATCAACATCTTATTGCTATGGAAGCTGAAAGAGTCCAGGAAGCGGTTCGAGTCTTTCGGAAATTCGCGTTTCAATGAGAAGATGTTCGAGGATGAGCTCAGGGATACGCAAAACGTAGTCGATCTGGGCAATTTCGCTCTGACGAAAAACTGGCTGTGCCACGATTCTGGAACTGACCTTATATTAGCGCCTCTGTCCGCTGTCGCGTGGACGTACGAGAAAAAGCGCGGCGCGTCGTCGTGCCTCGTCGTGCATTTTAAGGACGGGGGAGAAGAGGAGATATATCTCCACAAACAAAATATCGCCGCTTCGGCGCTCGCCATGATATCCGACCGCGCGCCGGACGCCGTTATAGGTTACGACAAGGAGCTCGCCAAAAGCTTTCGCGAACGCGACCCAAAATTCAAGGTGAACCTGCAAAACGCGCCTCACATCATATTGGATGTTTCCTCCCCGTTTCCCGATCCTTTTTTCGAGACCATAGTTTATGTCGTATCGAGCGGCGTAAAACGAAAATGTCTCCTGTCATTGACGCGAGATTTCAGGCTGGCCCTGTCTCGCGAGGGGAAAATCCTGTTCGACCTGGACGCCGCGCTGGTCAAAATCCGCCGTTCCGGGTTCGGGCGCTTCCGCGTAGCGTCAGGCCCTCACGGCTCCGGCGTTTACGAAATAAAGACATATAATTATGGCGACTGGGCGCGCGTTTTAAGCGCTGCCGCTCTCGGCGTTCCGCCTGCGGGGTACGCTGAAAAAAGCTACAACAACGTGGATTCATCGCAATACGCGTTATCCCTGAACAAATATTACCTGCGCTTCGCGCTGCCCTCCCTCAGCGTTTTTTTCTGGGCCATGATGACGCTGCTCGTAGTGCGAAAAGAAGGCTTCGGCGGACTCTGGGAGGATGGCGTTTTGATGGGAATTGTGACTTATTTTCTGCTGCCTCTCGTATTTTTCCCCGCTTTCGTAAGGCTGCTCTTAACGGGCAAGATGAAGCAGAGAATGTTCCCCAAAAAAGAGGAGGGGGAGTGAGGCCGATCATCTGGCCCTATCCATTATGAGCGAGGCTAAAACGTCATTGAGTAAATTATCTAAATGTTGCCCATATGTTTTAAACATGCGCCTAAAATCGCGTTTAAACGCCTTCGACCGCTCAATCGTCGTTTTCGTCAAGCAAATTAGCCATTAATTCATCGATATTGTTAAATCTTTTACCCTTCCCGGCGCGGAGTTCTTCTATTGCCGCTATAGTCTCCACGTTCGGAGTTGTTCCATATTTCGCTTCAAGCGCGGCGATTTCCTGTTCTTCATTCAGCCGCCGAACATATTCGGCGAGCTTCCGTAATCCTTCGTCGGATAACTCAGATATTCCCCGGAATAGGCTTTGCGTTGTCGTGGCTGGTGATAGTTCCTCTGTCTGAGTGGTCATACGTAATCCCTCCTATTCTCTTTTGGAGTGACGTTGCCCTTGTGTCGCGATTATATCACTCGCAGGCGCGGACATTTTACGCCATTGCCACAAATAATTTTATAATGAGACTCACGACGAGCGCAAATATCCGGCGTTTCTTGCGCGGAAAATGTATAATGACGGTGGTAACTTCTTATAAGTTGTGATTATCAGCACATAGGGGGATCGTTATGACGCCCGAAGCGAAGGCTCGCGTGAATATTGA
>JAITOL010000036.1 GCA_031289955.1 Synergistaceae bacterium
TACGGAGAGGCTTTCGAAATATGAACGTGCTGATTGACACAAACGTGATTCTCGATTATCTATTGAAGCGCTGGCCACATGAAAAGGAAGCGTCACGAATTCTCCTCATGTCGGAAAAAACGTTGATCGATGCGTATATTTCCGCATCTGCCGCGACCGACATTTTCTATATCGTAAAGAAAGATTTTCAGGATAAAGCAAAGACCTATGCCGTGATGCACGTGCTTTTCAGCATGGTAAAGATTGCGGCGGTCGATGATGTTGTCATCCGCGATTCATTGGCCCTCGAATGGAACGATTTTGAGGACTGCGTCCAGTATGTTGCCGCTAAAGATTTTCAGGCGGACTATATCATCACGAGGGATACCGATGGCTTCAGAAACAGTACGATCAAGGCTGTTAGCCCTGACGATTTTGTCGCCATGATCGACACAGACGTCTGGAATACCTAGCCATTTCACTACTATGTCGTCATATAACTATGCGCCGGAGCTTTTGAAAGCCCACAGGGAGCTTGACCGGCTTGTTATGCTGGCGTATGATTTTTCCATCAAAGATTCCACTGAAGTGAGTATTGTGGCGGCGTTGATGGAGAGGTATAGTTAGTTTTGCCCGATTTTGGGAATAACCCTAGTGCCACAATACACTCTGATTATAGTGATGACGCAGCAAAAAGCAAATATCAGGAGACAATTCACAGAAGGACCTGCAGGCAGGCTGATAGGTCCTTCTGTGAATCGCGTACTGGCGGCTTTGCGTTAACTTGGCCGCCGGGCGGGGGTCATTCGCCGAATATACTGCCGTCCAGCAGGATGTTTATCCCTTCTTTAGCGAGAATGTCATGCGCCAGGTCGTTATTCTCAACGCGGAGAATCACGTATGCGTTTCCTTCCTTCCTAGTTATAAACGCGTAAGCGTATTCGACGCTGACACTGCCATCTGAGAGTATCCTCAGCAATTTCGCGAGGCTCCCCGGCGTATCGGCTAGGGATACGGCCAGCACCGGGGTTATCGAGACCACAAACCCCGCTTTCTTCAATAATTCCAGCGCCCGTTTCGGGTCGTTTACTATGACGCGCAGCACTCCGAAATCGCTCGTGTCCGCTATGGAGAGGGCGCGCATGTCGATGCCCGCGTCGCCCAGTATCGCAGTCGCTTCCGCCAAGGTCCCTGGTCTGTTCTCGATGAAAACTGAAATTTGATCGACAATCATCCTAAACCCCTCCTCGTTATGTTTTTATATTTTGCGATTATCGATTACGCGAACCGCCTTGCCCTCGCTTCTCGTTATACTCTGAGGAGCGACCAGCTTCACCTTTGGAGATATGCCCAGCATGTCCTTCATCGCCGACACGAGTTCGTTTTCGCGGTACGCAATATTTTTTATCGCGTCGGAGAACATCTCGGAGGTCATCTCCACGCGCACCTCCAAAGTATCCGTGTGGTTCACCCTGTCCACTATGATCTGATAGTTCGGAGTGAGTCCGCACTTCAGGATGACAGTCTCAATCTGCGATGGGAATACATTGACTCCCCTGATGATCAGCATGTCGTCGGTACGCCCCATGAGACGGGACATCTTTATGAGCGTCCTCCCGCATGAGCACTGTTTCCTGCTGAGCACACATATATCCCTCGTCCTGTATCTGATGAGAGGAAAGGCTGTTTTGCTTATGCAGGTGAAGACAAGCTCGCCCTTCGAACCCTCAGGCAGAGTCTCGCCAGTCACAGGGTCGATTATCTCAGGTATGAAATGATCCTCGTTTACGTGCATGCCTGTCTGCTCGGAGCATTCGAACGAAACCCCAGGCCCTGTTATCTCAGTCAAGCCATATATATCATAGGCTTTTATGCCAAGATTTTTCTCCAGATCGCGTCGCATCTCCTCGCTCCAGGCCTCGGCCCCGAAAATGCCTGCCTTCAGCTTTATCTTGTCCCTGTCCCCCTGTTTTATGATGGTCTCCGCCAGATATGACGCGTAAGACGGCGTACAGCAGAGTATAGTCGAACCGAGGTCGGTCATAAACTGTATCTGGCGCTCCGTATTGCCTGACGACATGGGCAGGGTCAAGGAACCGACCTTGTGCGAACCGCCATTTAAACCCGGACCTCCGGTGAAGAGACCATATCCATAACTTACGTGAACAACGTCGTCCTTGCCGCCTCCAGCCGCGACTATCGCGCGAGCGCAGCACTCATCCCACAGGTCGATGTCGGCCTGAGTGTAGAACGCCACGACCCGCTTGCCTGTCGTCCCGCTCGTGGACTGTATGCGAACCGCGTCGGTCAGCGGAACGGCCAGGAGTCCGTAGGGATAGGCATCGCGAAGATCGTCCTTCGTGAGGAACGGCAGCTTAGACAGATCGTCAAGCGATTTTATATCGCCTGGCCTCACTCCGTGATCGTCCATCAATTTCCTGTAGTAAGGGACGTTCTCATAAACATGTTTCACCGTACGGACCAGTCTCTCGGTTTTCAACTCCTTCATCTTATCACATGGCGCGCATTCCATTTCCTGTTGATAATAACTCACATTCATCCCGCCTTTTCAAGAGTTTTTATAGCGCTTCGCGTTTTACCCTGGTGTTCATAATGGCCCGAATATTTATTAGATTTCACGGACGCACAAAAAAACCGGCGTCCCTGTTAAGAGGACCCCGGTTTCATCTGCCGATTTGAGATATGGCCGCTTTAAATCGTTATTTCCCGTACCCTCAAGCTGCCATAAACACCGATCCCCAGACGAAACGGGACCATGCCGATAAAGGAGAACAGCGTAAAATGATTATGACGGAGCGTCCCGCAAAATTCTCCATCCTTCATCATGTCCCTGTTCCTCCTTCCTAAATCTTAAATCATAATAATCTGATTTTATACACTGTAATATTAATTTTGTCAAGTTTGTCCGCAAAAATGTTTATGACAGTAATTTCTCTCAGATAGTCGATTATCTGGTAATGTGGTATCTTACTTCCATTGTTCGTTGAGGGTTGGATACATGGATAGAACTGTTCGAAATAAGATGATGGGGCCAACAGGCCCGCGTCGGTTGGGAGCGTCTAATGGCTTATTTGTTGGCAGAACTTTCCGGCTTGATACAGTGGGGAATGGAAACATTCCACACGCTTGTTGCATGGCTCGCCAGCTTCGTCGAGGCGCTCGGCTATCTTGGCGTGGTCGCGCTGATGTTCCTCGAGTCGTCGTTCTTTCCGTTCCCGAGCGAGGTCGTTTTGCCTCCAGCCGGATACCTGGCGAGCAAAGGGCAGATGAACCTCGCTGCCGTCATCCTATGCGGCGTCGCCGGGAGCATCTCCGGAGCTCTCTTCAACTACTACATCGCGATCAGGTGGGGAAGGCGCTTCTTCGAGCGGTTCGGTAAATATTTCTTCGTATCGCCGGAAGCGCTTGACAAGTCGGAGGCGTTCTTTGAAAAACACGGACATATCAGCACCTTCACGGCGCGCCTGCTGCCTGTGGTGAGGCAATACGTCTCGCTGCCGGCGGGACTCTCGAGGATGAACCTGACTAAGTTCTGCTTATACACCGGACTCGGCAGCGCGATATGGGTGACGACGCTCTCTCTTGTCGGCTATTGCATCGGAAGTGAGGGGGAGGAAATGTCGTCCGCGCTGCACAAGCTCACGATATGCTTCGTACTGCTCTGCGCCGCGCTCGTCATAGGCTACGTCGTCTATAACGTGAGATCCAAAAAATCAGGGAGGTGTGGAGATAAATGAGGATAGCGGCGAGGCTTGCCGTCATCGCGTTAATCCTGATGGCCATGTCGGACGGAGAAGCGCAGGCGGGCGTAAGGCTGCTTCCGCCGGAAACTGGCGTTTACCATTCGGCGCACCCATACTTTGGTATGTTCGACGACCTCGTGGACGGAGAGTCGATAGCGGAGTTCGAGCGCATGGCCGAAAAAAAAATCGTCTGGTCATACGTCAGCTTCAACTGGTTCGAGGGGATAAAATTTCCAGTGGAGTCATGCAGGGCCATTCGTGAGCGCGGGGTCGTTCCGCTTGTGGGCATCATGCCATGGAGTTCTCCGAATCAGGGCAGGGCCGAACCCGTTTACACCCTCGATAGAATTTTGAAAGGGGATTTCGACGACGACCTCAGGATGTGCGCGGAGGACGTCGTTTCGCTCGGATTTCCGATAATGATCGAGTTCGGTCCGGAGGTGAACGGCTCGTGGTTCCCCTGGAACGGAGCGTGGAACGGCCGCGCTCTGGATTCATACGGGGAACGCGGCGTGCCGGACGGTCCGGAGCGGTTTCGCGGCGCATACAGGCGGGTCGTGGACATTTTCCGGAAAACTGGAGCGCTTGACGTCACGTGGTTTTTTCACATCTCATCGAGCGGCGCCCCTAACGAGGCATGGAACGCCGCGTCGAACTACTATCCTGGCGACGAGTGGGTGGATTGGGTGGGAGTCAGCCTGTACGGAAGGCTGAGGGGCGATGGGCCCCCAATGCCCTTCGACGCGATCATGAAACGGGTCTATCCCGGCCTCTGCTCTCTGTCAGCCGTCAAACCGATAGCGATACTCGAGATGGGGACCTCGGAGGGCGGTGGACTTGGGGATAAGGCGTTATGGATAACCGACGCAATGAAGTCGATAAACTCAGGCCGCTATCCGAGGCTTCGCGCGGTCAGCTGGTGGAACAAGAAATTCAGACCTGACGGAAGCCGCTCCACTCTCGAGATAGACAGTTCGCGGGAGAGCCTTGACGCTTACAAAGAGGGCGCGAGGGGACTCGTTGACGCCGTGCGCTGGGAAGGTGTGACCTGATGAGAAAGGCATAGTCGCCGGTTATATTTCGCTTACCAGCTATGAAATCGTTTTTTTGATGACTTTTTAGGCGAACCCATGCAGCCTTTGCAAATCCTTTTTTGATATACTCTTGCATGTAGGGAATACCATGAAAATATGGAAGCATTGCATTAAATATATATTGCATAAAAGGAGGAAGATTGTCCTGATAATAGACGCCCACGTCCACGTTTACCCGCCGGAAGTGATAGCTGACTGGAGAAGGATAGCCGAGAGGGAGAGCTATTTCGGCGCCCTCGCCGGCGGCCGCGCGCACAAGTGGGCGGACGCGGAAGATCTTCTGTCCGCAATGGATGAGGACGGAGTTGACGAGAGTTGGATATGCGGCTTCGGCTTCATGGACATCGGACTCTGTAAGCTGTGCAACGAGTACGTCATTGACGCCGCCGCCAGATCAGGCGGCAGGCTCAAGCCTCTCTGTGTGACGCCGCCGCTGACCCGCGGCGCGTGCGGCGAGATAGAGAGGTGCGCGGAGATGGGGGCGATAGGGGTAGGTGAGCTGTTCCCGGACGGCCAGAGCTGGAACATAGACGACGAACGGGAGACATGGAGAATCGCCGCATCATGCCACGAGAACGGCCTCTTCCTGATGATTCACGTTGCGGAACCCGTCGGAAGGGAGTACCCCGGAAAAGGAAAAATCGGCCCGAGGGAAGCGTATTTGCTGGCGAGAAACCACCCAGAGCTGAAGATAGTCATGGCCCACTGGGGCGGCGGCCTATTCCTGTACGAGAGGATGCGCGATGTAAAGGTCGTCCTTGACAACGTCTGGTACGACACGGCGGCGACCCCGTTCCTGTACGACTCGTCAATATTCGAGGAGGCGAGGGTTGCGGGCATGACCAAGAAAATCATTTACGGCTCCGATTACCCCATACTGAGGCTGCCCAGGTTCAAGAGGATGTTCGAGGCGGCTGGGTTCGGCGCGCCGGAGCTGGATGCGTTGATGTCCGGTAACTCGCGAAGGCTGACGTCGGAACTTGCCA
>JAITOL010000099.1 GCA_031289955.1 Synergistaceae bacterium
TGGATGAAACGTATCTCATGAGGTCTACCGTGAATGACCTCACCGCTCAGATTCCCGCCATGCGGGACGAGGAGCGGCGCGTGGGGAGGCTCATTGACGCGCTCGGTGACGAGGCGGCTCTTGAAGACCTCTTGAGGCGGATCGATGATGATATAATGGGCCGCACGTCGCAGGAAAACGGTGGTGTGGTCATCACGGGTAACGAATTTGGCGAGTTTGATTTTTCAAGTAAAGCTGGCAAAAAAGAATTTATAAGAGTCGTGCAAGAATGGTATACGAACAATCTACAAAGGAAGGCGCCTGCCGTAAACGCAATCCTGGGCGAAGTGCAATTTACAGGAATCGGAAAGAACGAGTTGTCAGAAATACGAAGACATCCCGAGAGGTTGTTTTTAGTAAAATATTTACGGCAAATTATTGAAACATCTCAAGATATCGAGCGTGACGTTACTCTTAATGATGACCAGAAAAAAGAAAGATTGATTCGCGAGAACAAAAAGATACATTATTTATATAACACAGTCACAATGAAAAACATCTCGAAAGGTGGGGCTGATTCTGGTATAAATACATATCGTGTCAAAGTGACAATTATTGAGGATGCCTTTGGAAATAAATTTTATTCACTGGACAACCCTAAATTGATAGACAATAAAAAAACTCCGTCTGGAATCCCCGGATCCGCAACCTCCGAAGAAGATGCGGTGAGCCGGACGCAGAACGGAGCCGCTACAGATATTATAGCGGGCATAGATGATGAAATCAATATAACTTTAACGCAACAAAAATCCCCGGTGTGGACCCGGGCGCTGGAACCCGAAGAACGGGAACTCAGGGACACCTCCTCCACCGAGGATAATCTCAATATAGAAGACGCAAATCAAGAGACCGCCCCCGAAGACGAGGGCGGTTCTTTTTTGGCCGAAGTCGCCGACGGCATTGCGAACGCCATAGACATGGCGGCGGGCGAATGGGAACGGATGGAAGACCTGTATCAGCAGGAACAGCTCGCCGCAGATGCGCCGAACAGCAGGATGAATGTGCTCGCCGTCATCAAAGCGAACGGCGGCATAAACTATCGGGCGCTCAAGGAAAGATACGGGCCGGTCGACGCCGACGCGCTCAGAAAGAAGCTTGGGCCGGGAGCGTTTTCCAGAAAGTCACTGGACGGGCGAAAAACAGGCCTGAACCTCGATGAGTTTGTCGCTGTCCTCGCTCATGAGGGCGCGGTGTTTGAAAGCGGAGACGAGATATTTGAACTGCTCGCGAGCGATGAGGGCGTAACCAGGCGCTCTGTCGACGAGGCGTACCGCAAGGGGATTGAAGAGGGCAAGGCTACAGCCGGGCGATTCATGGAGATTTACGAGGCATGGAAAGCGGCAGGGCTCCCGGATATGGACCCGGGCGTGATTAATGCCGGAGCCAGGGCGGTCGAGGCCATTGCTCAACTGACAACCGGGAACGCTGAATTGACGCGGACTATCGAAGCCCTTTCCTCCCGTGTGGCGAACCTGACCGGCGACGTGGCGGAGCAGAGAGAGCGCGCGGACTCCAACAGGGAAATCGGCGAGCGCGCGCTCGAGAAAAAGAGAGAGCGCGAGCGTGAGCTCGACGTGCTGGCCCGCGTTGCCGGGGCGATGATTAAGAACGAAGCCAGGCTCGAGGCTCAAAAGAACAAGGCGAAGGACAAGGCACAGGGTAAGATCGACGATCTGACTATTCAGCGCAACATCAATCGCGTCATTGGGCGGATTGAAAAAGCGGAGCTCAAGGCGATGCTTCGCAACACGGAATCGCGCCGCAGGATCGCCGATGCCCTTGCCGCGCGCAGAAAACAGATGATCGAATCCATCAAAGAGAAACAGAAGCTGAAGGACGAGACAGCCAGACTGCTTCACCAGATGGAGCGCGCCGCGAACAGTAAATCCGTCGACTGGGACAGGCGGCAGCAGATAAAAGATATCCTCTCCTCCGTCAACACAAAAGACAGGGACAGGAGGACGGCGCGGAAATCTCTGACATTTGGAGAAGAGGTCAACCGGGGTGACGAGGTATGGCACGCAGCCACAGACAAGGAGCGGCGCGCCGAAATAGAGCGCCTGATCGACGAGCTTGGAAAAAAGGAAGGGACTGCGGCGGCAGAGGCGGAAGGATTCACGAAGAAGGATTTCGACCTGCTGAAGCTGTCGTCCATGGATAAAGTCTCGATAGAGGAGCTCCGCGCGATCCGCGAGGAAGTGAAGATGCTGGAGGACATCGGACGCCGCGAGATGAAGGAGGCCCGCGCGCTGGAGCACGAGGAAGTGTTGCGGCAGGCGGAGGCCATGCTTGGAACCCTGGGAAAGGATACGGCGGGGCGGCCGCCGGTCATATTCGGGGCGGGCGCGGCGAAAAAGCAATACTCTTTTGCAGCGGCCAAGAACGACGCTATCAGACGCGAGCAGAGCTCCGCGCTGCTCGACCTGGAGGACGAGATCATAAACGGCCTCGACCTCTCTCCGGAGGAATACGCGGAACGGAAGCAGCAGATCATGATCGACGCGGCCAGGCTCGTCGACGCGCAAGGCGCGGGGAAAAACCTCAAGCGCGGACTGGGGCGGAAATTCGAATACCTGACCGATCACATAATGATGGTTATCGCCGACAGGCACAGGCTGTTTGACCTGCTCGACGGAGGACTGGCCAAGTTCAGCGGCGCGTTTACAAAGTTCTGGGTATCCGATATGAACCGCGCGCGAAACGAGATGCTGAACGGCATATCCGACAGAACCGGAGCGGTTTTCGAAAACAAGCTGGAGAAGCTTGGCCTGACGAAGGCAAGGCTCTATGACCAGGTGAAAATAGAAGGGGATGACGCTTACTCTCTCTTTCTGACCAACATGCCAAGCAAGTGGAATCTCATCGGAATGTATGCCCTGTCTAAAGACGAGGATGCCCGGCGGTCGCTGATAAACGGAAACCTCAACGGCTCGCCTTATCCCGAATCGTTCCTGACCCGGCTTATTTCAGAATTGAGCCAGGAGGAGAAAGCGCTTGGGGACTTCATCTTCGACGACATGAACAGCGCGGAGAAATTCGAGGAGCTGAATCGCACACTGATCCGGACAACCGGCGAGGGCATGACCAAAGTCGAGAACTACGTCAGAATCTACCGCGTCGAGCGCAATCCTTTTGTGGCGGAGATGAACGTGAACGGAACCATATCTCAGGTCGACTCGCGCGGCAGGCCGGAAAAACTTGACCCGGGATTCACGAAAGAGCGCGTCAAGGCCTCGACCGCCATCGAAACCGATCTCCTCAAAATCTGGACACGCGCCGTGCGCGAGCAGGAACATTTCATATCTCACGCCGCTGCGCTCAAAACGGCCCGGGCCGCTCTGTTCGCGGCGGACCCGAATAACGCCAGGCAGTCGCTGGCGAGCGCCATAAACGAAAAGTATGGCAGCTATGTCCTGCGGCGCGTCATCGAGGAGTATAACAATCTCGCCGTCCCGGATATCATGAAGGCGCAGAACGTTTTTGACGGCGTGCTCGGCAAGTTCATCAGCAACAAGGCTATATCCGCGCTAAGCTGGAACGCGGCCACATGGCTGAAGAATTTCGCGTCCACCACAAAATGGTTCGTTGCGGCCAACCCTATCGACATTATGGCGTCGCTTCATGACTATACGCACGACAGAGAAGGTTTTTACAATCGCGTCTTTGCCCTCGATCCGCAGCTCGCGCAGAGAAAAGGCAGCGTTGTCCAGACGATGATGCAGGACAGCGGCGGACAGTCGACGACGACATTGGAGGATGCCACCCTCGCCGCGTTCGGGCAGAAAGCGCGGGAGCGCGTGCGGGCCTTTCAGGAGATGGGCATGGCGCCGAACTCCATGATAGACAGAATGGTAGCCTCCATCATGTTCGACTCCACATACCGAAGCGGCCTCCGGCTCAACATGACATCGGAAGAGGCCGCCGACCGCGCGCAGAGAACGGTACAGCGGCTCATGCAGCCGTCCGACGCCATGGAACTGCCATCTCTCTACAAGCAGGGTGGATTGTGGCGGACGCTGTTGTTGTTCTCGACTGAAGCCATGAAAAACACAAACATGTTCTGGTACGATTTTCCGCGAATGATCCTAAGCGGCAGCTATGCGGACGGCATCAGAATCTTCATGACGCTGTTTCTCTCCGCCGTCGTTCTGCGGGCGCTCGTAAACGGGATACCCGCGCTCGGGGACGCTCCGGACGGAGACGAAGGAGAGGACGACGAGGAGATGCTCGACTTCCTTTTCAGGGCCGGCATAGACGGAACAGTCGGACAGATACCAGCCATCGGCGGCGAAATCATGGACGCCATCGAGGGCAACCACTACAGCGACGACCACACGGTCGTCACTGATCCGTTCTGGCAGATATTCAACGGCGCCGCAAAGATTGCCCAGGGCGAGCGCGACGAGGACGAGAGCCCCAAAGCGAAACTAATGAGAAACGGATACACGAAAAAAGAATACGGCGCGCTCACCATGGCACAAGGGTTTGCCGCGCTCTCGGGCGCGCCGTGGAACCAGGTGAAGCGTTTATACACAACCAGGGACGCGCACGACGCGGCGGATACGCTCGGTGTTATCCTCGGGAACAGACAGGCCATAAAACGAGCTCAGCGCAACGCGAAGGAGAGAAATATCGCGAACTGGTAAAAGGAGAGGTGACATAAACATTGCCCACGTATAGAAACGATACTGACAAGCGCATTACTCACTATGACATGAGCTACATGGAGTGGCAGCCGGGAGAGGAAAAGGGACTGCCATTTTTTGTGCCCCATGACGCTCTCGGGCTGACCGTGGTCTCGGATAATCCGCCGGTCACAAC
>JAITOL010000130.1 GCA_031289955.1 Synergistaceae bacterium
ACCGCAACCGACGATATCGTGTCGATACTGCAGGAATATCCGTCGCCGGATGAGGTCGGTGAGATGATGACGCGCAAAGGAAATCCGCGGATCAGCAGCCATACGTGGCTGGTAGGCCCGGACGACAACAGGAAACAAGAGACCGGAACGACATACACGTTCGACACCCAAAGCGGGGTGATCGTCTATAACGTCGAATCTCAAGGCGGCAAAATCGCGTCTATCGGCGTCCATATTATGGGATCCGGCCTCAGGAGAGGGCTTCCGTTCGAAGTCTTGAAAAAAATATACTTAGACGCCCTGATAAAATATTTCGGCTCGCCTCCCGAGGTCGTCCCCGCTGAGGTGTGGGCTTCCAACACACCCTTTCCGGAACAATGGGGCGATAGGTACGTCTGGAAGGCAAGGCTGAAAGGCGGATTGATTCGGGAGATAAGCTTTAGATGTGTGCATACCCGAACCGACAACGTTCCGCCGAATGGAATTAATATTTTTTATCTTTTTTATCACCGGTCTTTTCTCTGGAATAAACCTTATAACGTCGACGCAGTGCTCTCCGCGTCGTTTTTTGATCCATGGAATCAGGACAGCCCGCTTTAGAATGGCTTCGACGCCGAATGTAGAGTTCCAATTATAGAAATTCGACAGATAATACCCCATATGTTAATATTTTGCGTCGTAATCATATTTTTCCCCGAAACCGGGGAATGCTGGCGGTGTATTATGTTTGGATTCTTTATAAAATTCGAAAAGCTAAAGGGACTTTTTGACGCTTTGGCCGACAGACTTGAAGATTTTCTAGCCGGGCATTTCCTGGAACTTGGAGAAAAGTCTTCACAGACTAATCGTCAGGAGCGGCGCAATCAGGCGGCAATCGAAAGTCTTTATACCGGCCAGAACGAAATTTTGGCTCTCCTGCGCAGGATGGAGACGGAATCTCCCAAGATGGAAGCTCTGATCAGTTTTGCGGAAAATTTCGCGATATGCCGTTCCAATGCCCTCGATACTCCTGAACTCCACGTTCTGCGGGGGAAACTTGCCGTTTTGCTCGAACAGTTCGGGCTCGAATTTCTGGGGCGCGTGGGCGATCCCTTCGACCCAGCCATACACGAAGCGTGCGCTGTTCGGTTCGACCCCGAGGCGCCTCTGGATTCAATTTTGGAGATAATCCGCCCCGGCTTCACCCTGGACGGGGAAGTGTTTAGATACGCCGTGGTGGTCATAAACAGGGCGAACCCGGAGCATAGCGGAGGAGACGAATGATAGAGTCGGCATACGATATTTTAAAAATCGCGCGCGACGCAACGCCGGAAGACGCGCGCAAAGCTTTTGTGCGAAATGTCCGGCGTTACCCCCCGGAGGGATTTCCCGAAAAGTTCATGGAGATTAACGGCGCTTACAGGCGAATATGCCTTGACGACGCGTTTTTGTCGGAATTTTCGGAAGCCATGCTGAACGATAAGGACGGCGTCAGCTTGGCCGGTTTCCTGTGGGGCGACAAGCGTGAGTTGCGGGAAATTGGAGACGCCGGTTTTGCCGGGCTCTCGTCCCTCGTGGACGCCGACGCCGTGTCTCAAATGATCGACGATCTGCTGTCGGATGTCGATATTGCCAAAATAGAGTGGAGAGGGATTGCCGATGAGTGAAAAAATATATGGGATCGACCTTGGCACGACAAATTCCTGCATATCCGTGATCGAAGACGGGCGTCCCCGCGTCATACCAATCGAGGGAGACGGGATAGTGCCTTCCGTTGTAAGTTTCGACGGACGCGAAATCCTTGTCGGGCGTAAAGCGAGGAACAGGGCGGTCGCTTTTCCCGAGCAGTCGATTTGCTCGGTGAAACGCCTCATGGGCAAGCGCGCGGAGCTGAAGCTGGGGGATAAAACGTACGAGCCGGAGGATATCTCCTCTATGATACTGCGTTACCTGTGCGACGAAGCGCGACGTTTAGACGGCCTCGACGTCAAGCGCGCCGTGATCACCGTACCGGCTTATTTCAGCGACGCACAGAGGAGAGCTGCCATAGAGGCCGGCAACAGGGCAGGATTGTCCGTTGAAAGAATCATCAACGAACCCACAGCGGCGGCTCTTTTTTATGACCACGTAAACCTCAAGTCGGAGGCCGGCGGCAAACCATGGAAACACGCGCTCGTCTATGACCTTGGGGGAGGCACGTTCGACGTCTCGGTGCTGAGGATGAACGAGATAATAGAGGTTTTATCCAGCACCGGCGATACTCAGCTCGGAGGGGACGACTTCGACAGGTGTCTTGTGGATCTCGCGCTTGAAACGCTGATCGAAGAAGGCGCCCCGGATCTCTCGGAGTACGCTCCCGCGTTGGCCAGGATGACGCTCGCGGCGGAGAACGCGAAGATTCGCCTGTCGTCGAAAGCAACCGCGCTGATCGAGGAAGCGAATATCCCGACGCCCGACGGACATGGCCGCACACTATCTCTGGAGATATCGAGAGAGGAGTTTGAGAGCCTGACGTCTCGTCTGCTGGAACGCACGATAGATTTTGTGAAAAAAGCGCTCTGTGAGGCCAAACTTAGCGCAAGCGACATCGACAGAGTGCTCTTAGTCGGAGGGATGACCAGGATGCCGGTCGTTTCCGCGATGCTCTCGTCGCTTTTCGGCGACGCGAGCATGCCGCCCGTAGATCCCGATCTGAGCGTTTCTCAAGGCGCGGCGATACAGGGAGGCATTATCACGGGCGAAAATGTCGAACAGATTTTGCTCGACGTCACATCGCACACGCTGAGCCTGGCCGCATTGAACATGTATGAGGGAGAATTACGGTGCGTCCCAATAATACCGAGAAATACTCCTATCCCGGCTATTCGGGCCAGACAATTCTGGACCACCGACGAGAACCAGAAAATAGCGAGTCTCAAGGTATACCAGGGAGAATCTGAAGAACCGGAAGATAATACGCTGATCGGCATAACGGAACTCCGACTCGCCCAGTCCGAGGCTGAAACTCCGATAATAGTCGAATACGCGTACGACCTGAACGGAATCATTCACCTCACGGCTGAACAGAAAGGCTACAGCAAGAGAACCGAAGTTCGTTTCGACAGCCGCAATCCTCAGATATCGCGCCATCAGGCGCTGGAAACGATGGACGACGACGAGGGAGACGAAGAGCCGCTCCGGAGGTCATGCGGCCCGGTCAACTTCGTAGTCCGCCGGGCCGGAGAGCTGCTGAAGACTATGCCGGACGGGGCGGATAAATCAGCTTTCGCGGCGCTCGCCGCCAGATACGAGCAGGCGCTTTTGGATGACGCGGATGAAATTGACGACTTGGAGGACGAACTGCTCTCCGCGATGGATAATCTGTAGGGGTTCTCATAAAGATGTCGCGCAAGAACAAAAACAATAAGAAAAAACCCGTGAAGAACCAATCCCTTTCCGAACGCTTGGCGCAGCGTTGGAACGACGGAAAATGGGACGCGTTCATATCGCTGTATATGAGGAACAGAGCCGCGTCGGACAGGACCAAGCAGGCGCCGAGACTGACCGACGCATACTATAATTGCCTTGCTCAGACCATGTTCGTGTATAAAGATATTGAAGGCGCTTTCGCTGTGGCGAGCATGATGATCCTTGAAGAAAATCTTGGCGCTGACGACGCGAGGCTGCGCGGATGCGCCCGCCTCGTGATGGATATAGCGGGCTTAAAAAATGGCGAGCGGGATTCGCTGTCCGAATTGCCGGACGATACCGAACTGCCTGAACCGTTTGGAACGACGCGTCTGAAGATACGCGAGGCATTATCCACCGCGAAAAAAGGCAAAAAAAGCATATTCGCCTCGCGAAAGGATCCGCTCCCGGGAAAACTCGAAAAACAGTTCGACGCGCTGCGCAATGCCAAAACAGTCTCCCCGTACTCGACATTCCTCAACATTGCCGAAAAACTGGAATCCAAAACCGCAAACATGGCGTCCGCAGGGACGTTCAAAGCGTTACGAGCCATAGCCTCGCTTCTGTGCGACATAATCAGACCCGACAAAAGAGGCGTACTGCGCGAACCCAGAGATGTGATCCGGCATCCCGCTTTTGGGGAAATCCTCTGGCCGCAGAACCACGCGTCGGTCTTTGCCCTGTGGAATTATCTGTGCGAGACGGGGGGCAAGAAATACGGGAGCGAATGGGAATCGGCAGTGCGGGTAATGCAGGTTAAATTCTCGCGCGTACAGTTTGGGTACGCCAAAACATATGATCGGCTGTTAAACTTACCGGACGACGGCAATTATGAATACCTCCCTTTTTGGATACTGCTTAACTACGACGGATGGACCGAGCATGAGCGCTACATCATGTCATATCTGGCGATCCACGCGCTTTCGACTCGCGATCCGGATTTTTTCCTGAAGTTGAAAACAGAAGCGCACATTACTCTGTTCAAGACGCTCGGGGATATCGGGCGGAAATGGCGTCCTGAGAATCCATGGCCGGAACCTGTAAAGAACGCTTTCAAGATGCTGTGCAGTGAGAATGGCTTCGATTTTGTCGGACATATCATAAAGGCGAACCTGCCTTACGAGGCTATGACCCCCAGCACACTTGTATTTATAAGCTTATATTCTCCAGAAGTTTTGTCGGTGATAAAGGACAAAGCGTCACGCCTGCTGCCCCTTAGACTTTCGCAAGATGAAACTGAAAACGTCGCCAGTTTTTTCACGTCGCCGGTTGTGCCGGTCGGGGTAATGCGTCTCGTATCTTCTCTTCTCGACAAAGAGAGCCTGGCGGAGACGCTCAGATGCCTGATAGACTATCTTGTCACTATGTCTGTGGCGTCTTTAAGCGACGGCGCCGCGTTACGCGAAATGCCGTGGAATGAGCTATCCAACGGACATATCGAGTTCTTCGCGGAAAATTTGCCGGAAGACGACCAGATTGGCTGTTTTTGCAGACTCTGCCGGGGTATGAAACGCTACCGTCTGTCGGGCGACGCCGCTGCGACAGAAGCTTTCTTCGCGGCAAAACGTTCCTACGATGGCGTTTTTGGCCTCTTACTGTCTTTTTTCCTAATGGTGTGGCCCGATATATCACCGCAATTTATCGTTAAACTCTTTGAACTGTCCATCAAAGATAACGCCGCTATCTTTCATCCCGATATGCTTATGTTCGTGAAAAACATCCCGACTGAAGCTTCAAGACGCGAAGTGGCTTCAGGCATGTCATTGGCTCTGGCGAAACATTTAACGCCAGGCGCGTACCGCATGTTCAAATCCGCGATACGCAAATTGGACAGCTATAATAAAAAACATCAGCCAAAGACGCGTCCCGCCGATCCCGCGCAAAAAACTCTTTTCACCGACGAACCGGAATAAGCTATTGT
>JAITOL010000145.1 GCA_031289955.1 Synergistaceae bacterium
TTCAGAAGGGCGAAGTCGCCGACAAATTCAACGCGGCGGAAAAAAGCCGGCGTTTTTATGAATTGACCGATGCCTTGCAGAGCTCGATTGGATATTCGCGTTACGGTGACAGCAAAAAAACAGAACCGGATTCCAAAAAAATCAAGGAAGCGCTTAGCGATTTTCACAGAATCGCCGGAGAGATATTGCTTGGTTCCGATGGGGACATCAAGAAGTTTGGGGAAGAAGTTCAGAAGTCAGGGCGCAAGATTTCGGGCGCAAGGCTAAGCGAGCTAAAAGCAGCACATGCGGCGCTTAGCAAAATTATCGATGAGGCCGACGAGACGCCGGACTCGGAAGGAGATGTGAACGTGGTTAAAGAGGAACTGGAGAAGCTCATCAAAAACTGTGTTGACGAGGCCGTCAAACCCCTGTCGGTGAAGTTGGAGAAGTTGGAGAAGCTGGAGCGGGTTGAGAAGGAAGAGGATAAGGCGGAGCCGGGCGCTTCGGTGGAGAAAGGGGCCGACGACAAGACCGCCGCTCCTGAGACGCCTCCGAAGGACGAGGCTCTTCAGAAAGACGAGCTCGACATTGCGGCAATCGTAAAGGCGGCCATAAGCGAGGCCATAAATCCAGTCTCCGACAGGTTGGAGAAATTGGAAAAGGCGCGCGGTACGCGGAACAGTATCCCTGAAGAGTCCGAGGTTCAGAAAAAGAACTCGATCTTCAGCGGAGCTTTCGTTGGATAAGGGAGGGGAAAAAGAATGAGCGGATTCACCAGCAACAGAGCGATTATAGCGAAAGACGCCGTAACAACGGTTGATTTCCAAGGCACAGGGCAGGGCGGTTACCTTAACCCCGCACAGTCAAGCGAATTTCTCCGTCTGATGTTCGACGCGACGGCATTTCTAAGGGATATTCGCACAGTGACGATGATAACGCCTACGCAGGATCTCGACTACATCGGGATGAACACCCGCGTTTTACGGCTTGCCGCTGAGGGTGTCGCCCCGAGTGAGTTGATAGGCGTAAAGACGGCGAAACAGCAGCTCGAAGCCAGGGAAGTTATCCTGCCCTTCGATGTAACGGATAACGTGCTGGAAGATACCATCGAGCGAGGCAACGCGGATGACACAATTGCCGCCATGATGGCAGAGCAGTTCGGCAACGACCTTTGCGACCTGTCGCTCAACGGCGATTCGACAAAGACTGACGGTGACGCGGACGGGAAGTTTCTCAAAATCGGCGATGGTTTTGTTAAAATCGCGAAGGATTCCCCGGACACTCACAAGGTCGATACTGCCGGATCTGTGGATTACAAAGACACGATATTTCCGTCAATGCTCGCTACCATGCCGAATAAGTTCAAGCGCAGGAAGAACGAGCTGAGGTTTTATGTCTCGCCGACTGTCGCGGAGGCATACACAAAGCAGCTTTCCATACGCAACACCGCGCTCGGCGATGAGTCTCTGATTACTGGCAACCTCCAGCGCTACGCAGGTGTTTCGATATTTGAGTGCGAGTACATGCCGGATGACGTGTTCATCCTCACGCCGAATCGAAATCTAGCGACGGGTATCTTCCGAGAGGTGCGGAACGAGCATGAGCGTTCACCCCGCAAAAGGCTGACCGAGTACACCACCACCATGAGGCTTGACCCCGCGAAAATCATCTGGCACGAGGCCGTAGTTATTGGGTACGAAGTTTAAGAGTAGGAGGTATTCTAATGCCCAGGAAAAGCACGAACACGCTTCCGGATAATGAGGCTATAAATACGCCCATGTCCGAAGATGTAGTACAAACCCCTCCTGAAAACTGCGAAACTCTCGATCCAATCGATATCACCAAAGAAAACGATGCGCAGGAAAACGGAGAAGTCTCTGTGAATCAGGAGTCCCATGAGTATATTACGCTCATTCTCGAGGGAGCCGCTTCTTTTACCGGGCAAGGAGTTATCAGGTTGAAGAAGAACGAGCGCGTAACAGTAGAAAAAGGCGCCGCTTCCGCGCTTTTGTCCTCGGGACTTTTCAAGAGGGTTTGACCATGTATTGCAGCCCCGATGATCTAAGGAGCGAAGGCGTAGGAGAAGATCAGGCTACGGATGAACGACTTGCGGAGTTGTGTAAACAGGCGTCGGATTTCATCGATCTTGTGACAGGGCGCTGGTTCGAGCCTCGACAAAGAACCATAAAACTTGACGGAAATGGGGGGGCGGTTTTACCACTCCCCCATTTCCTTATTGAGGCTGAATCCGTCAAATGTAATGCGGCGTATGTATTCAATTACGTTCTTTATAACCGTCCGGAAGATCGCGATTATCCAAAGTTGAGTTACAAGCAAGGTTGGTCTCGCGGCGAATTGAACGTTGAGGTTGTGGGGCTGTGGGGTTACGTCGATATCGCGGACGATGGAACATATGTTACGCCGTCTATGATACGGAGAGCAGCCATGAAGATCGTTTCGATGCAAGCCGCAGTCCCTCTCGGTGATTCCGACGCCGTAGCTGAATCCTCCATGCGCGGACTCCTTGCGAAAGAAACTACTGACGGGCACAGTTATGAACTCAACGCCAGCGCCTCTGATCGCTTTACGGAAAAGTCGTACACCGGAGATACGGAAACCGACCAGATCATAGAGCTGTTTTCTGCAAAATCAATAGGGATAGGGTTTATATGATACGCCCGCGCCTGATCCATCCGCGCCCCGTTCTTCTGTACAAAAGAATAGCGACTGAGATTGATCCCGAATTGGGGCCGACTGGGAATATCGAGTGGGACGAGCCTATTACCATTCCCGGACAGGTGAAATACAACAGATATGACCAGTTGGTTCCAACGGGGGGCGGCGATGACCCATCCGGGGAGGGGCATGTTGTTTTCCTTGAGTCGACTTGGACGGTGTGCGGCGGGCAAGTGGGAGACGAAATGGAGCTTTCGCCGTCCACTTCCAGGCTTGTAGTTCTGGAGGTGCGCCCCGCCGCGCATTACCACGG
>JAITOL010000186.1 GCA_031289955.1 Synergistaceae bacterium
GTTATGAATACCATAGGATTTATGTATGAACAAGGTGAAGGAGTCGAGCTGGATTACCGCGAAGCGATGAGCTGGTACAAAAAAGCCTCCGACTTTGGGGACGATGTCGCTATGTTTAACATGGGATATATGTACGATCACGGCAAAGGCGTCGAACGTAATCACGAAAAAGCCGTGAAGTGGAACAGGGAAGCCGCCGATCTTGGAAATGACGCCGCAAAGGGCTACATATACGAACATGGGGTCGGGGTAGATCAGGACTATGGCGAAGCCATGAAATGGTATAAAAAAGCCTCCGATTCGAGCGGTTCAACGAAGGCCGCGTATAATATAGGCGCGATGTACGAGCGAGGGGCCGGGGTCGAACCGGATATTGCCGAAGCGATCACATGGTACAAAAAATCCGCCGCAAAAGGCAACAAAGAAGCGCGGGATAAGCTGGCCGGATTGGGCGTGGCCGGCGTCGAGTGACTGACCGCCGTTAATCCTCATATTCACAGGTGATTTGATAATTTTAGACTCCCGTTCAACTGGTTGAATATCACTATCCATTCCATCATAGGCCTTAACTGTTTACATTCGGTTTAAACTGGACGCATATATTATTACGGACAACGGGAAGGAGGCGATCCGGGGTGAGCGGGATAATGATTGTCGACGACGACGCGAACATCAGGGAGCTCGTGCGCACGCTGCTTTGCAACGACGGTTTCGAGGTCGTCGAGGCTTTTGACGGGGCGGACGCCGCGCGAAAAATATCCGCCGGCGCTGTCGATCTCGTCATCGTGGACGTCATGATGCCGAATATGGACGGGTTCGAGCTGTGCGAGCGCCTGCGGGGTCAGTATAACGATCTTCCGATCCTGATGCTGACCGCGCTCGGGGAGATATTTCACAAGGCCAGGGGGTTCGGGCTCGGCGTGGACGATTATCTGACGAAGCCGTTCGACGGGGACGAGCTGGTTATGCGCGCGCGCGCTTTGCTGCGGCGATATAAGGCGGAATCTTCAGCCGTGCTGCGCGTCGGCGGTGTCACGATAGACAGAAACGATTATTGCGTCGAGTCGGACGGAGCGCGGGAGAATATTCCCATGAAGGAGTTCGAGCTGCTCTTCAAGCTGGCGGGATTTCCGGGGAGGACGTTTTCGCGCAACAAGCTCATAGAGGACGTCTGGGGCGTCGATTTCGAGGGAAACGAACGGACGCTCGACGTTCATATAAACAGGCTGCGCGACAGGTTTCCGGCGGAGCGTTATCGTTTCAAGATCGTGACGGTTCGTGGTCTTGGATACAGATTGGAGGCGTCGTCATGATGAAAGGAGAATGGCGGAGGGGGCCGGCGTGGCACGCGCTTTTCGCGATATTCGCCATCGCCCTGCTGTGCGGCTCGTTTGCCGCCGGATATGGCCTGACGGAGCTCATCTTCGCCCGGACTGGACATCCGTCCGAAATGCGGGCGCACGTCGCGTCGGGGTTTATCGGCATATTGCTGGCCCTGGCGATAGGCGAGGCGATTCACCTGGCGGCTTATGGGAATCATCACGCCTGGGGACGGCGGCTCTGGGCGGAGGCTATCGACGCTTTCGACAGGATAGCGCGCGGGGACTTCGATGTGTTCATTCAGACGGGGAAGTACGGACACGTCAACGAACTCATTGAGAAAATCAACAAAATGGCGTCGGAACTCGGCTCCATGGAACATCTGAGGCGGGAGTTCATCTCGAACGTGTCCCACGAAATACAGTCGCCCCTGACGTCTATCCGGGGATTCGCCGAGCTGCTCAAAAACGACGATCTGTCCTCCGAGCGAAAAAATCACTACCTCGACGTAATAGAGACCGAAAGCCTCCGTCTCTCGACCCTGAGCGACAACCTGCTGAAATTGTCCGCGCTCGATACCGGCAGGGATTCGTTGTCGCCTCAGGAGTACCGGCTCGACAGACAGATAGAAAATATCGCGCTGACGATGGAGCCCCAATGGAGAGCCAAAAATCTGCAAGTCGAGGCGGAGCTCGATAAACTGTCGATTTCCGGCAATCCTGATATGCTGTCGCAGGTCTGGATCAATCTGCTGCACAACGCCGTCAAGTTCACCGAACCTGGCGGGAAGATACTTATCGTTCTCAGCGACGCCGGAGAAAACATTTGCTGCCGCGTATCGGACACGGGCGTTGGAATCTCCGCGGACGACGCTCCGCACGTGTTCGAGCGGTTTTACAAGGCGGACAAAGCCCGCGACCGGGCCCTCGGCGGCAATGGGCTCGGGCTGTCTATCGCCAGAAAAATCGTCGAACTCCATGGCGGGCGCATCGAACTCGAGAGCTCTCCCGGAGAGGGCAGCACATTCAGCGTTCATCTCCCCCGTTTACACTCCGTTTAAAAGAGCGCGTTACTATTGCTTCATAATTCAGGGAAGCGATGGAGATGACGCCAGATGGAGTATATCGAGGAGCCCAGCCGCACAAGCAAAAAAATTAAAACAATAAAAAAAATACGCGTCCTGCTCTGGGTGGCGGCAATAATCGCCGGCGTCGCCGTCATGGCGCTCCGAATAACGAGCAGATCGGAGCGGTATGCGGCCACGCTCGACCGGATTTCGCAAAATATCCCGCGGTCCCGCCCGGTAATGGTCATGAAAGTGGAGGCGTCGAACTGGGAAGAGTGGAAGAAATATTACGGAGTCGCCCGCGCCGCGCGCAATATGGAGGTCGCGTCCTATGTCAGAGAGATTGTGGAGGCCGTCCATGTGGACGTGGGGGACTCGGTCAAAGAGGGGCAGCTCCTCATTTCCCTGCGAAAAACGGATCAGTCCGCAGATGCGAGGGCCAGGGCCGCTGCCTTCGAGGAGGCTAAGTCGACGTATAATCGCCTAATCGCGCTGAACAAGGCCGGCGGCGTATCGCAGGCCGAGGTCGACAGAGCGCGAACGGCCATGATATCCGAACAGGCTGCATTGCAGAGCAACAGATCCGCTTTGGGGCGGGCGGAACTGCGCTCCAAAATTTCCGGCATAGTGACCGGCCGTCTGATCAACCCCGGCGAAGTCGCCGAGATGGGCCAGACGCTTCTCTCGATAGAGGACGTCTCGGAGATGGAGGCCATTATTATGGTCTCGGCAAGGGACATCGCCGGCATCGGAGTAAAAACCCCGGTCAATGTCATTCACAACGGCGTTTCAATCAAGGGAGCGGTGACGCGCGTCAACCCAAAGGCTCAGTCCGGTTCCGGCCTCTATCCCGTGACGGTCGGTCTCGACCCTGGGAGCGGCGTGCTTCCGGGGGCTAACATCGAAGGGGATTTCCTAGTTCGCCTGACGCCTGACGCCGTGGTCATACCGTCGTCCGCGTTGTTCAACAGGGGGGAAGAACAGTTTGTATTCGTTGCGGTCGGCGACGCGGGCGAGCGGACGGCGCGGATGACGAAAATTAGCGCGGGCGGGGGCGGCGGAGGGAAAGTCGTGGCGACGTCCGGGATCGCGCCGGAAGATTTGTTGATAATCAGCGGAAACAGGGGACTCGTCGACGGCATTGCGATCTCGTATGAAACGAGCGGGTTTGAAAATTCGACCCTTGCGGAACCAGCGAAACGGGACTGACGGGATGCGCGGATTTATCAGATTTTGCATAGACCGTCCGGTTTTTACATGGTGTTTTGTCGCGCTGTTCGTCATGCTGGGCGGTTTCAGCTATGGGCGTCTCGGAGTGACGCTTTACCCGGATGTGAGCCCTCCTGTCGTCATGATCCGCACGATTTACGCGGGGGCGAGCCCCGAGGAGATAGAGACCCTCGTGTCGAAACCCATCGAGGACGCGCTCTCCGACCTGAGCGGCCTGGATTCGATAAGAAGCTACTCGCAGAATGGCGTATCGCTCGTCGTCCTCGAATTTGACGAGGACGCGGATCTCGATCTCAAGATAATCGACGTCGAGAACAAAGTGAGATCGGCGCGGGGCACGCTTCCTACTGATATCGAGGAGCCTGTATCCACAAAATTTGATCTCGCCTCGCTGCCCTTCATGGTCGCTTCTTTTACGAGCGACCTGCCCGAGACCGCCGCAAAAAATATAATAAACGACACTATAAAGCCCATAGTCTCGCGAATCGAGG
>JAITOL010000202.1 GCA_031289955.1 Synergistaceae bacterium
TATGGTCGAGCACACGGTACGGCACGTCCTGATGGTGGTTTATGACTTTATCCTTGCCAATCCATTCGAGCGTCGGCAATCAAAATTCCTCCAACTTCATCGTCATTCGCTCTGCTATAATAAAAGTAACAAGGTTTCCACATTCTCTGATATTGTCGCCCGTATCACCGTTTACACCCCATAAGCCCCTCGTTTCAGAACAAAGCGATTATAACCCCTCGCAGCCTCGGTTTCCAACCTCGCGTCATCGTTGCGTCACCGACTATCGGCATTTCGATGCTGTCATAGACAATGCTAAAAATGCCTGCGAGAACATCGGTAATGCGGCCTCAGATCATTTCGTCGAAGCCGACGATATGATAACGTTAGGCAAAGGGGCCGAACGAGAAGTAAAAGCAGTCTTTTTATCGATCCCAATGCTCGTTTTTCAAGCCTCGAATGACTGCTTTTGACTATATGCCCATCTGTAGTATAATTACCTCGAAAGCAAAACCCCCGCCGAAGAGGCAGCAGGGGAAAACATCTTGCAGGCCGTGCCCGACCGAGCTGCCAACTCAGCCGGGGCTTACAGGCCAAGTTAGTTACAGGTGAGCACTTCTACAAGGAGCCTGAAAAGCGCCCCAAGAAGTGCGGAGGTTAGGGCTACAAGGACGACCACCTTGTAGCTTTTTTTGTTGTCTTCCTCCACCATGAATCACCTCTATTCTGCCGGGTGATTCTCCGTGTCAGGCAACCCCGGCAAATATTGCCCGGAGCCTCTTCTATATTGCGATTGTATCACGTTGGACATACACAAAACAAAAACCCCGTCTTGGACGGGGTTTTTAGATTTCCTTGGACTATGTTGTTTAAAAAAATGGTGCCGAGGACGAGACTTGAACTCGTACGGATTACTCCACACGCCCCTCAAACGTGCGTGTCTACCATTTCCACCACCTCGGCGCACGAGAGATTATACCTGTCGACGGGTTCTACGTCAACATCCGGGGGCTCAAACTTTGACCATTTGGTCGCGGCGCTATGTCGCGGCGCGGCTATTGCCACGGACTGATTTTTAGCTATAATGTAGGGGACGCGAGGGATCGCGTGTTATGCGATATTCAAGCATTGTGGAGATTCAAGGAGGGATCGACACATGTCCGTTCAAAATGCCAATCAGGCAAATTCCCTTTTTATTGATGCGTGGAACGATGTTTCGCGCAAAGTGAAGCGCGTCACGGATTCCGACCAGAATCGCGCGC
The DNA here is from genome assembly GCA_031289955.1 of Synergistaceae bacterium. Classification (GTDB taxonomy): domain Bacteria; phylum Synergistota; class Synergistia; order Synergistales; family Synergistaceae; genus JAIRKI01. The sequence goes on from JAITOL010000202.1 coordinate 1,242, forward strand.
GGGAGGCGTTTTACAAAGCCGTCCGGGCCTGCGACAAAGCGACGGAGAGCATGGTGGACAGGCATCTTGAAAGCGTGGCGGAGTCCGCTAAGCGACAGGCGGAGTACCGGAAGAAAAAAGCCGTCGCCGACAGAGCCGCCAAGACGGCCGACGAGCGGAGAGTTTTAAACGCCGACATTCTGCTCGAACGGATAAACTATCAGAATATGCTCGAAGAGTCCCGCATACGGGAGCTCAACAGAAAAGAACTGATGAAAGAAGCGGTTTCATGAAGATAAAAGCAATCCTGTTCGATCTCGACGGAACTCTTTTGAATACGCTCGACGACATAGCGGACAGCGCGAACTATTCTCTGACGCGTTTGGGCTTTCCCACTCACGATATCGACGCGTACAGGTATTTCGTGGGCAGCGGGGTCGACAATCTCGTCAGGGGCATCCTGCCGGAGGACGCGCGGACGCCCCTGAACCTGTCCGCGATAAAGCCAATTTATTCCGAGCGTTACGCCGCTCACTCGCTCGACAAAACGAGGCCATACGACGGGGTTCTGGATATGCTCCGCGAACTGGGCAAGCTGCCGGTCAAACTTGCCGTGGTCTCGAACAAACCGGACTCCGACGCCAAGTTAGCCATATCCCACTTCTTCGGCGACGGGGTCTTCGGCGTCGTGGCGGGAGGCAAGAGCGGCGTTCCCCTCAAACCGAACCCGGCCATCGTGAACAACATATTGGGCGATTTCGGATTGGATCCGCGCGAGACCATGTTCGCGGGGGACACCGGCGTCGATCTCGCGACGGCCAAAAACGCGCGCTGCGTTTCAATCGGGGTTCTGTGGGGTTTCAGGCCTAAAGAGGTCGCGGCGGATGGCGCGGACTACGTCATAAATTCCCCCTCGGAACTCCCTGTCCTCGCGTCAAATCGCGTCTAGGGCCGTCCGGCATGAGCGAGACGAAATTTCCGACCGACGAAGAGGCTGTGCGCGATATAGGCGAGATCGGACGCCGCATGTACGCTAAAAATTTCGTCGCCGCGAATGACGGCAATATCTCGTGCCGTGTTGCGCCCGACGTAATCTGGACGACGCCTACAGGCGTCTCGAAAGGTTTCATGACGGAGGGCTCGATGGTCAAAATGAGGCTCGACGGAACCGTGCTCGCGTCCGGCCCGCTCGAGCCGTCGTCCGAGGTCAAAATGCACCTGAGACTGTACAACGAAAACGAGGCGATAATGGGCGTCACCCACGCTCATCCGCCCGTCTGCACGTCGTTCGCCGTGGCGGGCCAGAGCCTCGACAGCTCAGCGTATCCCGAGGCCCTGGTCAATCTCGGCGTCGTGCCTTGCGTTCATTACGAGACGCCCGGTTCGCGGGGAATACCGGACTCCATCGCTCCATACTGCCGCGATTACAACGCGCTGCTGCTCTCGAACCACGGTGCTCTGTCGTGGGGGACGAGCCTCATGGAGGCGTTTTTCAGGCTGGAGGCGATGGAGCATTACGCCACGATACTGATGTACACCGGTTATATCATCGGACAAGCGAACGCTCTCACCGAATCCCAGGTGGGCGAACTGCTCGATATACGCGCGAGATTGGGAGTGACGAGCGGCGGCGTTCCGTCGCGTTTCGCGTCTCTCCCGACGAACGATCGCGACGTTGCGCCGCTTGGGACGGCTCAATCCATGACGAAGAGTCTCCTGGATCGCGACACGGTATCGCTCGACGAGGAAAACCGCGCTCTCGTCATAATCGACCAGACGAAGCTGCCGGGATCCGTCGAATTATTGTCGCTAACCAGGCAGGAGGAAATTCACAGGGCGATATATGGGCTCCAGGTGCGAGGCGCCCCGGCGATCGGGGTGGCCGCCGCCATCGGGGTGTATCTGGCCGCGTGTGAAATCGATTCGGGCGATTACGAAACGTTTTATGAAAAATTCAAACAGGCGAAGGATTATCTGGCGACCTCGCGCCCGACGGCCGTGAACCTCTTCTGGGCGCTCGACCGTATGGAGCGCGTGGCGAGCGCAAACTCGCGCGTTCCCGTCGGAGAAATAAAGCGGATGCTTCATGACGAGGCCATACTCATCCGAAATGAGGACGTAAAGACGTGCCGGGCCATAGGGGAATATGGGCTCGCCCTTCTGAAGGACGGCGACGGGATACTGACCCACTGCAACGCCGGTCAGCTCGCGACGGTCAAATACGGCACGGCGCTGGCGCCGATACATCTTGGCGCCGAGCGCGGCTATCGTTTCCGTGTATACGCCGACGAGACCCGCCCTCTGCTTCAGGGCGCTCGCCTCACCGCGTCGGAGCTGGTGGCGCGGGGAGTGGAGACGACCGTCATCTGCGATGGAATGGCCTCCTCGGTGATGAAAAAAGGCTGGATAGACGCGGTGTTCGTTGGCTGCGACCGCGTGGCGGCGAACGGCGACGTCTGCAACAAGATCGGCACGTCCGGCGTCGCCATAATGGCGAAGTATTACGGGATACCGTTTTACGTCTGCGCTCCGACGTCGACGATAGACATGGCGACCCCCGACGGAAGCGGCATAGTCATAGAGGAGCGTCCCCCGGAAGAGGTGACGGAGATGTGGTATCGCGAGCGAATGGCGCCGGAGGGAGCGGGCGTATACAACCCGGCGTTCGACGTGACGGATCACGAACTTGTGACCGCGATCATCACGGAGCGAGGCGTCCTCACCGCGCCTTATGGAGAAAGCCTGAAAAATTTGACATAAAGGAACGCGGGATAAAATCGTTTATTTTCTGAAGAACATCGTGTAGTATCCCATCGCGAATATGACCAGCATTATCAGGGGCATGACGTATGTGAAATATCCGCGCAGCGCGCGGGGAAATTTTACGCCTCTTCCGGAGTCGACCTCGTTCAGGAAGTTATCCCAGCCCCAGCCCTTCTTCGCGCAGCAGAAGAGCAGGAATATTATCGAACCTATCGGGAGCAGGTTATTGCTCAGGATGAAGTCCTCGATGTCGAGGACTATGGTCTCGCCTCCGAGCGGGTGGAAGCCGCTCCACAGGTTGAAGCCGAGAGCGCAGGGGAGGGACAGGATGAATATTGTTATCATGTGGATTAAGCTCGCTTTTTTGCGGCTCCACTTCGTGAAGATATCGCGCATGCTCGCGATATTGTTTTCGAACACGGCGACGATAGTCGACATGGCGGCGAAGCACATGAAGAGGAAGAACAGCGTCGCCCAGAAGCGTCCCATCGTCTCCATGTGGTTGAACATGACCGGCAGGGAGACGAAGATGAGCCCGGGGCCGGCGCCCACGTCAACGCCGTAGGCCGCGCACGACGGGAATATTATGAGCCCGGCGCAGATGGCGACCGACGTATCGAGCGCGGTCACGATCATGGCTTCGCCCGTCAGGGAACAGTCGCGCGTGATGTACGACCCGAATATCGCCATGCTTCCGATGCCGATGCTCAGTGTGAAGAACGCCTGTCCCATGGCGGCGTAAACCGTGATCCATAGCCCTTTTACGCCCTCGCCCGCGAACAGTTTGCCGAAGTCGGGCTTGAGGTAGAACTCCAGTCCCGGCCCAGCGCCGGGAAGCGAGCAGGAGCGGATCGCCAGCGCTATCATTATGACGAAGAGCCCGGACATCATCCATTTTGTGATCGGTTCGACGCTCGAACGCAGGCCGGCCGAGCATATTGTCGTGCCCAATGCTATGGCGAGTCCCATCCAGAATATCAGCGCCTTCGGATCGGCCAGAAGCGCCCCGAAGAACGCGCCGACCTCTTCAGGGCTGAGCCCCTGGAGAGATCCTGTCAGACTGTACCAGAAATACGCGAGCATCCATCCCGTTACGACCGTGTAGAACATCATGAGGAGGAAGCTGCCAGCGAGAGCGAAGTAGCCGAAAACGTGCCATTGACTTCCTCGCGGTTCGAGCGCGTGGAACGAGCGTACCGAGGAAAGTTTCGACGCCCTGCCGACGGAAAACTCCATGGCCATTATGGGCATTGCCAGAATAACGAGAAAAACAAGATACATCAAAACAAATGCCGCGCCGCCGTACTGACCGGCGATATACGGGAAACGCCACACGTTTCCCAGCCCGATGGCGCATCCCGCCGCGATGAAAAGGAAACCCAACCGGCTCGCGAACGTTTCGCGCGACGCTCCGCCGGATGCCCTGGAACCGACTTTCGCCATGTCGCCCAACCCCCATATTCAAGAAAAAGTTTTAAGATATTTACAATATGCGTAACAATTTCGTCGCCGGATTACTCCGGCTTGTCGAAGACCTGCCTCATGTACGCCATGAACGTATCGTCCACGCCGGTCGTCTTGCCGGAGGAGTCAGTTATTTTGGCGACCGGCTGCCCGTTGCATCTCGTCATCTTCATCACTATGTTGAGGGGCGGTATCGGCGTGTCGTTCGTCAGGTTCGTGCCGATGCCGAAGGAGACCGGGATGCGCCCCTTGAAATAGCGGTATATCGCGAGAGCCTTCGTTATGTTCAGGCTGTCCGAGAAGACGAGGCGTTTCGTGTGTGGGTCGACCTTCAGTTTTTTGTAGTGGGAGATCACTTTCTCGCCCCAATCGTACGGGTCGCCGGAGTCGTGGCGCAGACCGTCGAACAGCTTGGCGAAATAAAGGTCGAAGTCGGCAAGAAAAGCGTCTATGCCTATTACGTCGGTGAGGGCTGTGCCGAGGTCGCCCCTGAACTCCTGAACCCACGCCTCGAGCGACGCTTTCTGGAAGTCCCTCAGCCTGATGCCGAAGCCCTGAAACGCCTGCATGTATTCGTGGGCCATTGTGCCGACCGGCGCGATGCCGAGCTCTTTCGCGAGGTAGACGTTCGACGTCCCCTTGAATTGCCCGGGTATCTCGCGGGCGAGCGCGCCAACCACCTCCCTCTGCCACGCTCCGGAGAATCTGCGGCGCAGCCCGAAATCGAACATGATGAAGGGGCTCACCGGATCTGTGAGATCGTTCTGTTTGCGCAGAAGCTCTATTTTTTCCATGAGGCGGCGACGCGCGACGACGAGCGTGTTGTCGTCGCGTATCCTCCTGTAATACAGCTCGCTCACTATGTAGAGCACGTAAATCTCAAAGCCCATGACGTGAACCAAAGGCCCGCGCGCCTGTATGACGAGCCTGTCTCCGTCGCGCGACAGACTGATAAAACGCCTCTGAAACCTGAAGACCGTCAGGTAATCCACGAAGTCTTCCTTTATATATGTAAGCGAATTGAGATAGTCGAGCTCGTCCTGCTTGAAGTACATGGAGCAGAGGTTGTCCAGCTCCCTGCCGACGTCGTCCGCCAGCTCGGTCAAAGGGTAGGCCGGGTCGCTGCGGCAGAAGAACGTATATTCCGCCCTGGCGCCGGGGTGGCTGTGCATCAGCGCCTGCCACATGCTGAATTTATAGAGGTCATTTTCGAGAAGGCTATGAACTATGGGAGAATCGGACAAATCATCACATCCATTTGGGAGAATGAGTCAATGACGCATTATGTATTGATAATCGGAAATTGGCAAGCGATATTATCGAACCCAAGCCTAATGATTCGCGAGACTCAGGAGGTTTTTTACGGTAAAATAACGAAGAGGTGGTCGATGTGTGGAAATCGCTTTTGAAGTTGTATTTCAGCATCCTGTACAGACCCATTCTGAAGCTCGACGCGCTCATTCGCGCTCTCGGCACGGGGGAGCGAGTCATTTTAGCGCCGCATCACTCGTCTTATCTCGACCCAATTCTTTTTTCGCTTTTTTCGCCCCTGTCGCCGATGGTCGTCATATCCCCTTCGACTGCGCGTCAAAAATGGTTCCGTCATTTTAAAAATTCGATCAGGCACGTCGTCATCGACATGAACGACCCGTTTGCGGCAAAACACATCAACGATCTTTGGCGTGACGAGAGGTTTTTGATCGTGTGCCCCGAGCCCGAGCCGACGACGAGCGCTCTTTTGATGAAAATATCCGACGCGGCGGTTTCGGCGTTCGGCGCGAGCGGCGCGTGGATAGTGCCGGCGCGGGCGTGCAACATGCAGTTCTCGACGTTTTCGCGGATGGCGGGCCGTCTCGTCCGTCTCAAAGCTCCCAAGGTCACTCTCCTGTCCGGCGAGGCCCGGAAGCTGGGCGATGAAGCGGCCTTGAAACGCTCTTACACGCACAAGCGCCAGATAGAGCAGATGCTCTCCGACACGATGATGCGGGGGTTGTGGGACAAAAAACCGCTCTTCGACACCATCCTGGAGCAGCGCGGACTTTGGGGCGGAAATCACGTCATGGGCATAGAGCCGGACGGCACGAGAACCGACTGGAACAGATTTCTCACGCTCGTGTTCGTCTTGCAGCGAATATTGGAAAGCCTGACGAAGCGCGACGAGCGCGTGGGGATAATGCTTCCGAACACGATCACGACGCTTGCCGCCATGATCGGCGCTCAGCACGCGGACAGGGAACCAGCCATGATAAATTATTCGATGGGCGCGCGCTCACTCAAAGAAGCGTGCGCGATCGCGAACGTGAACGTCATCGTGACATCGCGGCGATTCGTCGAAGAGGGCAAATTTCAGCCGCTGGTCGACGCTCTGTCGGACGCCGGATTATCCATCCAGTTCCTCGAAGACCACGTCGGGCGGATGTCCGCGGCGCGGAAACTGGGGTGCGCGTTGTCGGCGAGGTTTGCCGGCCCGACCCCGAACGCCGAGAAATACGCGGAGCGCACGGCGATCGTGCTGTTTACGAGCGGATCGGAGGGCGCTCCAAAGCCAGTCGCACTATCATTTTTGAACGTCCAGGCCAACACCGCGCAGGTGCGGACGACGCTCGAATTTTACGCGACCGACGTGATGGTCGACGTGATGCCGATGTTCCACAGCTTCGGCCTCTGCACCGGCACGATAATGCCTCTGTCGACGGGGATGCCGATAGCGATGTATCCCACGCCTCTTCACTACAAAAAAATACCTCAGTTCTCATACGAAGCTAAAGGCACCGTTCTGCTGGGGACGAACACGTTCCTCGCCGGTTACGCGCGCAACGCCGAACCGTTCGATTTCGTCGAGATGCGTTACATCATCTGCGGCGGCGACAAGCTGAAAGATCCGACGTCCCGGATATGGTATGAAAAATTTGGCATACAGGTGCTGGAGGGCTACGGCGTTACCGAGTGCACGCCGGTCGTCGGGGTGAACAGAAAGGGCCGCAACAAGCCGGGCTCCATCGGGCTGCCTCTGCCGTGCGTAAAGACGAGCCTCAGCCCGGTCGAGGGTCTCGATGAGGGCGGACGTCTCGTCCTGCGAGGCCCGAACCTGATGAAGGGTTACATAAGGGCCGACGGCTCGATAACGCCGCCGCCTGACGAGGGCTACGACACGGGAGACATCGTGACGATAGACGGCGAGGGATTCATAACGATAATAGGCAGGGCAAAGCGCTTCGCCAAGATCGGCGGAGAGATGGTCTCCCTCACCTACGTGGAGGAGGCGGCGCAGGAGGTCTGGCCCGACGAGGCGCACGCCGTCGTCAGCGTTTCGAGCGACGAGAGCAAGGGAGAGCTGATCGTCATGCTCACCGAGCGCAAAAACCCGAGCCGCGAGGAGCTGCGCGACGAACTCTCGAAACGAGGCCTTCCCGAACTCGCCATACCCAAGAAAATAATACCGGTCGAGGCCCTTCCGCGAATAGGCGTAGGGAAAATAGACTACCAGACGTCCGCCAGGATAGCGTCGGAGTGACGCTCATGAGATATAAAAATGGAGATATTCTAGCATGAATTTGTCACCGTGATGGCTGAATATTTCAACAAAACAAAT
>JAITOL010000213.1 GCA_031289955.1 Synergistaceae bacterium
CTCGCCCGCAGTTGCCGGATTCACGCGCCAAAAAACAGCCGGAGGGGTTTTTGCGTTTCTCCCCTCCGGAGGCCGTTTTCGTTAAGTTGATTCAGTTTTTCTTTCCGGTGAATGTACCGCTATCATACCCCCCCATAAGTTCCTGCTATTGTCGTCACATTCGCCAATTTTATTTTCCCGTGCCAAGCAACAACTCCTCCGGCATACCCATCTGTATTCAAATTAGTGCCTCCACTCGCATCGACGTTACCGGTTACATCTCCACCGATTATTTCTTCATCGAGTATACCTGCATAGCTACCGGTGACATTACCGTCTTCAAATATTGTTATTTCTGGATTCGCGAGGCTAGAACTCCTTGCGGAAAATCGCGGTCGCCTCCGTGTTCTTGTCGCTCTTTTTCAGCGTAATGGTACCATCATCGTTGAGTTCAACGGAGACGCGAACCGTCATCGTTTTGGCCTGCCCGTTTATGGTAGACCTCTCATCAACTGTCCAGCTGATTTTTTTTGGGTTATCCTTGCTGATCCTCGCGAATTGCTGCTCATGTTCGATGCTATGATTCTGCCAAGATTGGCTTTTTTTGAAACGAGCCGACCCATAAACAATAATGGTCACGTCCGTCTCGCTGTTCGCTGGGGACGCTTTTATCATGATATAGCCATTTTGCAACGGAAGCCCCGATAGTGGCTCGGTTGAGAAGGAGGCGCTTCCCTTGATCGCTTTCCATCCTCCGACCATCGCGTTGAGGTTGGAATCCTTGGCCGCATCCTCATCAACGCGCTTGAACTTGGCGGTCTCGTTTGAAACGTCGTCCTTCTTGGTCAGTGTCAGGACTCCGTCGGCGCCAAGCTCCAGCACTACCTCATATTTGCTCTCGTAATCCTTGCCGTCTATACCTCCATACCATTTGCCGCTCCAGCGCATTTTCTCCGGGGAGGGAAAATCGACCTTCTGAGCGTCCTGATTGAAGTCGAGGCCCCAGATCGCGCCGCCGGAACTGACGAACTCGAGGCGGCCGAAAATATCTGATGTATTGGTTTTTTTGGCCTTCTTGATCGACAGGCGCCCGTATCTCAATGGATGGTTGAGAGAGTATCCGCTTTGCCCAGTCACTAATCCGCTCTCCGCTGCCCAGAGACCGACGAACTGCTCTACAGAACCAGCCTGTGGCGCGGCTGCATAAGATGCCCCCGCGAACGATACCGACGCGATGAATGCCATTAACAGGATGCGGATCAAAACTCTTCTGTTCACGATGATTCCTCCTTGATTGGTGAAATCTGATTGCCTGAATATTGCTGTTGCACTTTACCTCGGATAAAAATGCCACCTGTACCATAGCTCCGCGCCGTACGTCCGCTACCCGCTGCCTATGCGGACGAACGGCGCGGACTCCGATTTGTCCGGGGCAATCGGAGGAAAGACGGATACTTTCAGCACGCTTTGTAATCTCCTGAACAGCGACCGAAAATCCGACAGACTGCTAGAAAACAAAATATCTGAGACAGAGAGTGCCGGCGCCCTCGCCCGCAGTGGCCGGGTTCAGGCGCCGGTCTTATTCGTGCGCTAGAGCCAGGGGGCTCTGTATTTTTCCAGTTCTTCCGAGCGCTCCGGGTCGTAAACCATCTCGCGCCACTCCTCGTCCGTCATTCTTTCGTCGTCGAGCGAGCGTTCGAATTCATAGTACGAATAGACGTAACCCCTTGTCAGGCGCGCTCCCCCGGAGCTGTCATTCACAAAAACGTATATCCTCCGGGGCGTGCCGGTGGCTGCCTCCAGTACACGGTGGTCGATAAAATCGGTAGCGACGTCGGCCACGAGGGCCATGCGAAGCTCTTTACCCGAGCCCGACAACGCTATTCCGCCGGGAAGCAGCAGAGACTCATTGAAACTCCGCGCAGTCCTCTTTATTTCACTGTAATCGTCCGGCGCGAGCGGCAAGCCTTTCGCCTCTTTTTCCGCTATGTCCCTCATCTTGGCTAGTATTCCGGAGAGCGTCTCGAATTGCGAACGGCACGTCATCCTCCCCGATTCATCCCAATCCGAATCAAGGCTTTCAATGTTAAATTTGTCTATGAAACGCAGCACGCTCAGACAAGCGTCGTAAAGCGCGCCGAACATCTGCGGGTCCGGTTCGACGTAGCCGCGCGGCAGCGGCGGGGCGAATTTTCCGGCGAACCAGTCCCCTCCGCCGCCCATCTCCGCTCCACTCTGCTCCGCGTATAAAATCGTGTCGTGCTTGAGTTCGGCCCACGACGCCGATCCTGTGGCAAGTTTTTTCCACTGCCACGACGGGTGATTGTAGAAAAATTGATCCGAGCCCGAGGATTCGAAAAAGGCCGCTATAGAGGCGAGCCATTTCGAATAGACCGTGTAGTCCTCCGCGAGATATTTTTTAGCTTCGCCGCGCAGCTTCGTCAAATTCTCCGAATAGTTCCTGTATCCGTCGTTTTTAGCGGCCAGTTCCAATGCCGCGCCCGAGCCGAGAGAGGCCGTCACATCCGCGCCGCCCGGCAGGTTTCTCGGGTGTTCGTCAGTGCCGACTCGCGGGGACGTCAGCATGTTCATAATATAAGCGTCGTATGTGAAACGCTTCCCGAGAACCCTGAACACGGGAGCGCGGGAGGAAAAATCGTCTCCCTCCGCGTCGCCGCCCGGCACGCTCTGCATCATCGGCCCTTTGACCGACGAGGCTATGTCGGAGGCTATATCCCGCAGTACATGCTCATCCAGCAGTTTTCTCACGCCGGGCATGTCCGGCGTCACTCCGCGCCCACGCGCTATCCGCGAATAGACGCCTGAGTCGCCCGCGTTCGGCGACCCTATCAGGAAATCGAGCGGCTCGCGAAATGATTTCCAATCCTCACCCTGCGCGTCAAGTATCAGCGAGATCAACATAGAAGCGGCGATATTTTCAAGTATGGGATTTTTTTCCTGCTCAAAGAGCGCGAGCTCGGCGCTCCCAAGCCAGCTCATGGCCCTGAAATAGCGTTCGTATTCCGGGGTCATCGTGTAGTGGCCTCTCGGACGAAACGCCGTGTAATCCATCTTCGCGCCGGTGACGAGAGAATCGTCAACGTCACGCGCCGACAGGATTCTGCTGGTCTCGCGCAGGGCCCGTTCGGACAATCCTTCCCGCGAGTTTCCCTCGTTGAGCGCCCGCGCCACGGACAATATGCCGCGCGCCGTCTCGAACACGGACATATTTTCTCCATCAAAAGCAGGTTTGAGCGCGTCGAGATCGGAAATAGCGCGGTTCAGCGAACGGCTCAGCGCGGGCATGAGATATGATATCTCGTATTTTTTGAGCATGTTCTCGAATATCAGGTGAAAAGAGTGAAACAGCATATCGGCGGTGATGAAATCGACCTCGAACTCGCCGGTGGCCGTATAAAGTTCCGCCATGTCATCGACCATTATATAATCTTTTATCAGAGGTTTTGGGTCTGTGTAAAAACCCGAGCTTGCAACCGCGTTCCTGACGTCGCCTGATATATTCAAAAAATCGACACGCGCGTTGACCGATCCGTCATACATGTTATATCTCATTTTTGAGGGAACCAGCGAAGTTTTTATCTTCGAGTTGTCGGGCTTGTAATCGGCCAAGGAGATAAAATCGCCATCTCTCCCCCACGCGTAACGAGCGCCCACACCGCTGTCTCCCGTCTCGTAATCCGTGTCGAACGAAAAAAGCCTCCAAAGGGTTCCGCTGTCGTCGCGCAGTTCGCCGACGCACGGTATCACCTCGCCCATGGCAAGCTCGTATCCCCACGACGAGAGTTTGAGGTCGTCGCCAGGCGTCAGGAACAGCGCGGGCGCGTCGAGGGTGGCCATGAAGTACTGATTTTCCTTCGGGGAATACGCCGGGAGCGTCTTCACGCCTTTTTCTTCCACATAGCCGAGCGATTTGCCGTCTTCGGGAGAGAGCAGCTCCATCCAGCCGTTCGAGGCTTTTTTAAGCTCTATATGATTTCCGTACACCACAATGCCGGATATCGACTCGATATCATCTATATGGCCGTCAGTTATCTTATATTCAAGGCCGGGGCTGTCAGTTACGGGCAAAATCTCGTCGGTGACGCAGTACATCTCCCCGGCTGAAACAGACCTCCCGAACGATAAGACAAAAAACGCCGCCAAAAGCAGCACGCATAAATCACGAAACGAAAAATCTATTTTCGCCGGTCTCAATTCAAACCATCCCCTTCATTCATATTATATACGCGTTTCATTCCACGCCGTATGTTATTGTGGCGTAGCTTGTGCCGGACTCTATTCTTCCGCCCAAAACGGCCGAAGAGTCGGAATGTTCGATCACGACTCCCCGCTTCGCGCCGAGCTCCGCAAAGAGCCTGAGGACGAGCGAGGCGGCTCTGCGGGCGTCCGCGTCCATTTCCGCCGTTTGGAAGTATTTGAGGCGGCAGAGCGCGTCGAGCGTCTTCACGTCCTCGGCCGCCATCCCCTCCGGCGTCTTGTAATGGGAGAGATCCATGCTCAAAATTATGACGTCGCCATCGTTCCAAAGCTCCATTATTTTGTCGCGCAGGATGAGAAGCGCCAGGTCGGGCGCGTCCGGACGCAGAACGACCGGCACGACGCCGGCGTTTGGGAAATATCGCGCCGCGAGAGGTATATGGAGCGTTATGCCGTGTTCTCCTCCGAACATACCCGCGTTGGCGTCCACTATGCCGAGTTCGGCTAGTTTCGCGCACGCCTCCCTATCGGCTTGAAGCGTCCTCCCGGACGTATTCCAATCCGCGTCGCAAAGAGAAGCGATATTCCGGGACTGCCTGAAATGATCCGGAGAGAAGAGCCAGACGCGCCGCGCGTCGCGCGAAGACGCCAGTTCGTAAAACCTCACGATCATGCCGAGCGCCGCGTCGTGATGAGGCGTTATCCCCCCAAAATAGCGCCCATCGCCTATGTTTGCGACGCCTCCTGCCGCATACTCCCCCACCGCCCGCTCCACCTTTTGCTCGAAAGGAGAGGAGAGAGCGCCGTTCGCCTCCACAGGAGAAACGCCGCGATATGCGCGAACACGCGACGGCTCATCGTCCGCCGCGTAACAGGCGTTCGCCAATACCAACAGCGTGGCGAGCAACAACGCGGACAGTTTTCTCACGTCATCATCCCTTCTGATTCAGTATAACAATCACAGAAAGGCCAGCAGCATCTCGCGCAAGAGCTTGCACGCGACAGCCGTAGATATGGCCGAAGGGTCGTAATGGGGGGACAGCTCGCAAATATCGAACGCCACTACGTCGCACCCGGCGAACGCCATGAGGGCGTTTCGCAGCTCCCAGAACGACAATCCCCCGGCCTCTGGCGTGCCTGTGCCTGGAAATTCCGAAGGGTCGAGCACGTCGAGGTCGAGCGTTATGTAAATCGGCCTGCCGGAGAGCTCGCGAGCGACACGCGGCGCGGTGTCCGCTCTGAAGAGTTCCGTCGACACGTGAGAGCGGGCCCATTCGAACTCCTCCCTCGCGCCGGATCTTATGCCGAACTGGTAGACCGCGCCGTAGCCGACAACGTCCCAGACCCTTCGGATGACCGCCGCGTGAGAGAGGCTTTCTCCCATATATTCGTCGCGCAGGTCCGCGTGAGCGTCGAAATGGACGACGCGCAAACCGTTGCGGCGGGCCGCGGCGGCACGAACCGCGCCGAGCGTCACAAGGTGTTCCCCGCCCATCATGACCGGATGCTTGCCGTCGTCCAGAACAATTCCGCAGAATTTTTCTATCTCGCGTATCGCGGCGTCCGCGTTGCCGAACGGCAGTTCGAGGTCGCCCGCGTCGAAAACTTTCACATCGGACAGATCGCGCCCCTGATAAGGGCTGTACGTCTCTATCCCTATCGACTCCGTTCTCATGGCGGAACACCCAAACCGCGCCCCGGGCCGGAACGACGTCGTCGAGTCGAAAGGAGCGCCGAAGAGCGCTGCGGACGCCTCGTCATACGAAGCGTCGCACCCGATGAAAACAGGCAGGTTTCGCCTCATGTCACCCAATGAGATCCAAAGCCCGTTTCACATAGTTCGGAAGCGCGAAAGCGCCTCTGTGGAGGTCGGTGTTGTAATATTTCGTGTCGAGCCCCAGGGAGTTCCAGCGCGAATCGTCGAGATCGCGGAGAGGGTCTGAACGCTTTGCCGCAAACCCAAAGAGCCAGTGTCCCGACGGATAAGTGGGTATATGGGCCTGATAGACGCGGCAGACGGGAAAGAGCTCTTTTATGCGCGAATGAGCCCTCTTCATCGAGTGCGAATATGATTCGTAATATGGGTTTTCGTGCTGATTGACGAGTATGCCGTCTTCCGAGAGAGCCTTGAAGCAGTTGCCGTAGAACTCGCGGGTGAAGAGCCCCTCGCCCGGGCCGAATGGGTCTGTCGAGTCGACGATTATCAGGTCGTACGAGTTCTCGAACCTGCGGATGAATTTAAGCCCGTCCTCGAAATAAAGGTGAACCCTCGCGTCGTCCAGCCTGCACGACGTAAACGGCAGATGTAGGCGGCAGGCGTCGACGACCATCTCGTCGATGTCGACCATGTCTATACGCTCGACCGAGTCGTATCTCGCCATCTCGCGCACCGTCCCCCCGTCGCCGCCGCCGATGACGAGCACGCGCTTTATGGCCGGGTTCGTCGCCATAGGAACATGGACGATCATGTCGTGATAGATGAACTCGTCCTTCTCCGTGACCATCATGAGGCCGTCGAGTGTGAAAAATCTGCCGAACTCGTCCGAATCGAATATATCTATCTGCTGAAACGGGCTTTTCGCGCTGTAAATTTGTTTCTTGACTTTTATCGAGAAACGAACGTCGGGCGTGTGTTCCTCCGTGTACCAGAGCTCCATCGGAATTCCTCCTGTCGTGTGAAAAAGTTGCTATTTCACCACATTTATATTTTCGAGCGTCATGTCCCGAGGCCCCATTACGAGGCTGCCCTTGCTCTTGGCGTAGAGCACGTAATCGAGCGCGTCGCGGGTGACGAGCTCGCCGGGAGCGAGTATCGGTATCCCCGGCGGGTAGCACATCACGAACTCTGACGATATCTCGCCCTCGCTCGACACCAGAGGGACGGGTCTGCTGTCAGCGTAGAAAGCCTCCCTCGGAGAAATCCTGACGACGGGGGGCACATACTCGTGATCCCACAGCTCGATCCCCTCTTTTCCCTTTAGGCGTTTTATCTCGGACAGCGACGACACCAGGCGCTCTATGTTGTAATGAGTGTCGCCCACGGATATTATCGCCAGGAGGTTGCCCATGTCGCCGAACTCGATCTGTATGCCATAGTCGTCGCGCAGTATGTCGTAGACCTCCACTCCGGCCAGCCCTATGTCGAGCGTGTGGATCGACAGCTTCGTAATGTCGAAATCCGCGCAGTCCCGCCCGTTCATTATCTCGCGGGAAAAAGCGTAGTAGCCGCCGATCCCGTTGATCTCCGATCTGGCGTACTCGGCGAGCTCGCATACCCTGTGGAACGTTTCGCGTCCCCTCGTGGCGAGCGCCCTGCGCGCTATGTCGAGCGAGCTCATCAGGAGATACGACGCGCTGGTCGTCTGGGTCAGGTTTATGATGGTCCGGACGTAATCGGGCGCCACCCTGTCGCCGCTCATGAGCAGGAGAGAGCTCTGCGTGAGCGACCCTCCCGTCTTGTGCGTGCTTATCGACGACATATCCGCTCCGACGGACATCGCGGACGCGGGCATATCGTCTCCGAAATAAAAATGCGTCCCGTGAGCCTCGTCGACCAAGGCGGCCATGCCGGCCGCGTGGGCCGATTTCACCATGTGGGCGAGGTCGGGACAGACGCCGTAATACGTCGGGTTGTTGATGAACACAGCTTTGGCGTCGGGGTTGGACCTGATCGCCTCGTCGACGTCGCCCGGGTTCATTCCGAGCGATATGCCGAGGCCGGAATGTATCCCCGGGTCGACGTACACGGGGCGCACCCCGCATAGTATCAGCGCGTTTATGGCGGATTTATGCACGTTGCGCGGGATTATTATCGAGTCGCCCGATTTGCATACGCTCATTATCATGGCCTGCACAGCGGACGTGGTGCCGCCGATCATGAAGAACGCGTCGCCCGCGCCGAACGCTTCGGCGGCGAGCCGTTCGGCGTCCCGTATCACGGATGTCGGATGTGACAGGTTGTCGAGCGGCTTCATGGAGTTCACATCGACAGACAGACAGCGGGCGCCCAGAAACTCCGTCAGCTCGGGCGTGCCTCTCCCCTGCTTGTGGCCCGGCACGTCAAAAGGAACGATTCGGTCGCCCCGGTAGCGTTCGAGAGCCTCGTAAAGGGGCGCGGAGTCCTGGCGGAGAGGGTTTGCTACGTCGCGTTCCATCTAATAGATGTTCGTGCCGTAGTATATTTCGAGCATCTCTTTGTTGATGCGGTCCTTCAAAGAGAGTCGTACTTCCGGCAAGAGCTCGCGGGGATCTACGTTAAAGAGATAATCCGCAAGGGTGATCTCCTTTAAGATCATCTTGGTGTGAAATATATTCGATTGATAGACGTTGACGTCGATCGCGTCGTAGCGCGTCATCGTCTTTTCGTCTATGTAGTTCTGGATGGAGTTGATCTCATGATCCTTGTAGTATTTTTTCCCGTCCACATCCCTCGTAAAACCCCTTATCCTGTAATCCATCGTTATTACGTCGGAGTCGAACGACGATATCAGGTAGTTGAGGGCGTTGAGCGGAGAGACCCTGCCGCACGTCGCCACGTCTATATCGACCCTGAACGAGCTTATGTCGTTGTTCGGATGAAACTCCGGATATGTGTGAACCGTGACATGACTCTTGTCGAGATGGGCGACGACCGTGTCGCGCAGCATATGTTCGCGCATCAGATACTGAATGAAGTCGCTCTGGTTGCAGGACACGTCCATCAGATCGGTGGGCACCAGCTCCTCGGAAATGAGCAGCGTGACGCTGGCCCCCTGCGGGTCATAGTCCTGCTTCGATATGTTCAGCACGTGCGCGCCGATGATATTCGTGACTTCGAGCAATATACCGGTAAGCCTCTCAGAATTATACTGATCGTCTATATAGGCAATGTAATCTTTTTTCTCTCGTTCCGAACTCGCATAGCTGATATCGTAGATGTTGAAGCTGAGTGTTTTCGTAAGGTTGTTGAATCCATAAAGCTGGATCTTATCTTTCAACCCCATCCTCACGTCCCTTCCTCGGCTGCCGCCTTAATGTGAAAAATCACTATACAGAAATGAGGGGATATTGTCAAAAAGATTTTAGCTTTTTGACGCCCCAATATATTTCAATCGAAGACGCTCCCCCACTGTTTTACTGTTGCCAAGTCCTCGCGGAAATTCGCGTCGCTTGGATTCAGCGAGTTTATCACGACGCCGGACGATCTTTGCGTCGAGTGTATATATAACCCTTCCCCCAGATATAACCCCACGTGTCCGTCCCAGAACATCGGATCGGCCGGTTTCGCGCGATCCGCCGGTATCTCTCGGACAGGGTATCCCGCCACGATCTTAGCGTCGCGATATAGATAAAGACCGTTCAACATATAAGACGCGCCGACGAGACCGGAGCAGTCCAGTCCGCAGTGGCTTTTGCCACCCCAGCGGTATTGAGCGCCGAGGTACAGTTTCGCGTCGGAGATCACATTCGCGCGAAGCGTCGCCTCCGGCCCCTCCCATTTTCTCGCCGGGCGAACCGAGACGCTCCGTATGTAACCGCGCCCGCCGCCCGCGAGCGTCGCGGGAAGCCATCCCGGCGCCGCGTCGCTTTCATTCCCGGCCGCAAACATCGCTCCGCGAGGCAGCGTAGCGAGCATCGCGCTCTCATAGAGCGGTTCGGACATGACGTCGGCAGTCGGGGCGATTACGCGATGGCCGGCCAGGGATTCCCAATCGGCCGCCGATTCCACACGCCGAACGCGGCCCGGTTCCACATATCCCTCGTACCGATAACGCATCCGAACCCGCAGCATGCCGCGCTCCTCGCCCGTTATCGACGCGGCCATACCGCAGAGGGCTTCGTCCGTCATCTCTCCGGATTCGGGACGCAGCATCAGCGGCGTCATCGGTTCGGTGAAGATTATCTCGTTCATTTTGAAGGTCAACTCCTTATAAAGCGTGGGACGCCGCCTCGCACCTCGGCGGGCAGGGCGGCGCCCACGGTCTTGTTTTTATTCTATGACGATGTTTCCGAAATACAGAACGCTTGTAGCAGTGCGCTCCAATCCTTTGACGTGAGGCGCGATGACGAAATCGTCCACAGGATAAAACAGCGGGACTATCGGCATATCATTCATGAAAAGCGCGTTAGCCTTGTACATGCTCTCGTCTCTGGCGGCGCCGGATTGTGAAGCGGACAACGTTATGAGCCGGTCGTACTCGGAGTTCTTCCAGCGCGGCCAATTCTTGCTGGAGCTCGATATGAACATGTCGAGGAACGTCATCGGGTCGGCGTAGTCGCCCCACCAATGCCCGCGGGCTATGTCGTAGCTGCCGCTTCCTCGCGCGTCAAAGAAGACCTGCCGCTCCTGGTTCACGAGTCTGACATCGATGCCGAGCTCCCGCCTCCACATCTCCTGCACCGCTTCCGCGTGCTGTTTGAGCGATTCGGACGTGTTATAGAGCAGGGACAGTTCCGGGAAACCCTTGCCCCCCGGAAAACCCGCGTCGGCAAGCAATTTACGCGCTTCGTCCGCCTTTGCGGCGCCGGTGGCGTCGAGGCCGAAATCGCCCGCCGACGCGCTGAAATCGCGGCCCTGGCTGTCTTTGAGGCCGGCGGCTACGACGTTGATCGCGGGAAGGTCGGCGCCCTGAATGACTTTCTCGACAAGCGCGCGGCGGTCGACCGCCAGCGCGAGGGCTTTCCTCACGCGAACATCGTCAAGAGGCGCTTTTTCAGTGTTGATGGTGTAAAAATAGGTCGTGATCTGTGGATAAGCCACGAACCCGGGCAGTTTGGACACTCTGGGCAGCTCTGGCGCGGGAATGTTCTCCAAAATGTCGAGTTCGCCGTTTTCAAACGCGGCCAGTTCCGTGGACGACTCGATGATAAAGGAGCACTCTATCCTCGGAAGTTTGATATCGGACGCGTTCCAGTAATTGGGATTCTTTTCCATAACAACCCCGGCGGCGCCGTATTCTTTCAGCACATATGGCCCATTGCCGATATAAGTCTTCGCGCCGAGCGCCCATTTTTCGGGATCGGCTTTTACTATGTCCCCGCGTATAGGCATATAGGCCATGAAAGCCGTCAGCTGAAGAAAATACGGAGTTGGGTTGACAAGCTCCACGACGAGAGTTTTGTCGTCTCGCGCGGTCACGCCTATATCCTCGGGTTTACCGTTTCCGTTGTATCTATCCTCTCCGCCTTTTATGCAGTAAAAAATATAGGCGTATTCCGCGCCGACCTCGGGATCCAGCACTCGCTTCCACGCGTATTCAAAATCGTTCGCCGTCACCGGCTTTCCATCAGCCCACTTCGCGTCGCGCAGGTGGAATATGTACGTTTTGCCGTCTTCGGATATGTCCCACGACTCGGCTATACCCGGAACGAGAGTTCCGTCGCGATCGCGCAGGAGACCCTCGAAACAGTGCTGTATTATAAATCCGGCGTACAAGTCGCTCGTCAATGTGGAATCCAGCGTCTTCGGTTCTCCTCCCAAATTATAGCGAACCACCTGATCGGCTGCCTCCGCCCGACGCGACACGCCGGCGGCAAAACCAAGCGCCAGCGCGCACAGAACAAATGCGAACAGCGCCTTGCCGCATATTTTTTTCATCAAACATCATCCCTTCTTTTAAAGAATTTAATTTGCGCTCATACTAACAGACAAGCAGCGTGATGATCTGGCGCGCCTTCGACCAGCGGAGGGAGTTCCTCCGAGCATCGAGGCGACGCGTATCGGCATCTCGTGCGGAACGCGCACCCCGACGGCGGATCCATTGGGCTCGGCACGTCGCCCTCCAGAACTATCCTTTTTGTCCCGGTCTTCCACCTCCCTATTTTTGGTATCGACGACAGAAGGGCCTGCGTGTACGGATGCCTCGGATTGCGGTAAAGCTCCTCAGCCGGCGCGAGTTCCACAAGCCTGCCGAGGTACATCACGCCGACCCTGTCGGAAATGTGCCGGATCATCGACAGGTCGTGGGCTATAAAAAGATACGTCAGACCATACGACTCGCGCAGATCCTCGAGAACGTTCACCACCTGCGCCTGAATCGAGACGTCGAGCGCGGAGATCGGCTCGTCGCACACTATGAACTCCGGGCCCGCCGAAAGCGCGCGGGCTATCCCGATCCTCTGCCGCTGACCGCCGCTGAACTCGTGCGGATACCGCATCGCGTGATCGGGGTTCAGCCCGACCTGACGCAGAAGCTCGTGCGCGCGTTCGAGACGGCTCGAAGCGCTGCCCGTACCGTGGATGGCCAGAGGCTCAGATATTATGTCGCCAACCGTCATTCGAGGGTTCAGCGAGGCGTATGGATCCTGAAATATCATCTGCGTTCCGCGTCTGTTCGGCTCGGGGCTGCCGTCGAAGATGATCTCCCCTTCCGTCGGCTCGTACAATCGGACTATCGTCCGTCCCAGCGTCGATTTGCCGCAGCCGCTCTCGCCAACGAGCCCGAGGGTCTCGCCCCTCGATATGGACAGATCCACGCCGTCCACGGCTTTCAGAACGCCGCGCTCTCCGCTGAAAAAACCCTTGCCCCGGACCCGGAAATATTTTTTGAGCCCGAGGATCTTCAACAATGGCGCGCCCGCCGCGTTCATCGAGGCGCCTCCGGGTCGAGTCTCCAGCACGCGGCCCTGTGTCCGCCGGAGACGTAAAAATCGGGGCGCTCCGTCGCGCATATGTTCATGGCTTCCTGGCATCTGGGGAAAAAAGGGCAGCCGGCAGGAGGGTCGAGCAGATCCGGCGGGGTTCCCGGGATAGGAAAGAGGCGCTTCGACTCCGAATCATGGATCGGCACGCAGCTCAGAAGCCCTCGCGTGTACGGGTGCCTCGGGTCGTCGAACAGATCCTCCGATGACGCCTCCTCCATAATCTGACCGCCGTACATGACGATGACGCGCGAGCAGGTTTCCGAGACGACGCCCAAGTCGTGGGTTATCAGTATGATCGACGTCCCGATCTTCAGCCTCAGCTCCGTCATCAGTTCGAGTATCTGCGCCTGTATGGTCACGTCGAGCGCCGTCGTCGGCTCGTCGGCTATCAGCAGCGCCGGCTCGCAGACGAGCGCCATCGCTATCATAGCGCGCTGCCTCATCCCTCCGCTGAACTCGTGAGGGTACATAAAGACCCTCCTCGCGGCGTCCGAAATGCCGACGAGCTCTAACGCCTCGACCGCTTTTTCCATCGCGTGAGCTTTGTTTTTTGCCCTGCCGTGTACGGCGAGAGCCTCGATTATCTGATCGCCTACGGTGAAAACCGGGTTGAGCGAGGTCATCGGATCCTGAAAGACCATCGATATCTGGCTGCCCCGCAGACCCCTCATGCTCCGGGACGAACGTTCGAGAAGATTTTCGCCTTTGAAAAACACGCTTCCGGAGACGACTTTGCCGGGATGAGGCAGAAGGCGCATGACGGCAAGCGACGTGACGCTCTTGCCGCTGCCAGACTCCCCCACTATCCCGACCGATTCGCCGGCGCCGATATGGAAATCCACGCCCCGAATCGCTTTCACCTCTCCGACATGGGTGAAAAAAGAGACGCTCAGGTCAGAAACCGCGAGCAGTTTTTCGGTCATGCGCCTACCTCCTCAGCCTCGGATCCAGCGCGTCGCGAAGCCCGTCGCCCACAAAATTGAAACCGAGCATCGTTGCGCAGATAAAAGCGGCGGGGAAAAACAGCTGATACGGATACGACCTCAGCGCGCCGAGGGAATCCGAACAAAGCGACCCCCAGGAGGCGAGCGGGGCCGAAATGCCGAGCCCGATGAAACTGAGGAACGATTCAGTAAATACAGCTCCCGGGATCATCATGGTCGCCGTCACCAGTATCGGGCCCATTGAATTTGGAAGAAGATGCCGCGTCAGTATACGCCACGTGCCCGCGCCCTGAACTTTCGCCGCCAGGACGAACTCCGTCTCCTTCAGGTTCATGACCTGAGCGCGCACGATCCGGGCCATGTTCACCCAGTACACGAGCGCGATGGCTATCAGGATGTTGTGCAGCCCAGGCCCGAGCCACACCATGAGGATGATGGCGTACAGCATGAGCGGGATTGTCCAGATTATGTCCACGATCCGCATCATCGCGTTGTCGGCCCCTCCTCCGGCGTAGCCGGCGAACCCCCCGTAGAGTATGCCGATGAGGCAGCTTATGAAGGTCGCTATGACGCTGACCAGCAGCGATATCCGGCCTCCGGTCATCACCCTGACGAACAGGTCGCGCCCGAGGCTGTCCGTGCCGAAAATATACTCCCCGCCCGGGGACTCGTTTGTCCGGTTCAAGTCCTGCTCCCAGTAGGAATGAGACGACACCGCCGGACCCAGCAGGGCCAGGATCACTATAAAAGCGACCAAACATAAGCCGAACATGGCGGCGGGGTTTTCCCGAAATCGCCTCCACGCGTCCTGAAAATAGGTCATGGAAGGACGCGATACCTGTTCCGGCGACTTGGACTCGGGCGGCGGCGCCTCCCAGAGCGTCCGATCAGATTTGTCGAGGCGGCCGGTCGCGCTCATCTGTCCACTCTGATGCGGGGGTCTATGAGACCATACAGGAGATCGACGATCAAAACCGCCCCGCACAGCAGCGCCGCGTCGAGTATGGTCAACCCCATCAGCACTGTGTAATCCCTGTTCGTGATGCTGTCCACGAAGAATTTGCCCATGCCCGGGATCGCGAACACCTTTTCGACGACGAAAGACCCGGTGACGACGGTCGCCACCAGCGGCCCCACGTAAGTGACGACAGGGATGAGAGAATTTCTCAGCGCGTGTTTGAACAGCACCTGAAATTCGGATACTCCCTTCGCCCGGGCCGTCCTGATATAATCCTGTCCCAGCGCTTCGAGCACGCTCGACCGCACCAGCCTCGCGACGAAGGACAGCGAATAGCCGCCGAGCGCCGCGCACGGCAGCACATAATGCTTCCATGACCGCAAACCGAACGTCGGCATAATTTTTAGTTTTGTACTGAAAATATATATGAGAAGCGTCGCGAGAACGAAGCTCGGTATGGTCTGCCCAAGTGTCGATATGAAACGGATAGCGTAATCGGACGGTTTGTCCCTGCGCGTCGCCGACAGTATGCCGGCCGGGATGCCAAGCAGCAGCACGAAAACTATCGTCACAATCCCTATCTTCAGCGACGCCGGCATGCTCTGCCTTATGATGTCGTTCACGGAAACGCCCGGTTTCTGGAAGGAAGGGCCCATGTCGCCCGCCAGAAGCCCTTTGATATAGCTCACGTACTGAACGTACAAAGGCTCGTCGAGGTGATATTTAGCTTCAAGAGCGCGTATGACCTCCGGAGGCGCCTCCTTGTCCCGCGCGAACGGCCCGCCGGGGACGGAGTGCATCATGAAAAAAGTCACAGTGATTATAGCTATGAGCGTGAGGATTATCGAAACAACGCGATCCGCTATGAAACGCGCCAACTATTATCAGTCCTCGCTTTCAAACCCGACTAAAGGAGAGTCTCCTCTCGTCGCGCTCAACACGACGAGAGATTCCCGAACCCTCTCGGCCATGTCCTCTATTTTATCACTTTATTTGATGCCATGTTGATTTCTAACGGGATTGAATCAGGGCAAACGCATCAAAAAATGACGCCCGCAGGCTTAACCCGGGGGCGTCATTTTCGTTTTATCCGAGAGACCGGCTTGCCACTATGTCGACTCCTGTGCCGGACACGTTTTCTATCAGCACCTGGCCTATCTCTATCGGCGGAGAGGCCGTGATTTTCGCCACCTCCCGCGTCACGTCGAACATCTTTGTGAGCGGCAGGGGCGTTTTGCTCCGCACCGGACATACCGGGAGGGAACCGCCCTCGACCCTCACCGTCGACGTGAACGTGCGGACGGGGTTCGATACCTCGCTGTGGGCGTACTTCACGCCGAGAGGACATGTGTTGCCCTCCACGTTCACGACTTCCGTCCCCTTGACCGTCACAACGAGAGAACAACCCACCGGGCACGATACGCACAGAAATTTTTTCACGTCAGCCATTTCACAGCGCCTCCAGACCGATGGTGATGCTCTTCACGCCGGGCGGCAGAGCGTTCAGCGCCGACGCTTCCAACTTCACCTCGTTCATCTCGCCCGGACGGGCGTACCGCAGGATATGCGAGCATATCCCAGGTTCCGCGTAAAGCCTGCATTTGCCCTCCACGGGAGCGCCAACCCTCAAGTAGACGGTCACGTCGTCCCCGCCCGTGAGTTTCTGCGGAGAGATGACGCGTATGTTGTTTCCCGCTATCACGTCGAACTCGCGCCCGCCTTTTTTTAGGTTTCCGGCCGCGTATCTCGCGGCGAAAGCTCCGGCGCGCTCGCCCTCCTGGCTCACGAAATCAACCAGGTCGTACACTACCACAACGTTTCCGGCGGCGAATACGCACTCCTCGCTAGTCTGCATAAATTCATTCACCTTCGGGCCGTTCGTCATAGGCTCTATTTTGACGCCGGCCATTCTTGAGAGCTCGTTCTCGGGGATCAGGCCGACCGCGAGGAGAAGAGTGTCGCAGCCCACAAACCTTTCGCTCCCAGGGACGGGTTTCCCGTCCTCTCCCATCTCCACGACCGAAACCCCTTCGAGGCGGCCTCTGCCGTGCAGCTCGCATACGCTGTGATTCAGATAATATGGAATCCCGAAATCGTCGAGACACTGGGCTATGTTGCGGCGAAGCCCGGACACCCACGGCATTATCTCGAACACCGCCACCACGTCCGAACCCTCCAGCACCATCCTGCGGGCCATGATGAGCCCGATGTCGCCTGTTCCCATTATGACGACACGTTTACCCGGCATCAGCCCCTCCATGTTGACGAAACGCTGGGCCGTGCCCGCCGTATACACGCCAGACGGCCTGCTGCCCGCAATGGCGAGCGACCCGGCCGGGCGTTCGCGGCAGCCCATCGCCAGGACGACGGACGACGCTTCGATATGCTCTATTCCCCTCCGGGGGTTCATCGTCCAGAAACTCGCCGTTTTTTTGCCGTCTTTGAGCGACGGTTTGTCCATCTGAAACACCATCGTGTTGAGGTCGAACTCCACGCCCCCTTGTTTGGCTCGTTCGAGATACCTGTGTATGTACTCGGGGCCAGTGAGCTCCTCACCGAACGTATGGAGACCGAAACCGGGGTGGATGCACTGCTGCAGGATACCGCCCGGCTCCCAGTCGCGCTCGAACACGACCACTTTCTCCGCGCCCTCTCGGCGGGCCGCCACAGCGGCGGCCACTCCGGCGGGGCCCGCGCCTATAATCGCGACGTCGACGCGTCTCGCTCCGCTCATAGCGATTCACCCCGGAGCGGCGGTTCTTTAGTGCGGCCCGTCAGCACGCGCGAACCATCTCCATGACGCGTTATTTCGAGCGGGGAAACGCCGAGCTCGCGCGCCAGTATCTCGACGACGCGGGGAGCGCAAAAACCACCCTGACAGCGGCCGGTTCCCGGACGCACCCAGAGCTTCACGCCTGCCACGGTGCGAGCGCCCCTGCGTATCGCCTCGACAACCTGGGCTTCCGTCACGCTTTCGCAACGGCAGACTATCTGCCCCCACTGCGGGTCTTCACGCGCAAGCCGTTCGCGCTCCTCCATCGGCATATCCGCAAAACGAGGTATATGACGGCGTTCCGGGACGAATTTCGGATCGGTCTCGAATTTCACCAGATCGGGCATAGATTCTTTTACAATTTCGACAACGCGCGAGGCTATCGCGGGCGCGCTCGTAAAACCCGGGGATTTTATCCCCGCCACGTTCACGAAACCTCTCGGCCGGTCGAGCGCGTATATATGAAAATCGCCGCTTTTGGAGTTCGCTCTGACTCCGGAAAAAGTCGTTATAGCCATATTTCTCGGTATATTGGGGACAAGACGCGCCGACATCCCGAAAACCTCCTCGAGTCCGGGCCTCGTCGTGTTCCTGTTTTCCCTGTCCGTCTGAACGGTCGATGTGGGCCCTATCAGAAGGTTGTCGTCGGCAGTGTGGGCGACGGTCACTCCCTTGCCCTTCGCGGACGGGCATGAGAAGAAAAACGCGTTCACCATATCCCCTATGCTTCTGTCAAAAATAAAATACTCGCCCCTCGTCGCCTGTATGATAAAGCTGTCGTCGCCGGCCATCCGGGATATGATGTCGGAGTTGATGCCCGCCGCGTTTATCACCACGCGGGACGTAAAATCCCCGCGATTCGTCGAGACGCCGCGAATGTGCGAACCATCCTCGCTGAAAAGGAGTCCCGTCACCTCGGTCCGCATAAATA
Organism: Synergistaceae bacterium; assembly: GCA_031289955.1. Classification (GTDB taxonomy): domain Bacteria; phylum Synergistota; class Synergistia; order Synergistales; family Synergistaceae; genus JAIRKI01. The sequence continues at coordinate 18,426 of JAITOL010000213.1, forward strand.
AATCAACGCCGTTTTGCCTGGCGTTTTCGACGAATGCCAATGAAGCCTCAAAATTATTCACGATAGCCGCAGTCGGAGACCAGAGGGCCGCCGTTATTTCCCCGGACGCGTTCGGCTCGCGGTCCCGGAGCGCGTCGCCTGTTATTATTGCGAGCCCGTCGACCCCGTTGCTCTTTCCGTAACCAAGGAGAGTTTCCAGGTGACGCTCTTCCTCAGAGCCTATCGCGCAGACGTACGAGCCGCAGCTTCTGTATTTAAAATCCAGCTCCTCGTGGAGAGAGCGGTACATCTTATTCCCGACGGGACAAAACATGGCTTTTTGCGTGCCGGGTTTGTCGTCGAAACCGCCGTGTATCATAGAGCTGTTAGCCCGGCTCGATCCATAGGGAATATCCGACGCCCTTTCCATGATGGCGGACGTGAGCTTATATTTCGACAATTCGCGGGCAATCGTGCCCCCGCATATTCCAGCCCCTATCACAATCACATCGTAATCACCGCGCACCGCCGGCCAATGCAAAATATCACCTCCGCAACATAAATCGCAGGCCGCGAGCCCGATAAGCCCGCGGTCCGCAAACACAGCTATTTCGGGTTTAGTCGACCCAGCCCTTGGACTTGTCGATGGCCTTCAGCCAGCCCTTGTAACCCTCAGCTCTCTTCTCTTCGGAAGCGGCCGGCGCGAACGTCACGTCCTTCGCCCAGTTCGCTCGCAGGTCGTCGAGGTTCTTCCAGAAGCCGACAGCGAGTCCCGCCGCGTATGCCGCGCCGAGCGCCGTCGTCTCGTTCACCACCGGACGGACGACCTTCGCGCCGAGGATATCGCTTTGCAGCTGCATGAGAAGGTTGTTCTTGACAGCTCCGCCGTCGACCTTCAGTTCGGCAAGAGGAACGCCGGAATCCTTGTTCATCGCTTCCACTACGTCGCGGGTCTGATAGCAGATGCTCTCGAGCGTGGCGCGGATGATGTGCTCCTTGCGGACATAACGGGTGAGACCGGCGATAACGCCGCGTGCCGTCATATCCCAATATGGGGCGTACAGACCGGAGAACGCCGGGACGAAATAGACGCCGCCGGAGTCGTCGACTTTATTGGCGAGGTATTCGCTGTCCGGGGATTCGTCGACCATCTTGAGGTTGTCGCGCAGCCACTGAACTGCGGCGCCGGTGATGGCTATGGAGCCTTCGAGCGCGTATACGCACTTGCCCTCTTCAAGGCTGTAGCCGGCGGTCGTCAAAAGCCCCTCGTTGGACGGCGCCGGGATCTCGCCGATGTTCATCAGCATGAAACAGCCGGTGCCGTACGTGTTCTTCGTGTCGCCCTTGTTGTAGCAAGCCTGGCCGAAAAGAGCCGCCTGCTGGTCGCCGAGGTCGCCCGCCACAGGAATCACCGCGCCGAAAGGCCCGCCGGGGATCGTGCTGCCGTAAACGGCGCTCGATGGTTTGATCTGTGGCAGCATCGCGACCGGGATATCGAGGAATTTCGCCATTTCCTCGTCCCACTTGAGCGTCTTGATATCCATGAGGAGAGTGCGGGAGGCATTGGATACGTCCGTCACGTGGACGCCGCCGTTCGGTCCGCCGGTGAGCTGCCAGATGAGCCATGTGTCCATGTTTCCGAAGAGGAGTTCGCCCTTGGCCGCCCTCTCCCTCGAACCAGGCACGTTGTCTAGTATCCATTTGATCTTCGTTCCCGAGAAGTAGGGGCTGATGAGAAGACCCGTGTGATCCTTAACCTTGCCTCGGCCCTTTTCGTCCTGTCCCCATCCGGGGGTTTTCTGCCAGCCGGCGCAAAAGTCCTGCGTGCGCATACACTGCCAGACTATCGCGTTGTAAACCGGCTTCCCGGTCGCCTTCTCCCAGACGACGGTCGTTTCGCGCTGGTTCGTGATGCCGATGCTCGCTATTTCGTCCGTGGATATATTGCCCTTCTTCAAAGCGCCGCGCACGACATCCTGAACGCGCGCCCATATTTCAAGAGCGTCGTGCTCGACCCAACCCGGCTTCGGGAAAATCTGGGCGTGCTCCAGCTGATCGGAGACGACAGGAAGCCCTCCTCTGTCGAAAACCATACAGCGCGAACTCGTAGTACCCTGATCAATTGCGACAACATACTTTTTCTCAGCCATATCAATATCCCTCCTGATTACTGAATAATCGGCGATCCGGGCCGACGTCTCCGGCACGCCATGGACGCCGATCCCAAGCTATATCTAGTTTCCGGCCAGGCCCCAGAGAGCAACGGCCACAAGTCCGCCAACGAACGGGCCGGCGGCGGCGCAGATCAAACCGTACTGCCAGTCGTTGCTGCCCTTGCCGGGAATCGGGAGTATCGCGTGGGCGATACGCGGACCTATGTCGCGGGCCGGGTTCAGCGAATATCCGGTGGGTCCGCCGCAAGCGGCGCCCATGACAAATATCAGGAAGCCCACCAGTACGGGGATCATATAGACGGGAACGTCTCCGCCGGTCAATTCCGTCCCCTTGAAAATAGTCTGGATGCTGACGATGAATACAGCGGTCGCGATGACTTCCGTCAGGAAGTTCGCGCCTATATTGCGCCGGGCCGGGCCTGTCGAGAACACGGCCAGCTTGAGGCCTGGATCTTCAGTGGCTGCCCAGTGATTACTGTACAAGAAGAAGACTACAATGCCTCCGAGAATGCCGCCGACGAGTTCGGCCGCCATCGTAGCGATAACCTGAGCTATGCCTCCGGGATACACTCCCCTGATGCCTTTGAAGAGCGTCACGGCGGGGTTCAAATCGCCCTGGGGAGCGCCGAATGCCCATGCCGTGTATATGCCGAACGTAACGGCGAACGCCCATCCCCAGCATACGTGGATCCATCCGGCCCCATTACCCTTGGAATCTTTGAGCACAAGGTTCGCGACAACACCGTCTCCGAAAATAACAAGTGCCATAGTTCCAATCAATTCGCCAAGCAAATTCGGATACATTAGCAATCCCTCCATGAACAGGTTTTGTTGTTATAAATGTAACAAACACGAGCAATGCTATTCCGCACCCGGTTTCGCGTAGATTATGAAGATGCCCCCTTTGCTTTTATTACCGCGCGGATAGCTAGTGAAACCCGACGTGATCCATCACGCACCTACAGAAGCGCTCAAGACAAAATTTTCTTCACCGAGCTGTAATGATATATTTTTCTTAAATCTCCAAAAGAGTTTTTAATAGTATATGATAGTATTTAATATAGCGTTAATGTCACTAATTTGCAATAGTAAAAAAATTCAGCAATTTTTAAAAAAAATTTATGATGCCTTTTACCTGAAACCGAGGTGCGCGTAATTATTAGCTTAATAGTCAATTACAGGTTATATCGCAAAAAAAATATGAATCTTTTAATCATACCCATATTGGCGCTGGCTCTCACGCTGCTTATAATGGAGGCCGCATGGGCCTGCGAGGGACGTTTCATAGCGGTGACAGACGTCATTCCGGACGCCGTGCTCGATATCCGCTACGCGGGGGAGAACAACTTCGTCGGAGAACCTATCGACGGATACAGAGCGCCTGTGGCGATACTTTCCCTGGAGGCGGCTCTGTCGCTGCGAAACGCCGCCGATTCGCTGAGACGGCAGGGATACGCGATAAAGATTTTCGACGCGTACAGGCCCGCGTCCGCCGTCGCCCACTTCGTAAGATGGGGACGCGATCTGAGCGACCTGCGCAAAAAATCCCTGTTTTACCCCGACACGGACAAGTCTCTGCTATTCAAAAAAGGCTACATCGCGACCAGGTCCGGACACTCGCGGGGAGGGACTGTCGACCTTACCATCGTGCGCACCGCAACCGGAGAGGAAGTGGATATGGGTTCGCCGTTCGATTACTTCGGGGATATATCCCACATGAGCTCGCCTCTGGTGAGCGGCGCGCAGGCGGAAAACAGAAAAATCCTGAAAAGCGCCATGGAGCGCGCGGGGTTTAAAGCCTTGCGGACAGAATGGTGGCATTTTACTATGAAAAACGAACCATACAAGAACACGCATTTCGACTTTCCGGTGGACTACCCGCAGGCCTCGGACGGCGCGGCGGCTTCGGAACTCGACCGCGTATCGGGCGGCGCGGCAAAAATAATGACCGCGTTCCCCGCCTCCGGCCAAAACGCGACGGACAAAACAGCCGCGATCATTCGTGTGTACGAGAAGACAGAGATCGGCTGGATATTGAAGTTCGAGACGAAGGGATTTTTCGGAAAGTCCGGGGTAAGGGACGACAAACGCGAGGGCGACGGGGCCACTCCTTCCGGCGTCTATTCGTTCGGGCGAGCGTTCGGGGTGGCCGAAGACCCGGGCGCGCGCGCGCCTTATACCAGGGCATCGGACGGCGACGTTTGGGTCGATGACCCGAATTCGAGATTCTATAACACGTGGCAGTCCGACAATAATCCCGACAAGGACTGGAAATCGGCGGAGCGGATAACGAAATATCCCGAGCAGTACAAATACGCCATCGCGATAAACTACAACTCCGAAAATCCGATCCCGGGCCGCGGATCCGCGATATTCCTGCACTGCTCGACGGGAGGCCCAACGGCCGGATGCGTGTCCGTTCCGGAGGCGGACATGATTTATCTGCTGTCGTTTATCGACGGGGGCACAAAAATTTTTATAAAAAACTGACGAAACAGAGTCCGTCCACTTGAATAACTGCTTATATTTAAAAAGATTATCGGAGCGCGGCGCGTTTTTACATGTGCGTGTCGCGTAAAGACTCGTAATTTCGCTCGAAAAATGATAAACTAAGATAAAATATGATATGAGGTGATGAGCTCTTGACGGGTTATTTTGACGGGGCGTCGCGCGGAAACCCCGGTCTTGCGGGAGCTGGCGCATGTCTGATAGAAGATGGACAAGTAGTCTGGGAGTGCGCGGAATATCTCGGAACGAAAACAAACAACGAAGCCGAATATACGGCGCTTCTGAGGCTGCTCGAAGAGGCGAAATCACGCGGAGTCGGCGAAGTGGAGATCAAGGGCGACAGCAAGTTGGTCGTCTGCCAGGTGAACAGGCAGTGGAAGATAAACCTGCCCCATTTGAGAGCGCTGGCGGCGGAGGCGTGGAGGATATTGGACGGCATGAACGCGCGTATCACATGGATTCCCCGTGAGGAAAACCGCATCGCGGACGCGCTTTCCAACAGGGCCATTGACGAGAGAAAATGATTGGGGCATCGGTCGACATGGAGTCCGCTCATCAACCCGGAGAGCATTTGACGATTACGCAGGAAGAAGCTTCGCGCGACTTCAATATCGATGCGATGCGGTTCGACATAAAAAACCTCGAGGGTGAAATAGCGAGGCTAAAGTCCTATATGGGCGAATACTACTGGCTGAAATTATCCAATGGCGGCCATGTCGACCCCGAAATTAAAAACGTATTTAACGGTATTCGGGCGAAAATGGACGCCATAACGAAAATAGAGACCGAGATGCAGGTAATAGAGGACGGCGAAGGCCAGCCCATTCAGCCTCCCATAGAGCTCCAGATCAACCGGATAATATGCCAGTCATGCGGCATGGTGAACGACGGCACGTCCAAGTTCTGTTCGTCATGCGGCATTGCGCTGAAAGAGGAGCGGAAGGCGGAGTATCACGTAGAGGATTACGGCATCTGCCCTCTCTGCGGAGCGCCGATCCCCGACGACTCCATATTCTGCTACACGTGCGGCGCGCGGGTGAATATATAGTATCCCGCAAACATTCAATAACCATTGACAAGGGCCGGTTTAATTAGTAAAATTTCTGCTCGTTGGGTGATTAGTTCAGAGGTAGAACGCTTCCTTGACACGGAAGAGGTCAGAGGTTCAATTCCTCTATCACCCACCAAGAGATAGCAAGGACTCAGAGGATTTTCCCTCTGAGTCCTTTTAATTTTTTTCCTCCATATTTCCTCCAAAA
>JAITOL010000216.1 GCA_031289955.1 Synergistaceae bacterium
CCGCAAAGCATGTCCCTGTAACCAGACCAACGTAACCAACGCCAACGACAGCTATTCTCAATTTCTCATCTCCACGTACATACGATTGGAATTTTTATCGCATGATTATTAAATCATAATTATGAAATAAATTGAGTATACACTGTTTTGATAAGTTATAGTGGTAAAATAATCTTGCGGTAAATTGTACCATGTCGTATTTAATGGTACTACTTAGGATAAGTGGTGGGAATAAATCAATGATTATTGACAATGGAAGCCCCAAAACTTTATTAGTGAATCCCAATTACTACTCCACAGCAAAGGATGGCATTTGGGATTCCGTGTCATCCATAATGCCGCCGTTAGGATTGGCCTGGCTGGCGGCAATGTTGGAGGAGCATGGGTTTGAGGTCTCTATAAAAGATTTTATGGCTGAACGAAATGCGTTTAATGATGATGTACAATATATCAAATCCCAAAATTACGACTATCTGGGAATCACATCGACAACCCCGCAAATAAAGTCAGGTTTGCTTCTAGCCCAAGCCGCTAAAGAAGCAAACCCTGACGCTGTTGTTATCTTGGGCGGAGTGCATCCCACCGTCATGACAGATGAAGTTCTTGTGAATGATTCAGTGGATATTGTGGTTCGTGGGGAAGGCGAGAAAACACTGTTGGATATCGTCCTTGGGAAACCCTATAAGGATATTCAGGGCATTTCTTATAAGAATGAAAACATGGAGATAGTACATAATGTCGACCGTTCAGTCACCCCAAACCTCGACGATTTACCAGACCCCGCGTATCATTTGCTGCCAATGGAAAAATATTTCCCTGCCGTGGGAGCTTACAAAAAATTGCCGGCAGTGAGCATGTTGGGTACAAGAGGATGTCCAGGGCAATGCACCTACTGTCATAGACAGCTCGGTAAAAAGGTGCGGACTCGCTCTGGTAAACGGATAGCCGCCGAAGCAAAGATGCTGCACGACAAATTTGGCATTAACGAAATAAATTTTTATGATGACACTTTTACTACTAACCATAAAGAAGTTTTTGCGTTTATTGAAACGATGAAAGAATATAACTTATCCATGAGTTGGGTATGTTTTAGCAGAGTTGATTCTGTGGATTATCCCCTTTTAAAGGCAATGGCGGAGTCGGGATGCCATCAGATTATGTTTGGAGTCGAGTCCGCCAATAAAGAAATATTGAGAAACATCAAAAAGGGCATAAATATGGATGTTGTGACCAGGGCAATCAAAGACGCTCAAAAAGCTGGAATCGATGTACGCGTTTCGCTGATGATTGGCAATCCGGGAGAGACCCGTGAAACAGTGATGGAAAGCATGTCTTTTATCAGTAAAGTGGATCCTGATTTATTGATTTACAATGTAACAACCCCATACCCGGGGACGGAAATGTTCAAGTGGGCGGATGAAAATGGTTTTTTACTTACTAAAGATTGGGATAAATACGATCTCAGGCATTCGGTAATGGAGCTTCCTACTATATCGAACAAAGAAATCGACGAATTGTACTCGTACGCGTATAAGAAATTTTATCGACGGCCAAGTTATATCTTAAAAAGACTGAAGATGTTACGTTCAATCAATGATTTTGTAAATGCTTTTAAAGGATTAAGGGCTGTTATAAAAACATCCTTCAAAAAATAAGATGCGGCTGAATCATCGGTATCTGCATATTACGGGCGTCTCCCTGGACAAACAGCGAACGCCAACCCCGGATATCATTTTGGGGCTAATCATTTTATTACTGACAGAAAATATTTTTATCTTGCCTATAAAGCCAGCGGTGTCACTCATGGTTCAGAGTCGCTTCCGTATTCCCCGCGCCCGACATCATGGCGTCAAAGTCCAGAAGATCGGCGTTTTCCATGCTCGCGTATCTGCGTCCCAAGGCATCTATCATTCTTCTGGCGTGGCGTATGGATGTTCGTCTTCCGAGGGATGAAAACCACATCGTGATTGGAATAAGCGTGGCGTTTCCCAAACCGTCGACCAGGACGATCTGCGGGTTGCCGTCGGCGGTTTGCGTCACCAGCCAGTTATCGAGCTTATGTATGTCCCGGAACTCGACCGAGTTTGCTATAAAAATGCTGAACATATTTCGCAGGGCATCGATCAGGGGCGGGGTTATGCCGTTCTTTCCTATGAAGCTGCCGATGGATATTCCCTCTATGTAATCGACCACCATGCCTTCTCCCTGCGTTGTTTGCGCCATGCCGTAAAAATGTGGTATATGATTATATATTGCCGGATTAACACGCTCGGCCCAGCGATAGAAGGCCAGCTCGAACGGCTTATCGCAGAGACGCTTTATTCCGCGTATCCTTTTAAAATAGCTATGATGATTTTTGCGGAGCTCGGCAAGCTTCTCCAAACTCTCTATCTTAATGCATTTGTCCTTAAATTGAGGGCCCCAGCTCTCGGGAAAACGATAGACGAGGCGGGTGCTGCCAATGCCTACCGGAGTTTCTCCAGTCAGGTCGATCATTTCGTCCATGAATTTTTTTGTTTTCATGCCTCTGCCTCTTCTCAATCCAACTGAGGTTTATGTCAAAAACACAATTTTCCAATATGCATAATTATACTCTATGACGTCGGGGTGGGCGCGGATGTGCTGAATGTGCCTGAAAAATACCGCCATGCCGGAAGAACGTATATATTTATGCCGTCATGTTCGAACGTCTCCTCCTGGTCCATGGTCAGAATGGCGCCGCTTTTCAGGCCGAATTTATTGCAAGTTTTGGTGAGGCCTCTTATTTCCCTGGCTTTTACGGCAGAGTCGCTAATATCGATTGACGCTTGTATCGCCTCCGTTGCCTCGCCTCGCCTGGTGATTACAAAATCACATTCGCTGCCGTTTTGATCGTATGCTATATGTTCCCCGCGTTTTATGAATTCAAGCGCGACTGTTGTTTCTAGCAGTCTGCCGTAATCCCTGCTCAATTTGTAATCAATTGCCGATCCCATCCCAGGGTCGATCGAATAGGTTTTCTTTCTGGCGTGTTCAGTCTTGAGAACCGAGAGGGAATATCGGGGCACGAGTTTGTGCAGATAAATCGACTCCGTATATTCCTGATATGCGTATAATGTGTTTTTGCTGATTTGATACCCTTGAGATTTCAGTTCGTTGAAAATTTTGTGTATGCTGATTTCGCATCCGCTTGCCCCTATCAGACGTTTACAAAAATATTTGAGCAGGGAAGCCTGAGTTATTTTATAACGCTCGATCAGATCCCTGAACAGCATTACGTTGAAATACTCCTGCAGGATTTTTTCGCGAAATTCGTCGGGATGATCCTTTTTAGCTGTTCTTTCCCTGTCATGGGGAAAGTATACCATGATAATTTCCCCTTGGCAGGGAAAAATTGGGCCAAATCTCATTGATTGCCCGATATCAATTGGCTGCAAATGTATTATGGAGGAGCATATCCTGTCGACCTATGAGTCCCTCACGAGAAGCGACTTATAGTGGCAATCATATTGAAAAATACAATTCTATGAAAATAACTCTAAGTATATTTATAATAATATCATAATATTTTTGATAATATTGTTTGTGATGCCAATTCGCGTTCAATGGGGGTTTTAGTGTGTCTTTGCGAGGAGGGCGATTTCCCCGACGCGGCAATCTGGCTTTTGGGTCTTGATTTTGACCTTTGGATTTATGTGTTGCCCTGAATGTTCACTGGGACGGGCGCAACTTGGCGCAAGATTGCTGCGGCCATGAAGAAGAAACGGCCTCGCAGGGACGGCTAAAGAGCCTAAGACAACGGATTCAATCCCGTTAGAAAACAATATGGTCTGATGCGAAATCATGCTGGGCTGCCGCGTCGCTCGATCCGCGCCAATTAATGTTGAAAAATATATATTTTTGATAAATATATTTATAATAATTTTTATAAAAAATGAAAATTACTCCGAATCATAAACTGCATCTCGCTCTCCGGGCATGTCATAAAATCCCTGTCGATTACGATGAAGTCCGCGTACATTCTTCTCTAAAACATAGCGCACTTTGATTATAGCGGTGTTATAATACAACCCCGAGGAGAACCCTCAAATTTTACGCAATAAGGAGTCTGATGTATTTTGAAGTCAAAATTGGGTTTGAAGGCATTGCTGATCGGAATCGTTGTGTCGATGGCGTGTGTTGTTGCCGGTGCGGCGTTTGCCGCGGACGGCGCGGAGACTTCCGCTTCCCTGCTCGTTTCCACCGAGTGGGTGAAGGCCAATCTGGACAAGGTCGTTTTGATCGACGCCCGCGCTCAGGCGCTCTACAAGGGACAGCAGGGGCACCTTCCTGGGGCCGTCAATGCCGAATGGACTTACTTCGCCAATATGGGAGGGAAGGCAGGAGACCCGACGTACGGCACTGTCGTGGACGCGGCGGCCATGGCCAAGAAGATCGGCGCTCTCGGCATCGACGGCAAGAAAGACGTCGTCGTCTACGGCGACGGCGGCGACTGGGGCAACGCCGGATGGGTCGTGTGGGTGCTTCGCATGACGGGCCTGAAGAACGCCAGGATCATGGATGGCGGATTTACCGTGTACCGCGCGGCCGGCGGCAAGACGTCGGACAAGACGACGACGAACAAGGCCGTCGCCTACCCGGGCGCGAAGTATGACGCGTCATATGTCGTGACGACCGACTGGATGAAGCAGAATTACAACAATCCGGAAATCAAGATTCTCGACGTGCGCGGCTCGGACGAGTACACGGGCAAGATTCGTCCGTTCGGCGAGCGCCGCCCCGGCCACATCCCCGGCGCGATCAGCCTGTCGTGGGATCTCGTGTTCACGAACGACTTCAAAATCCTGCCCGAGGCCGAACTGGCCGCTGTCTTCGCCAACGCGGGCCTCGCCGACAAAAATCAGACGATAATATCCTATGATACGTCCGGCGTTCGCGGGGCGTTCATGACGATGATCCTGCGCCTTGCCGGATACGGGAACGCCCAGAACTACGACGCTTCATATCAGGCCTGGTGCGCCGACGCCGATACCGAAATAACTCAGGGACCGAATCCCTAAAGCGTCGCTCGCCGACTGGGATAAATTAATAATTTTTACGAGGGCTCGGAATATGATCCGGGCTCTCTTTTTATTATTGACATTTTTTGCAACATGATGGCTAAACAAGCGTTATAATTTGACAATCGGGAACGACTCGCTGATAATATTCGCATATTCTTTTTGGGGGGCCATATCGTTATGAAGCGATTCAGTGTGGATGTGACCGTTCTTCCCAAGGACGGGGTGCTCGACATTCAGGGCAAGGCTGTGGAACGCACGCTTAAACGCGGCGGTTATTCGGCCGTCGACGATGTTCGGGTCGGCAGATTCATCAGATTCGTCGTCGAAGCGGAAGACGAGGCTTCGGCCGGTACTCTCGTCGATTCCGTATCCGATGATCTTCTCTCCAACGGGCTCATAGAGTCTTACTCTTACACATTGGAGCCTCTGCCGTGAGGACTGCCGTCGTGGTATTTCCCGGCAGCAACTGCGACAGGGACGTAGCGAGGGCTATTTTGGACTGCGGTCTGGGCCCTGTCGATATGGTCTGGCATGACGACGACGATTTCAAGTCCCACGACGGCCCCGATTTGGTGGTGCTGCCCGGCGGGTTTTCCTACGGGGACTACCTCCGCTCGGGCGCTCTGGCGGCAAAATCCCGCATCATGAAGGCCGTCCGGGAACATGCCGACAGCGGCGGGCTCCTGCTCGGCATATGCAACGGGTTTCAGATACTGACGGAGGCCCGCCTGCTGCCCGGGACGCTGATGCCGAACAACAACCTGCGCTTCATCTGCGCTCCCTGTCACGTGAGGGTCGAGCGCAACGATACTCCGTTCACGAAAGCTTTCAAGGAGGGCCAGGTGGTACAGTTTCCGATAGCGCACCACCAAGGCCTCTATTTTCTTCCTCCCGACGATCTGTCCGCTCTCGAATCCCGCGGACAGGTCGTATTCCGCTATGCCGCCGGCGGAAAATGCGCCGATTGCGGAGACGCGGGGGAGGCGTATTCGCCGAACGGATCGGTGAACGGAATAGCCGGAATCATAAATAAGCGAGGAAATGTGCTCGGGCTCATGCCTCATCCCGAGCGTTCCACTCTGAAAAATCTCATCAGGGGGACGGACGGAAGGATCTTCTGGCAGTCCCTCGGGGAGTATTTCGACGTATGGAGGGACAAGGGATGAATTATCGGGACGCCGGTTTATCCGACGGCGAATATTTAAAAATAAAAGAGCTGCTCGGACGCGAGCCAAACGAGCTGGAGACGGCTTTGATAGGTGTCATGTGGTCCGAGCATTGCAGCTACAAATCGACCAGGCGGCTTTTGGCGAAATTTCCTCAGACCGGCAAATATCTCGTCCAGGGCCCGGGGGAAAACGCAGGGGTTGTGGACTGTCACGGGGGATGGGGGCTCGCCTTCAAGGTAGAGAGCCACAACCACCCGTCCGCCGTTGCCCCATATCAGGGGGCGGCTACCGGGGTCGGCGGGATCATCCGCGATATTCTCGCCATGGGGGCTCGCCCGGCCGCGTCGATGGACGGGCTGTTTTTCGGGATGCCGGGCCAGGGTAAGTCCGATGTTCTGGCCGAGGGCATCGTGGAGGGAATAGCCGGTTACGGCAACGCCGTCGGAGTGCCTACGATAGGCGGAAAGACGTTTTACGATCCGTGTTTCGAGGGCAACCCTCTCGTCAACGCCTTCAGCTGCGGTCTGGTTCGGCTCGACAAAATAGTGAGCTCGAAGACCGCCCGCGCCGGAGATCTCGCCGTGCTGCTCGGTTCGAAGACCGGGCGCGACGGCATAGCGGGAGCGTCGTTCGCCTCGAAGGAGCTCGACGAGGGCAACCGCGAAAGCCGCGGCCACATACAGATAGGCGACCCGTTCGAGGAAAAACTTCTGATAGAGTGCTGCCTCGATCTCAGGGACAACGGGCTCATCCTCTCCATGCAGGATATGGGGGCGGCGGGCATTTTGTCGTCGTCGAGCGAAATAGCGCACAAAAGTGGAACCGGCATCGAGATTTTCCGCGAGCGCATACCTTTGCGCGAGAAGATGGCGCCATGGGAGATATTCCTCTCGGAGTCGCAGGAGAGGATGCTGCTGATAGTCTCGACGGATAAATACGACGCGGTAAAGGCGATGGCGGAGCATTACGCCCTCGAATGCGCCATAGTCGGCAACATCACCGGCGACGGTCGTTACCGCATCATCGAGGACGGAGCGTGCATTGCCGATCTCCCCGTGGGGATATTGGGCGACGCGCCGGCTGCCGACTGGCCGAGCGCCGTTCCCGCCGATCTGGATGACCGCCGCGAGTTCGGGGGCGACATGAAAAGCGCGGATCCGAAGGCGGATCTGCTGAAGCTCATAGGTTCCGCGCACGGTTCCTGCAGGCATGAGATATGGGTTCAGTACGACTGCCAGGTGCAGCTTCGCACTGCGGCCGAGCCGGGGGAACCTGTGTCAGCCCTCAGGATGCCGGAATCTGACGGCATCATCGCGTTCGCCATGGAGGCCGAGCCATGGAAGTGTCGCACGGATCCCAAGGTCGGCGCCATGGAGACGATGGCTCACTCCGTCCGCCTGCTGGCGTTAGCTGGAGCGGACGCCCTCGGCATGACGAACTGTCTCAATTTCCCGTCTCCGGAAAACCCGGAGAACTATTACGAGCTCACACAGTGCGTGGAGGGCCTGGCCGCAGTCTGCCGCGACCTCGAATGTCCGGTCGTGTCGGGCAACGTCAGCCTGTACAACGAGACGCCGCGAGGCGGGATATACCCGACGCCGCTTGTAGTGACGGCCGGTCTCGTTCCTCACTACGCGTATTTCGTGTCCGGAGGCCACGCTCACGACGGCGACGACATATATCTCGTCGGTCCCTCCGCCGGTTCGCTGGGGAGCTCGCGCTGGCAGATGCTTTGCAACGGCGGTTCCCTCAAACCTCGGGGCGTCACCTGGAGATTCGACGCTGCGCTCGAGCGCGATTTCATATCGAAGGCGCTTTTCGTATCCCGAAAAGCGGACATAAAAAAGAGCGCGCGGGTGGTCTCGGGAGGCGGCCTCGCGGTCGCTTTGGCCAAAGAAGCCATATATTCGGGCGTTGGGATGGACATCGACTTGGCGGACAAAAACCCTCTCGAGGTTTTGTTCAGCGAGGGCGGCCCCCGCGCCGTTTATATAATCCCGCCGGCGGCGTCGGAGAAATTCCTGGCCTGCTGGAAGGGATATCCCGTCACGCGCCTTGGCCGCGTCGGAGGCGATTCGCTCGTCGTGCGCGGTTTTCTGGAGATTCACAGGGACGAGCTGGCGGGAGCGTTTTTTGGAGGTGTAAAGTAATAACGTGTGTGGAGTTTTCGGCGCGTTCAGCCCGCGCAATTTTGTGGCTGAGGAGGTTTATCTGGGTCTTTCGGCGCTTCAGCACAGAGGTCAGGAGTCGGCGGGGGTCGCGTGGATAGATGAAAACAGGCGCGTCAACGTCGTAAAGGGCATGGGGCTCGTATATGAAGCCCTGAGCCAGAGCGTCCTGGCCGAAACTCCGGCGAAGTCCGCGATAGGGCATGTCAGATATTCCACGGCGGGCGGCTCGATGCTTCAAAACGCTCAGCCGATATGCGCCAACTACGCACAGGGCCCGGTCGCCATAGCCCACAACGGCAACCTGACGAATTTCGAATCTCTTCGGGACACTCTGGAGAACAGGGGGGCCATCTTCCAGTCGACGAGCGACACGGAGGCCATATTGCAGCTTTTGGCCCATCAGCCGCAGCGCCGGCCGTTCGAGGCGCTCATGAGGGCTCTGGCCGAGGCGCGCGGCGCTTACTCTCTCGTTGTGCTGCTGGAGGAAGGGCTCGTGGCGGCGAGAGACCCATGGGGCTTTCGTCCGCTCTCCCTGGGCAGACGGGGAGATAACTATTACGTCGCGTCCGAAAGCTGCGCGTTCAGCCTGTTGGGCGCGTCGTTTGTCCGCGACGTGGAACCGGGCGAGGTGATACTGATAAACGAACGGGGCGTCACGTCGTATCGTCTGCCCCTGGAGTCGAAAAAGAAATGGCTCTGCTCGTTCGAGTACGTGTATTTCGCGCGCCCCGACAGCATGATAGAGGGCAGATCCGTCTACAGGGCGCGTCAGGAGATGGGGCGCAAACTCGCGCAGGTGGAGACGGCGAACGATGTGGATTTCGTCGCGTCGCTGCCTGACAGCGGAACCACGGCGGCCCTGGGTTTCTCCGCCGAAAGCGGGCTGCCGTTCGAGGCCGCCGTCGTCCGCAACAGGTACGTGGGGCGCACGTTCATCCAGCCGACGCAGAAGGTGCGCGAGCTGGGAGTCCGCATAAAGCTGTCTCCGAGCCCCGATCTCTTCAGGAACAGGAGCGCGGTGCTCGTCGACGACTCCATCGTCAGAGGCACGACCGCCGGGCTCGTCGTGGCGATGATAAGGGAGTGCCGGGCGAAGGCCCTGCATCTTCGCATATCGTCGCCGCCGGTTCGATTCCCCTGTTTTTACGGCATAGACACTCCGTCGAGCGTTGATCTCGCGGCGGCTAAATATTCCCTGGACGATATAGCGCGAACGGTAGGGGCGGATTCCCTCCGCTATCTCACGAGGGAGGCCATGATAGAGGCGATAGGGCTGCCGCCGGATTCGCTGTGCACGGCGTGTTTCGACGGACAGTATCTCGGAGGCGAGGACGCGTCCGCCTCATGCGGAGGCAACTGCGGAAAAATTTTCGACTGACACGGTTCGCTCATTAAAATCTTACCTTGACGGGCTCCCGCTCTTCGTCCTCTATGCCGAACATGGAAGAGGGCGTGTAGCCGAGGTTGCTGGATATCAGCACCGCTGGGAACGACTGAATGGCTATGTTGAAATCCCTCACGGTTCCGTTGTAATACCGTCTTGCGAGTTGGAGGTCGCTTTCGAGGGAGGAGAGTTCGTCCTGGAGATTCGAGAAATTCGCGTTGGCTTTGAGTTCAGGGTAAGATTCCGAGAGCGCGAAAAGGCTTTTGAGCGTATGGGTGAGCGAATTTTCAGCTTCGATGCGGGCATCCTGCGTTGTGGCCGCCGTTACCGCGCTCCGCGCCACTATGACGGCTTCGAGTGTGTTGCGTTCGTGAGTCGCGTATCCCTTGACCGTTTCTACCAGGTTGGGGACGAGATCGAATCTTCGTTTGAGCTGAATATCCACTCCGCTCCACGCCTCCTCTTTATGGTTTGAAAGGCGGATGAGTTTATTGTAAACGGATATTCCCCATAAAAGTACGGCCAATGCCATTATCGCCACTGCCACTGTTATAGAAATTGCGGACATATGATCACCTCGCCTCATTTCCCCTAATGGGAGCTGGTTATTTCAGTTATTTCAACCGCGCTCGAACGATAATACACTTTTACAAAAAAAATGCAATCTTTTTAAAATAACTGCAAAGAGATTATTTGTTAATATAAGTCGCAAATTTTGCGCGAATAACATTCAATTATTGGTTTTATTGCCTGATATGCCTCGAATAACTGTTCCGCCGTGATAACAAATATATCTTTCCGCGTCGAGTTCAAGCAGCAAGCGAGCTGACGCGCGCGCTTCCCCGGGATTGAGCGCGTAACGCGGATGAGCCGCGTGAAGCCTTCCCCGAATGGAGATGAGCGCGTCTCCGGTTATGACCGCCCTGTGCCGCCGGACGAAAAGGGATATATGTCCCGGCATGTGCCCCGGGGTGGGGATTATTTCCGTTCCGCCGCACCATGGCATTATTTCGCGAGGGGCCAGCGTGCGGTCTATCGGAGCCGGGCGCGCGGCGGCCAGGATGCCCATTGCTCGCGTCGCCCGAAGAGATTTTTTCCTTCCATCTATATATGGCGCGTCCAGCTCCGACGACATTGTGACGATGCCGGGGTATTTTTCATGTATCTCGCCGAGCGCCCCGTAGTGGTCGATGTC
>JAITOL010000003.1 GCA_031289955.1 Synergistaceae bacterium
GACCATACCCGATAAGCCAAACAGCCGCAATCAGAAATATGTGAGGAACGAATCCTGAATCGAATTGATTTGTATAGATGCCCATAGATGCCCATAGATGCGCAATCGAACTGTTCTGGTGAAAATTCCTCGTATACTGTACCGTATATAATTTTTGTAACTTATTGTTACAAATAGCAATATTAGGGGCTTTAGCGTACTCTTTGAAGTCCCGCGCCTCCACCAATACACAATTCACAGCAATTTAACAAAGGCTCTGAATCCAGGACTATCAAGGGTTCGGAGCCTTTCTTATGTCCCCTTCAAGTGATGTAAATGGGCTTAAATTGATTTGACAACCGTACCGAACACCGTACATAATAGTAACCGTACAAATATTAAGTACGGTGGTGATGAGCAATGAGTCTAGGCGAACTTGCGATAAAAAACGCGAAACCGAACACAAAGGCGTATTGGTTGAAAGACGACCACGGTTTATATCTTGAGATTCACCCGACCGGGAAAAAGGTCTGGAAATTGCGCTACTGGATATCAGGCAAGGAGGGAAAGGTAAAGCTGGGAGAATATCCTTTGACCAGCCTGAAAGAAGCGCGTGTTAAACGGGACGAGGCTCGCAAGTTAGTGGAGGAGGGCATTAAACCATCGCCTCAGAATAAGCAAAACCTGACCGACGAAGAGATTAAGAAAATAACTTTCGCATCGCTCTCGAAGGAATGGTTTGAGTTGAAAAGGCAGTAAGATAGAGACCCTAAAACCATCGACCGAGACGAATCGCGCGTAAGGCGTTTAATCCTGCCGTTCATCGGAAATATGGAGATGGATTCGATCAACGCCCCTCTGCTATTGAATGTCTTCCGGCGCATTGAGGGCAAGGGCGTTTACGAGACGGCGCACAGGACGCTGAACACTTGCAGCCAGGTATTTCGGTACGCGATTATAAAAGGCGACGCCACACGAGACCCGACTGCCGATCTCCGAGGGGCTTTGATCACTCCTGGAGAAAATCATTTCGCCACCATCACCAACCCGAAGGAGATCGCCGCACTGTTGCGGGCTTGCGACGGATACGACGGCTCTGAAATGGTGCGAACCGCTCTTTTACTGTTGCCAATGGTATTTGTCCGCCCCGGAGAATTGAGGCACATGGAGTGGACTGAGGTTGATTTTGACAACGCGAGATGGACGATACCCGCCGAAAAAATGAAAGCGAAGCGCATACATGTTGTACCTTTGTCGAAACAAGCCCTTGAACTGCTACAGCGGCTTTTCAAATACACAGGGAATGTGCGGTATGCGTTTCCATCGATAAGAACCCCTGCCGGCAATAAGTCTATGAGCGATAACACGATAAACGCTGCGCTCCGCAGGCTCGGATACAGCACGGATGACTTGACCGCCCACGGTTTCAGGGCAATGGCGAGCACACTCCTTTACGAGCGAGGCTGGCCAGGCGACGTGATTGAGATTCAGCTTGCCCATCAGGAGCGCAACAAGGTCAAAGCCGCATACAACCACGCGCAATACATGGACAAGCGCCGCGAGATGATGCAGTGGTGGGCTGATTACCTGCACGAGCTGAAAACGGGGGCGTAAACGATTTACGCTCCTTTTATTTACATCCCACGCTTGAGTGAGGAATTAAAAGCTGAGTTCCACGCCCCGACAATTTTACCCCGAATATTTATGCCGGGAGCGTCTTCACTTGGGAAGCGAAAAACAGGGTAATTGGAAGAGGGACATCTAAGTTCGACGCTTCCGTCCGGCAAACAGTAACACCACCTTGCGAATAACTCAAGGCGCGGCCCCACAAAGGCAAGAACAATGTCGCCGTTGTTGCATGGCTCGCTTGGGTTGACCAGGGCCATCGCGCCGTCATGCAATCCGGCTTCTGCCATCGCGTCGCCCCTTACTGTGTATAAGAAAGGGTATCCATGCGTCGGCAGCTTTCCAATGCTTATGAGCGGTATTTTCAAATCGAATCTTTTGTAAAACGCGGGAGGCTTATCGAAGTTTTCCAAAGCGTCCGGGTAATCCAGATACGGCACTAGTATTATATGTTCCGGTATGATTTCATCCTCGGTCATCAGTGTCCCCGCTTTTTCGTTCTCTATAAGATAAGGAAGCGGGTCGTCTGTTCTATCCAAAAGAAAATTTACCGTGGTTTTGAGTTCGGACGCCACACGCTCCAGTGTCTCTATCGTCGGAACCTGTAAGTTCTGCTCCCAACGCCAGACAGTATTAGTCGAGACTCCGCATTTTTCCGCAAGTCTTTTTAGAGTCCAGCCGTATTTTCCCCTTAGTCCCTTCAAGCGTTCACCAATCATAGGAATATTTTATATCAATCGCACGGAAAAAATCAATACCCTTACACGGAGATATGATGAAATTATCTATTGATTTTTCTACGTATTCATGTAAAATATGGAAATTATTTAGTCGTGAAACGAGTAAAAGAGGTGATTTTTGTGCTGGGAGCTAAACGGGCAAGGATAGAAGCGGGCTTCACGCTTCGCACGGCGGCGAGTGAATTGGGCGTGAGCGTGGGTTCGCTTTGGCGGTGGGAAGCGGGGACACAGATCCCCTCGATTGAAAAACTACAGGAGCTGGCGGAACTCTACGGAGTCCCGATAACCCGGCTGATGAAAGCTCCGAAGCTGACGCGACGCGAGACGAGAGCGCAAGAAAAATCGTCCTGACGGAAATCATCACGGGGACGATGGAAGAGGTGAAAAAGGGCATGTCACGCGACAGGATAAAAAACTCTCTTGAAAACTTCGTTGAGCGCATTGCTTCCGGCGGCGCTTCCTCCGCGGAAGTATCGGTTTTCCCCGCCGTGCTGTCGATCTATTGCGAACATTATCGAGACGCAAATGTTGCGGAGGCAAATGAAAAGCCGCCTGAAATCTTACCGCTCCAGGCGTTGCCATCTTTTCCGCTTGAAGGGCTTGTCGGCGTCAAACAGGTTGCCGCCTTTCTCGGCTTGAGCGAGAACAGCGTATGGCAAAAACTCAGGAGCGACCCGGAGTTTCCGCAGCCTTCTGTCCGCGAGCCGCGAAGGACGCGGTGGGAAGCGCGGAAAGTCAGGGAATACCGCCGCAGGACTGAGGCAGCATGAATAAGATGAATAAAAACTTCCTTCCTGTGTCTGTTGAAAATATTCCCGGCGAGTTGAAAAGCCTCCGCCAGTGGGTATTGTGGCGAGGTGTCGAGCGTGGTGGCCAATGGACGAAGATACCCTATTCGGCGACTGGAGACAAAGCCTCGGCAACCGACAGCGCGACGTGGACAGACTTTAATAGCGCGTTAGAGGGCCATAAAAACGGTTCCTTCGACGGCATAGGCTTCGTGTTCAAGGATGGCGGCGGTCTCACCGGCGTCGACCTGGACCACTGCGTTTCCAATGGCGGCGAGCTTGAGCCAAATGCGGCGGCGATAGTAAACGCCCTCAGCTCTTTCACGGAATATTCCGTGAGCGGCAGCGGGCTGCACATTATCGCCAGAGCAAGCCTTGAAAAGGGCGTCCGAACCTCGGCGCGGAGCCTGATTGACGTTCCTGTCGAGATTTATCCTCATGGTAAATACTTCACTGTGACGGGAAAAGTCTTAGGGGAGTTGCGAAAGATAACGGAATCCCAAACAATTATTGACTATCTTTATGGCGTTATTTCTCCCGCAGTGGTGAAAAATAAACCGAAGGATAGAAAATCAAAAAGGGAGTACCTCGGCAACGGCGAACTGATAAAACGCGCTATGTCAGCAGCTAACGGGGATAAATTCAGACGCCTTTGGAACGGAGACGCCTCCATGCACGGCGGGGA
>JAITOL010000039.1 GCA_031289955.1 Synergistaceae bacterium
CGCTTTAAAGTACATCGTCGGCGGCCATTCGGCGCCGGATGCGTGATACAATCCCTCTTCCACTTCCATAAAAACGACATTCTTCCTGTTGATTTCAGATTTAGCAGGGTTCGGGTAAACGTGGTCGCCGTTTTGCGAGTCCCATTTCCATGAAAAAACTCCATTCAGCGTCAAGATTAGAGAATTCCCGTCCTTCGGCGAATTCATGGAGATATTCAGGTTTCCGTCGGTCAGGTTATAAAGGCAGCCGTTCGTATCTTCGATCATGCCTTTGCCAACGCTCCAGCGGCCCTCATAATTAGCGGGAGTATGAGCGGTTTGTCTCCTTCTTTGGGTTTGTTCCTGTGAGGACGCCTGCTCTCGCGTCTTTTCCGCGTTCATGTTGCCGCGCGCGTTGTCCCGGAACATTTTCAATTCGGCGGTTGGTCTGAGCTTATAGGCTTCATCGAAGCGTTCATACGCTTTGGGCCAATCTTTTTTCAACCAGAAAGTCCGTCCCTCTTTCATCAGGCGATCTATTTTCTCCCCGTTCTGGGATATGACGGACGGCGTTTCGGGCCGATCCGGCTCTATTGCCGGCCTTTCGCCCGTTTTCGCGTCGTTCGCCGGAAGCGGGACGGCCGATGAAGTCAGGTTTCCGTATGTTTGTTCTGTGTCGGTCGTCACGTCGAGGAATTCGCCGTATACCCACCCGGCCTTTCTGAGATTCGACACTTTGAACCAGAAATATTTTTCCTCCCCGGACGAATAACGCTGAGTCACTTTGAACGTTTCGCCCTTATCGAACATATCCAATATTTGCGACTTCGTATTCGGTTCGGAGCGCAGTCTCACGCGGTTGCCCAAAATGACCCCGGTGAAAGATGATGCTTGCGCCAATGTTCCAACAGAATCGCTTTCAACCGGAAAGCTGTAGCCGTTTGCGTCCTGCTGAGACCATGCGGATTCCGGCTCAATCGGCCACGGTGAAACGGGCGCCGCTGGGATGATATCAGGCGAGTTTGGCGCATACGGCACATCCGGCCCGGCCTGAATGACCGGCGGTTCCTCCGCCGTCCGCGACTCCTGTGGGAGCGGATATTCAATGACTTGCGTATTGCTTGCCCCTTCCGGCGCTTCTCCGTCAGGCGTCCACAGCGTAATCCGCGCGGGCGATGTGTTTTGCGGAGGTATTTGTATCCGCTCGCGTCGCATGACCATTGCAAGCACGTCGGGCCACGAAATATCTCTCAAAAAATATTTATGAGCCGCTAATCCAATACCGCCCAAAACGATCAAAACAACCAGAGCGTACACAACTTTGCGAAGGCGGCCATGTTTACTCGGAGGCGCGACTTGCTGCCTGGTTCCGCAATGCTTGCAGAACGCGTCCGCTTCATCTATCGGTTTTTCACAATTCCGGCAAACAAATTCGTCCATTTATTTCACTTCCTCGCCGCGGCTCGTTTCCTCCGTAAATTCCACATCCCTGTATCCTCCTCCAAATAAACCCTCCTGTGGAGTATCGTCACCCATCGTATATATAAGCCCGCTCTGCGCTATCGCTATGTCGTACACCGCGTTGACATACGCCGCCTGGCTTTCGGTCAGAGAGGATCTCGAATCGAGGACGTCGAGGTTGGTTCCAACCTGAGCTTCGTATCTGCGGAGCGCCAGACGATAGTCTTCTCGCGCGTTCACCGCCTGTTCTTCGGCGACAGCGAGACGTTTGACGGCGGATTGCATCCACAGTTCGGACTGAACTACTTCCTGCCGAATCTGGGAGTTCAGGTCTTCCATCTGATAAAGCAGTTCCCTTGCCGCCGATTGGAGCCTTTCAACCTGCGACGAAATCTCGCCGCTGTCGAATATGAGCCATTGCAGCGTCAATTGTACATACCAGGTATCTTCGGGATTATCGTCATAGTCGCCGCCCGCGATATTGTAATTACCTGAAAAAGTAATCTGTGGAAGGCGAGCCCCTTTCGTCGATCTCACCAATTCCTCCGCGCGTCTTCTATACAGGTCGTATGCCTGAATCTCCGGACGCTGAATAAACGCCCTCTCCACCAACACGCCTTCGGGTATATCGTAATCAGGAGGCTGTAATTCGTAGGCGCTATCCTCGTAAATGGGCGGCAGGATTTCGGCTTTTGAAAGCTGAGCGCCTACCGCCCGTTCCAGGGCAGCCCAATTAACGTCAAGGTTGGTTTGCGCCCTGATTCGCTCTTGTTCGGCCCCGGATACGGAAACTCTCACGCGAAGGACGTCTCCCCTCGGCGCCATGCCGCCTCTGTAGAGCGCGTCGGTCTGTTTCAAATGTTCTTTTGACATGTTCAGCGATTCGTTCGCGACCCTCAGCTGGGCCAATGCCCTTAGTACCTCATAGTAAGTGGTTCGAACTGAGTTCAGCGTATTCTGATACGTCCTGACGCTTTCGGCTTTTGTGGCGGAGAGGGCGAGCTCCGCGGCTTTTTTATCCGCAGTCAGCCTTCCTCCCGCGAATATGGTCTGAACGAGATTCAGCGAAGCGGAATAAACCCCTCTGCCCTGATTTCGGGGGGCGTCATTGATACGCGCAAGCACTTCTCCGCTCAGCGACGGTCCCATTTTGGCGGCGGCGCTTCGGACATCGGCTCGAGCCTGATTTATCCGCTCCATTGCCGCGAAAATTACCGGGTTGTACAAAGGAGTGATACTCAGAATATACTCCAACGCCTCATCCCTGGAATGGACGGTTATTTCCTCCTCGGACTCTTTTTCTCCCCCGCGTAGCGTCGAGGACAGAAAAAGAATAACGCAGAACAATAAAATCAACACTGCCTGCCGCGCGCGCCGGCCGAAGGCTGTCCCCATATCGCCTATCTCTCCCTGAGAGCTTCGCTCGTATATGTCCTGAACGTATCGAGGAAGTATTCTATAATTCGTTTCTGCCGTATCTTTATCTCTCCCGTGACCGACATTCCGGGGAGCAGCGGAATTTCCCGTCCGTCTATTATATAGGAATCGCGGGACGTTTCGAGGAATGCCTGATAAATGAGGCCCCTTTTCTCGTCCTCTTTCGCCTCGGTCGCGACGGATTTAACAACGCCGTCGAGCGTACCGTATTTCTGAAACCCGAACGTCTCCACCTTTATCTCGGCGGCCTGTCCGGCATAAACAAAACCTATATCCCTGTTCTCGAGCCACACCTCGAACTCTATGCCGCCCTCGTCGGGGACTATGAGCATAAGGGGCTGGGCGGGCGTCAGGATGGCCCCTATCGTATGTATATCGAGCTGCTGCACTATTCCGTCGATCGGGGCGACTATCCGGCTGAGCCTGTTTCTCTCCTCCGCCTTTATCAGCTCTTCCTCCACCGCTTGCAGTTGTTTTCTGTCGTCG
Organism: Synergistaceae bacterium; assembly: GCA_031289955.1. Taxonomy (GTDB): domain Bacteria; phylum Synergistota; class Synergistia; order Synergistales; family Synergistaceae; genus JAIRKI01. The sequence continues at coordinate 3,364 of JAITOL010000039.1, forward strand.
ACTATCCGGGAGGAAATTTCTGACAGCCACTCGCTCTCGGCGCGTTTTATCTCCATTTCGGCCTCCGTCACCGTCTGGCGGTTTCGGGAGACCTCCGCGTCCTGGGCCAACAGATCCTGCCGTATCTCTATTTCTTTTTGCAGATAATTCTGATGCTCGAATAAAGACACTGTGCCGTCCGACGCGAGCTCCTCGGTTCTCTTTCGCTGATCCGTCGCTATCGGCAATATACTCGCGTATTTGTCGCGCTGTTTGACTGAATTGGTCACGGAGGATTGGGTCACCAGCACCTGCTGGCGCAGAGTATCCATGCGGGAACTGAATTCGAGCAGGCGCGCGCGCGACAGTTCGCTCATCTGAAGTATTTCGTCCGGAAAACCTATCCCTTCGGGCGCTTCAAAGGGCTTGCCGTCGCGTTCGGAATAAAGCCTCGCGAGATCGAGCAGATAAAAATCGCGCTCTTTCCGCAGACGCGACATATCGGCCTCGGTTACGACGGTGTCGAGTTCTATGAGCACATCCCCCTCTTTCACCGGCGTGCCGTTGGAGACGTTCAGTTTTCGGACGATGCCCTTGTCCTCCGCCTGAACGACCTTCGTATACCCCGACGGTATCACTTTGCCCGGAGCGACCGCGACCTCGTCCACGCGCCCTATGATCGACCACGCGATAGCGATGACGAAAAACGACAATATGATCCACATAAGCGCGCGCCCAAGCGGAGACGGCGGCGTCTCCACTATTTCAAGCGCGGCCGGCAGAAATTCGAGCTCAGTCCCCTTCCAGCCGGCCCGCGCGCTTTTATTCGGCTTATTGGGCGTCATCGAGATCTCCAAGCATTTCCTGCTGTCTGTGCAGGAAACTGTAGAGGCCGCCCAACTTCAGCAGTTCGTCGTGCGTTCCGCGCTCGACGATGCGCCCCTTGTCCATCGCGATTATAAAATCCGACGCGCGCACGGTGGACAGCCTGTGGGCGATTATGAACACGGTTCTGCCCTTGCATATCCCCCGAAGGTTCTTTTGGATTATCCGTTCGGATTCGTAGTCGAGGGCGCTCGTCGCCTCGTCGAATATCAGTATCCGGGGATCCGTCATAAGCGTGCGGGCTATAGCTATCCTCTGCCGCTGGCCGCCCGAGAGCGACGCCCCGCGCTCGCCGACAGGCGCGTCGTAGCCGTCCGGCAGTTCGAGTATGAAATCATGAGCGCCGGCCAGTTTCGCCGCCGCTATCACCTTTTCGAGAGAAGCCGCCGTGTCGACGATCGCGATATTATCCCTGACCGACCCGTTGAAAAGAAAATTCTCCTGCAGCACGACGCCGATCTGTCGCCTCAGCCACACTGGATCGACCTGCGACAGATCCGTCCCGTCGACGAGAACGCGGCCCTGCGCGGGCATGTAAAATCTCTGGATCAATTTTGTGAGCGTGCTTTTGCCCGAACCCGAGCGGCCCACTATGCCGACGGTCGAGCCCGGTTCGACGGTGATGCTGATATCGTCGAGCACCGGAGGCCCGTCGAGCCTGTACCTGAAACCGATATGGTCGAACTCCACTTTCCCATTTATGCGCCCGAGGCTGCTTCTGCCCGGCGAACTATCCGGCTCCGGCGGAAAATTGAGCACGTCGCCCAGCCTCTCTATGGAAAGCCTCGCCTGCTGAAAATCCTGCCACAGAGTCGCGAGCCGGAGTATCGGTTCCGTCACGCGTCCCGAAAGCATCTGGAAAGCTATGAGCTGCCCTACGGTAAAATCTCCCTCCATAACCATGCGCGCGCCGAACCATAATATGGCAAGCGACGCCGATTTTTGAATGAGATGCGCCGTGCTTCCGGCGACGGAACCGAGAAAACCGGAACGGAAAGAAGCCCTGACGTAGTTGGCCAAAAGCCCCTCCCAGCGATGATTCAACTGCGGCTCGATGGCGAGGCTTTTTACGGTCTGGATGCCGGAGACCATCTCGACAAGATATGATTGCGACTCCGCGTTGCAGGCGAATTTTTTGTTCAGCCTCTCCCTCAGTATAGGGGTCACTATGACTGACAAAGCGACAAAAAACGGCATGGCGGCGAGCGATATGAGCGTAAGTTTCGCGCTGTACCAGAACATGACCGCTATGAATACGACGGTGAATATCATGTCGAGGACGACCGTCAAAGCCGTGCCCGTTATAAACGACCGTATCGACTCCAGCTCCCGGACGCGCGCTATCGTCGTGCCGACCGTCCGAGCCTCGAAATAAGGCAGAGGAAGCGCCAGCAGATGATGAAACAGCTTTGCGCCCAGGATGACGTCGACTCTGTTCGTTGTGTGGGAAAAAAGATATGTCCTCGTCACGGTCAATATCATCTCGAACACATTTATTATGACAAGGCCCAACACCAGGATGTCCAGAGTCGACAAGCCCTTGTGGACGAGCACCTTGTCTATGATGACCTGTGAAAAAAGCGGGGTTATCAGCCCGAACGTCTGGAGGAAGAAAGACCCGATAAAAACCTCGCTCAGGTGTTTCCTGAATCTGAGTATTACGGGCAGAAACCAGCCTATCCCGAATTTCTTGCTCAGCTCGGCAAAAGAAAACCTTTTCGCGAGAGGTATCGCCTCGCCCTCCCAACGCCGCTCCTCCAGTTGGTCGAAACTCCAGACGAAGGGCCTTTTTTCCCTGGGATGGTAGAGCATGATCTTGCCTTTTTTAGCGGCGTCTTTTACCTCTTCCTCTTCGCTCTCATGCGCCGGTATGTTTGATTCCGATCTTATCAGCACCAAAACCTCGCCGTCCGGAAACAACAGCAAGGAAGGCTGCGGCAGTCTGTCGAGCCGGTCCAGTGTCGTGTTGACATGCTTCGCCTTGAGGCCGATTTTCTTCGCGGCGCGAAGAAGTATCAAAGACAATTCCTCAACCTTGCGGGAGGGAAACGCGCGGCACAAACCCTCGTGATCCGCCGGGATGCCGGATATATGCGCGGCCGCGACAAGACAGGCCAAAGCAGCCTCGACTTTGGACGGTTCAGACAGCGAAGCGGAGCCTGACGGCCCCGCTTCGCCCGATTGTTCGGTATTCTCCCGATCTTCGGCTATACCGTTTTCGTCATCCATTTAAACCCTCTGATCAACTGTGAACTATGGGCGATCCTTTTCATAATTACCCGGTGAATTCTCCGAAGCCGCCGCAAGCACCGGATCATCGTACCACGCCGGAGCGTTTCCGGCAATATCCCCGACCTGTTCCGGCTCTTCGCCGAAGCCCAGCCCCGCGATGGCGATATCCTCGTTGAGCCGCGCTATGTCGTAATCCCCAAACGCTTCATCCTGCCCAGGCTCGCCCATGATGGCGGCGAGAAGCGGGTCGCTCGACCAGTCGCTCGGGGCCGCCGAAGACGAGGGCGCGTCAAAGTCCCCGTCAAGGCCATCATCTCCGGCCAAAAACGGCGAACTCGGGGCGGAGAGCAGGGACAGCGCGTCGTCAATTTCGGAATCCGCAATAAAACCAGCGCTCGGCGCCGGAGCGGCGCTGAATGGCGCCAGTGTACCGGAGGCGATTGCGTTGGCGTCCGCCCTCGACCACGTGGTTCCGTCGGCGAATTCGATATTATTTAACTGGTAATCCGTGCTGGCGTACCAGTTTGCTACAGTCAGCCGCTCGCCGGTTTCGGAGATTATGAGGATGAGATTGTTCACATCTCGCGTAAGCTCGATCTTCGTCGGGTCGACTTCTCCGGTTATTTTGAGTATTCCGGTCTCTCCGTAGTAGTCCTTGCTCGATCTATGGTCGTTGACCGTGTCGCTGCCATCGCCCAATGCCCAAACGTAGATGTCGTTGCCTGTTCCGCCGGTGATGTAATCGTCTCCGAGACCGCCGACGAGAATGTTATTCTGGCCGTTGAAACCGGTTAGCGTGTCGTTGCCGTCGCTTCCCCGCAGAACAGGCGTCATGGCGTTGATCTGTGCCCTTGACCACACCGTCCCGTCCGCGAACTCGATCTTCGTGAGCTGGTAATCCGAACCTGAGTACCAGTTCTGTATCGTCAGGCTCTCGCCCGTCTCAGAGATTATGAGAATTATGTTGTTTCCATCTCGCGTGATTTCGATCTTCGTCGGGTCGACTTCCCCGGTTATTCTGAATATTCCGGTCTCTCCGTA
>JAITOL010000048.1 GCA_031289955.1 Synergistaceae bacterium
CGGCGCCGGGGGCGCGGCGCGCGGCGTCGCGCTGAGGGCGGCGCGGGAGGGGGCTTCGAGTATAACGATCCTCGGCCGCACTCCGGAGCGCGCGTTTGTGATAGCTTCGATGGCGAGCGTCGTTTCGCAAAAAGAGGTGCGCGCCGGAGCAATGTCGCCTGAAGCGACGCGCGAGGCGGCAAGGGGCGCGGACATCGTCGTCAACGCCACTCCACTTGGTATGAGAGGGGTGGGGGAGGATTTTCCCTCGCTCGATTTTTTGAGCGCGCTGCCGGATGGGGCTCTGGTGTGCGATCTGGTCTATAACCCGCCGGAGACGAGTCTGACGCGACGCGCGCGGGAACTGGGGCTCGAGGCGCAAAACGGGCTCGACATGCTGATATACCAGGCTATTCTGGCGGACGAGCTCTTTTGGGACCGGCGTCTCGACAGAGCCGGATTATATAAAGTCGTAAAAGAGAGGCTGAGAAAATGATTATAGTTCTGAAACCGGAAGCGACCGAGGCTCAGATAAACGCGATCAGGGAGGAGGCCGGGGCAAGAGGTCTCATCGTCCGTGAGATACAGGGCGAGGCCTCGCGCATAATAGGGCTCCTCGGCGATACGTCCCTCATGCTGATGGAGACGGTTTCCCGCTACGAGTGCGTCGAGCGCGTCATGAAGCTGTCCGAGCCGTACAAGCTCGCAAGCAGGAAGTTTCATCCCGGCGACACCGTCGTGGAGTTTCCGGGCGGACAGAGGATCGGAGGCGGCGGGCTCGCCGTGATAGCGGGGCCGTGCTCGGTGGAGAGCGAGGAGCAGATGCTCTCCGTCGCTCGGGATGTCAAGCGGTCCGGCGCCGCTTTTCTGCGGGGAGGGGCCTTTAAGCCGCGCAGCTCGCCGTACGCTTTCCAGGGGCTTGGTCTGGACGGCCTCGAGCTTCTTAAAATAGCGAGGGAGAAAACGGGGCTGCCGATAGTGACGGAGATCATGTCGCAGGAATATTGCGAGGAGTTCGCGCGCGACGTCGACCTGATACAGATAGGGGCGCGGAACATGCAGAACTTTCCCCTGCTGAGGGAGGTTGGCGACCTCGGGAAGCCGGTGCTCCTGAAACGCGGGGCGTCATGCACGATAGACGAGCTGCTCCAGGCGGCGGACTACATTCTGATGGGCGGCAAAAGCAGCGTGATACTGTGCGAGCGCGGCATACGCACTTTCGAGACGGCCACGCGAAACACGCTCGACATCTCTGCCGTGCCGGTGCTTAAAAAAAAGTCTCACCTGCCGGTGGTCGTCGACCCGTCGCACGGCACGGGACACTGGGATCTCGTGTTCCCGATGGCTATGGCGGCTGTTGCGGCGGGCGCTGACGGGCTCATGATAGAGGTGCACAATAATCCCGAACGCGCGCTCTGCGACGGGCCGCAGTCGATAACGCCGTTTCTGTTCGACGGAATGATGCGAAGGCTTGGGAAACTTCACGACGCTATAAAAGAGGAGACAGGGGAATAAAATGGGGGACAAAGAGATGCTTGGCGCGCTCAGGAAGCGGATAGACGAGATCGACGAAAAACTGGTTCCTCTCTTCGGGGAACGGATGGAGATAGCCCTGAAGGTCGCTGGGCTGAAGGCGCGGGATAACATGCCGATTCAGGACGCGGCCCGCGAACAGGAGGTGGTGGACCGCGCTGTCTCCATGGCGGACGGGTTTCGCGGCGAGGCGTCGCTGCTCATGAGGTCGATCATGGCGTTGTCGCGCGAATATCAGCGCGGCCGCATGCTCCAGGGCGAGACGCCGATGCTGCCCGCTCCGCGCGAGCCGATGCGAAGCGATATTATCTGCGCATATCAGGGCGTGCCGGGTGCGTGGAGCGAACATGCGATAATGAAGCTGTTCCCCGACGCGGAGCGCCGTCCGGTCGAGTTCTTCGAGGACGTTTTTCTGGCGGTCAAGGACGGGCAGGCGAACTACGGCGTCGTCCCCATAGAGAATTCGCAGACCGGCGCGATCGGCGAGACGTACGACCTGCTGCGGAAGTACGGCTGTTTCATCGTCGGGCGCACGTGGGTCGACATACGCCAGTGCCTGCTGGCTCGTCCCGGTACCGCGCTCACGGATATTCGCGAGGTTCTCTCGCACTCGGAGGGATTGAAGCAATGCGCCCGATTTCTCCGAGGGCGTTCGTGGGATCTGGCGGACTGCCGTAACACGGCGGTCGCGGCACAGACGGTGGCCGCGTCCACAAACGGAAAGACGGCGGCGATAGGTTCGCGCCGGGCTGCCGAGCTGAACGGGCTGGATGTCATAGCGCCCGACATCATGGACTCGACCGGCAACAAAACATCGTTCGTCGTGATAGCGACCGAGCCGGAGTACGACGAGAGCAGCGACCTCGTCTCGATCACGTTCTCTACGGAGCACCGCGCCGGAGCCCTCTGCGAGACGCTGATGCCGTTCGTGGCGCAGGGGATCAACCTGCTTCACATAGAGTCGAGGCCGGTTGCGCCGGGCAAGTATCGTTTCTTCGTCGAGTCCGAGGGCAGCATACTGAACCCCGACACGCTCTCCACTCTAAGGCAGGCCGCCGCGCTGAGCGCGTATTTCGAGGTGATCGGGTGCTATAAAAACATGTGAGGAGGATATGCGTTATGAAGAGGATAACGGTCATAAACGGGCCGAATTTAAATCTGCTGGGGACGCGGGAACCGGATAAATACGGCGCCGAGACGTTGGGCTCCATAAACGCCCGCGTCGCGGCTGAAGCGTCGCGGCTGGGCGTCGAGTGCGAGTTTTTTCAGAGCAACTCCGAAGGCGAGCTGGTGGACGCGATACAGGGGGCTCGTGAATCGGACGGAATAATACTCAACGCCGGGGCGTACACTCATTACAGCATCGCCATCCGCGACGCGATAGCCGCGATAGCGCCGCCCGTGGCGGAGGTGCATATATCGAACGTGCACGCGAGGGAGGATTTTCGCCGGGTCTCTGTGATAGCCCCGGTATGCAGGGGGGTGATAGCCGGCTTCGGGGCGGACGGCTACATACTTGCCCTCTACGCCCTGAGCGGAGCGACGCCGGGCCACTGACGCGCGTTTTGCGGCTATTGCGGCTCGCCGCCGTCTATATTTTAAGCTGTCTTGCGCGGCTTGGGACGATCATTCTTTAGGCGTCCTCCAGGTTCAGCATCTGGATGTTGGCATCCTCGATGTCGTGATTTGAGATGAGTTTCACTATCGACGAATTTTTGAGCACGTCGAGCGCTTCCCTGATGTCCTCGACGTCGAGGCGTCCGTTCATGACGCCCGGAACGGGGAGGTATATCTCGCGCAGGTGTTCTTTTATCGCGAGACGCAATAACTGGCGCGCGCTCCGCGCGACGATGGACGGCTCCGCCATGCAGTGGCCTCCGGGTATCTTCTGGCCCCAGTTGTATCTGTAGACCTCGTCGGGGAGACAGCGCTCGAATTTGCACTCCTGCGGTTTCGTGAAAAACGCTATCAGGTTGTCGGAAAGAAATCCGACCTGACCCTTGCTTATCAAAATGTACTGTCCGAGTTTTTCAGCCAGTTTCGGTATGTAGGGCGCCAGAGCGAGCGCGTTGCCCCTGTCCACTATTCCTGAGACGTCTTTTTTCCGCACCTCGAGGCTCACGGTTACGCAGACTGTTTTATTCATCTTCCAAAGCTCCGCTATATCAGCCCTGTAAACTCTAAAAGCCATACCCATGCCACCTCTGACGTCTAATTGTCCATCATTTGTGAATAATTAGAATAATTTCCATCATGTTACCATAATGTGCGCGATGTGACACGAGAAAATTGCCCATCACAAATCGTCAATAGGCGCAACTGAAATTATTTAAATTGAGAATATCATATACAATATTGAGTAATATCACTTGTAAATGCGGTTTGGACGGTTAAAATATAATCATTGGTGCCGAGAGGGGGACTCGAACCCCCACGGGTGTGACCCCGGCGGATTTTGAGTCCGCTACGTCTACCATTCCGTCACCTCGGCTCGGTTTCGATATTCAACCATACTTAACGCCAGTTGTCCAGTATTTTTTTACCCGGGAGGATATCATCTTGTTCTTATCCGCAGTTATTATCGCGCTGGTTTTGGATTTCACGCTCGGCGATCCGGCATGGAGGCAGCATCCGGTCAGGGTGCTGGGTTATCTCATATCGTATCTCGAACCGAGATGCAGGGAGATACCGGCGCATCCCCGCGTGCAGGGATGTCTCTTTCTCGCGCTCAACATGGCGGTTTTCATCGTCCCCATATGCTTCATACTGCTGGTCGCGTCGAATCTCGGAGCGCTGGGGCACGCCATTTTCGGGACGACGCTCTACTTCGCTCTCGGCGGAACCTGCCTCGCCCGCGATGTGTACGGAGTAGCCGATTCGCTCGGACGTGAAGGGCTCGCTTCGGGCAGGGAGAAGCTGCGCATGCTCGTGAGCCGCGACGTCGACGGAATGGACGAGACGGCAGTTTCGTCGTCCGCCATAGAGACACTGTCGGAGAACTTCAGCGACTCGGCGGTCGCCACGCTGATCTACGCGGCGTTGGGCGGGCCGGTATTGGCATGGATACACAGGATATCGAACACGCTCGACGCCATGGTCGGATACAAGACGGACGAATATATAGAATTCGGATGGGCGTCCGCGCGGCTCGACGACATTCTGAACTACATTCCGTCGCGCGTCTCCGTGGTCATAGTGGCGTTAGCCAGCGGCGACGCGATCATTACGCTCGAATGTGCCCGCTCGCACGGAAGGGCGCTCTCCAGCCCGAATTCGGGCTACCCGATAGCCGCTTTCGCCGGCGCTCTCGGCCTGAGGCTGTGCGGACCCGCCAGCTACTTCGGCGTCTTGCACGACAAGCCGTTCATAGGGGATGGAAACCGCCCCTTGTCGCATGACATCTCGCGGGCTTTGATGCTCTACTGGAACTCGTACGCGATAGCTGCCGCGACCTCCGTGCTGGCGGCCCTGCTAATATGGAGATAACATCTCACGGCGGAAATATTTACGATTTCGCTGCGTCCGCCCCGGTCGACTTTTCAAGCAACATAAACCCGTTCGGACCTCCGGAATACGCCCTGTCCGCGGCCCGGGACGCGATCACTTCGCTCGCGAGGTATCCCGATTCGTCGCAGAGGGCGATTGCCGGGGCATTTTCCGCCTGGCTCGGCGTCGGCGCGGACGAACTCGTCTTCGGCAACGGGGCGAGCGATCTGATAAACGCGGTCATGGCCGCCCTCGCTCCTTCCCGCGTCGTCGTGGCATACCCGACCTTTTCGGAGTATATGTCGAGCGCGCGCGCGATGCGCGTGCCGGTCGCCGGTTTTCCCTCGTTTCCGGAGCGCGGCTTCGCGTTCGACGTTCGGGGCATGGAGAAAACCGTGACCGCCGGGGATATGCTGATAACCTGTCAGCCCAATAACCCCACGGGCGTCGTGTGGACGGCGGACGAGCTCGCGAGGCTCGCCGGGGCGTGCACCGAGCGCGGCGCGTTTTTGCTGGCGGACGAATGTTTCATCAACCTGACGAGCCCCCGCTCTCCATCGTGTCTCGGGATGATACGCGACTTCAACGTCGTTGTGCTTCGCGCGCTGACGAAGGATTTCTCCGCTCCAGGCCTTCGCGTTGGCTTTGCCGTCGCCCGGCCCGACGTCGTCCGCGCGATCAGGGAGCGCCTTCAGCCGTGGCCCCTCAACTGCGTCGGAGAGGCGTTCGCCATAGCCTGCGCGCGCAATCCGGAGCCTTTTTTGAGCGAGTCGGCATCGCGGCTGGCGCTTCTCCGGGAGAGTTTGTCGAGGGGGCTGTCGGAGCTCGGTTTTGTCCCCAATCCCGGAAACGCGAATTTCATCCTGGCGCGCGGCGACGGAGTAAGCGCCGGCGAGCTTTACGACAGGCTGCTCGAACGCTCACTCCTCATACGCCGTTGCGCGAACTTCGAAACATTGAGCGGCGAATATTTCCGGGTCGCCGTGAAGCGCGCCGGTGATAACGAATCTTTGCTCTCCGGGCTTGCAAGTATAGTTCTTCGTTGATATGCTTATCGTATAAAGTATGCAAAATTTATTTTATTGTTGGGGAGTTTTGATAATATATGGGATCAGCTATTTTTAATCCTGCAAATATGCCGAACCTTAGAGAAGTGGTCTACGATCAGATCAAGGAAGCCATTGTGACCGGGCTGATACCGGCCGGTTCCAGATTGTCGGAGATAGATTTGTCTCGCCAGTTCGACGTGTCGAGGACTCCTGTGCGCGAAGCGATACGGCAGCTCGCCGAGACGAAGCTCGTATCCCTGTCGTCCCGCAGGGGCGCTTATGTCCTGCTGCCGACCGCGAAGGACGCGGCTGATCTTTACGAGATACGGAACGCGCTCGAGAACATATCGGTTGAGCATCTCGTGGAAAATCCGCCGCGCGACGCACTGATGGAGGCGCGCGGCAAGTTCGAGGAAGTTTCGAACGACTGGGACGCCGACCGCTTCATGAGGATGGACACGGAGTTTCATTCGACGCTATCGCGGCACGCCGGAAACAACTATCTCGATTTCATGCTCGGCAAGGTCGGGGATATAATTCTAATATGCCGCCACTACGCTATAGGCTGCATTCCGAAGATAACGTCGTCGCGCGAGCATATAGCGATAATCGACGCGATATTGGGCGGCGACGTATCGAGCGCTCGCGTAAAAATGCGCGAGCATATAGAAAACACACGGGATGGCCTGCTCGAGTATATATCGCGCCACCCTGAGGCGACATCGCCGGAGGTGTGAAGATGGCTGATTGGTATTACGCGTCAAACGGACAGACTGTAGGTCCCTTCACTGAGAACGAACTGCCGGAGATGATCGAGACCGGCTTGTTGAGCGAGGAGACGCTGGTGTGGAATGGCGGCGACGGAAACTCGGACCGCGTCTGGGCGAGAGCAGGAGATACCGAACTTGCCGCCTATTTCAAGCGGACCGAGGCGCGGTACGTCCGCTTGCCGGAGGAGCGCCCGGGCCGCGGCTGCGCCGAAATGCCATCGGATGAGATCCGAGGCCCGCTCAAACTTTTCGCGGGGAAAAAATTACTGTTGTCTCTAACTGTCATCGTTCTGGTGACGGCCATCAGCGCGCTTGCTTACGGAAGTTATGTTTATTTTTCAAAGGGCGGGCATGTTAAACCTCTTACGCCGGAAGCGGCGCTGCCGGCGAGCGACGACTCAGAAACGACGTTTTTTTTACAGCTTGCCGACGCCGATACCCTGAAAGCTGTAGTAAGAGTTTTATCCGCCGTCGCTCCCGTTTTCGCGTCCAAATTGGGCGAGGGCATCAGAACGGACGGTTTCGCCGATGCTTTGAACGTGACCGGCGACTTTCTGGATACCGTGAACGAGATGGCGTTTTTCGCGTCGCCCGACCAGGTTGTGTACTATGCGTCGTTTTTTGCCGACAAAGACGCTTTTGACTCTTTCGTATCGAAAAAAGCCCCCTTGCTCGGTTTTGAAAGATGGGATACCGAACTCGCCTCAGGAGACGACGCGGCATGGGTCGGACCGTTTTCAGGAGCGGCGCCGTATATTTATGTCCTCATACGTCCTGTGGACACAAGGAACCTGGTTCTCGCGGCCGGAAGCGAAGGCGGCATAGCTGACATGATCTCGGCTTTTGAAGGTAAATCCCCGAGATTTGCCGTCGAAAGGAAAACATCCGGAGATAATTTATTTCAGATGAAGTCCAAAAAAGGATTTTCCATGTCCAACTTTGTCGACATCTTTGGGTTGGACGACGAACTCGCGAGCCAACTTTATGGCAATTTGGACAAGGTTCTCTGGAGCTTTACCGAACACTCCTGGACCAGCGAAGGCAACAGGGTCGACATCGAGTCGTTCTCCGACCTGTTCGAGAAATCCCCCGAATTTATATCGAATCGGCCTAAAATCAGTAATCCTCCGCAAATATTGGGAGAGGGGCGGCTGGTGAGTTTCAACGCTGCCGACATCGGTTTCGTTCTCCATTGCGTCTTTCCGAGCTCCGCGGATCCGGTGGGGGAGCTGTTCAAACTTTCGGGAGCGGGGACTGTTCCGCCGGCGATAGCGGGCGATTTACGAGCGATCCTGGAACGCAGCAGGTTATCGGTCGTATGCGTCGCCAACGAAAAGAAACTGAGCACGGCTTATCTTCTGCTGGAGTCGGACGCCAAAGAATCCCTGGATAAACTTTATGCGCTCACCGGTATGTTTGCCCCCGGCGGCGCCGCGTTGTCCGGATGGGATTCCGCGTCCGCCATACCCATTCCGCTGCCCGGCGCCCCGAATATTGTGATTGCGCACAGAACCGGCGCGATCTTAGCCGGCGTCGGCGATATAGCCAGCTACGGCAAAAGCGTATCAGTGCCCTCTGAATTTAAAAATTTCCTGTCGCCGGATAATGTGATGAACAGCGTCCTGTCGTCGGAATTTATGGACACGCTGATTGGAATGATCGACGAAGGAACCGCCATGCGCGGGGATGGAGCGTCTACCAGGGAAATCGACGAGATGAGGGCGAGCTTCGCCAAAATACGGGATTCCTTCGACACGTTCCGCGGAAATATGCAGCCATCCGGCAAATCCTACAGCGAGTTCGTCTTCACTGGCAAAGGCGACGTCGCTGGCCTCTTCGAGGCGTTATTGACGCCGGCTCTGATGAATCGCCCCCGCGGCTCATCGGTTGCTAACGCGGAGGCGGTCAAGGTAATCAACGATCTTCGGAACTTGAAGGCGGCGTCGCTGATGTTTTTCGTCGACAATAACAAGTGGCCCGAGTCTCAGAAGGACGCCGCGGCGCTTGACAAATATATGGACCGTCCATTTCTGAGTTCGAGTTCCGGCAAAGAAGCCCGGTATGGGCTGAAGTTCGCTTTTATCACAAAAGACGGTAAAAAGACCACTCTGTTAGGTTTCGACCTGGAAGAGGGAAGCTCTTCGAGCTCCATAACCCCCGTCGTGAAAACCAGCCTTTCGAGCAAAGCAAAAGTCTCGAATCTTTTGGACGAAAAAGGAGACATTTACAGCGGCGGCAGGCTCGTCTTCATGATTATGTATTGATACGAAATTAA
>JAITOL010000031.1 GCA_031289955.1 Synergistaceae bacterium
CAGCCCCGGCACGGCGCCGGGCATCCGAAGATCAGCGATTGGCCCTTTGGGTCATGGGGCAAATCCGCCATTATGTATGTTTCCCCCTTGAACATGCCCGTCCCCGCTCATATAATCTACGCAACGAGGGGGCGCCATATATGCGCGTAATTGAGTTCGACTCATTTGTAGAAACTGACGTCATCCGCATACCGGAGCGATACAGAGGCTCGCAGCTCGGCGCCGTCAGAGTTATCGTGATGTCCGGCGAAGGGACGCCGGAAGCGTCGGCGCGTGACAGAATGGAATCGGTCAGAGCCTTGTCGGGCATCATCCCTGATGACTTCGACCTGGACGAAACGCGATTAGAGAGAATCCAGGGGAAACAGCCCGGGAAGCTATGAAAATTATGCTGGACACCAATGTCGTTCTGGACGCCATAGCCGCGAGGGAACCATTCAGGAAAGACACCGACGCGATATTCGCCCTCATAGGCAAAAACATACTCACCGGGTACGTCACCGCAAGCAGCGTGACGGATATTTATTACGTCCTGCGCAGAAAGCTGTCCGACGATACCTGCCGCAAAGCCCTGTGGCATCTGTTCGATTTATTTTCCGCTGTCCCTGTTTTTCAGGAGGACTGCGAAGAGGCGCTTGGGGTTCCGATGGAGGACTTCGAGGATGCTCTGATTTACGTCTGCGCCAGAAAATCAGGAGTCGATTATATCGTCACGCGTGACGAGGGTTTCTTAAAAACGAACAACGCCATCTCTCCATCTGATTTTTTAGCGCTTGCCCCTTTTTAACGGCAGTTACTCTTCTTCAAGGGGGACATTGCAAAGGCATGGTTCAAATGTCAAGGTGCATTGGTGATTTGACGCCTGATTCCCTGTTCAGGGCCTAAGTCAAAATTTCCGCGCACAGCTCCAACAGCGCGGGCGTCAACGCCCCGGTTTTCTCCGGGGGCAGGCGCTCGCCTGGGGCTTGTTTCTTCATTTATTTCCCTGAATTGAAACGGCTGGCGGTGCCCTGGCCGGGCGCCTATGGCACGGGGGCGCGTATTTTGGGGCGGGCGCGGAAATTTATTTCCGCGCATAGCGCCATCCCGAATCTACGGCATGCGCATGAGGCGCCGGCCCCGCGCGCTTCCCCGCAAAAGGCAAAAACATTTAACATGGTTTTATTTTTGTTATAGGACGTGCGCGTCGGCAAAGCCGCGCGGAATGGAAGATGAAATACAGAAAAGGCTAGATTATTATGGCTGGCTGGCTGGCTGGCTGGCTGGCTGGCTGGCTGGCTGGCTGGCTGGCTGGCTGGCTGGCTGGCTGGCTGGCTGGAAAATTATGCGGGAACCAGATATAAGCGCATCAGTAAAAACCATTACTTTCACCGCCTTTGCCTAAGATTGACAGGGCACACAAAAAAAGAGACCTCCGCTAACCTACTTGCGAAGGCCCCTAGATCTTTTACCGCGCACAACAGCGTGACAAAATAAACAGCCAGCTACGTGACACGATAAAAATACAAGGTTGCGCCCTTCGCGCATAGGCTGACTGGTCTCCTGGCTCTCGTTCCCTCTACTCCCGCGCCTTCCCAGCCCCCGCATAAGGGCCAGTGACAGTATAGCGGTTTCGTCCCGATTACAGTGGCGGGGCCGCTCCGGATTTCAACCGGATTTTCGCTTGTCAGCTTGATGTATTTTTTACGTGCTCCTATTTAAGCATAATTTCCACTTTTTGTCTATGGAACAATCTTGTCCACTTTGTAAAAATCACTTGTGGGAGCATGGCAGATACAGTCATCACCGACCCCATCCCCGATCCCAGCTCTTATTTCTCGATTCAGCAATATCGGCGCCTATCGCTGTCCGCAGGCGGCAATCGTCGCTAAAGAATATAAGAAAAACCCCGAATCCTTGGCATTTCAGGATTCGGGGCTGTCTTTAACTTGGCTGAAATTTAAAACTGGCGGTGAGGCAGGGATTCGAACCCTGGAGGGCAGTTTTGGCCACCCTACTCGCTTAGCAGGCGAGTGCCTTCAGCCACTCGGCCACCTCACCGCGCAAGAGGTATTCTATATTGGGCGCGGTCTGCCTGTCAAGGTTTTTCTTCTTCGGATGTCACAGGCGGAACCGGCGTTTCGTCCGATGACGATGTTTCGACCGGGCTCGGGGGCAGAGTCTGGGCGCTCGAAACGTCGCCGGAAGCCGCAACGTCAGCGGCAACATCACCGGAAACGACGACTTCGCTGGAAACGGCAGCGTCGCCCGATATGGCAATGTCCGCCGAAACTTCCGGTTCAGGCTTCCTGAAAAGCTCCTGATCCAGAATCTCCACATTGGCCCTCGCGCGAAGCTCCTGCATGAACTGCGACTGCGACGAATTTTTCTTCTGGCTCACGAGCATCTGCTCTATATCCGCGCTCACTTCGTCGAATTCGGCGGTTCCCGCCTCTTCCTTCGTGCGCTTTACAACTATCATGTGATCGTCAGACGTGAAGCTGACGACCTTCGAGGGAACGCCAATCGCCTGTTCCTTCAGAAACGCGACATCCTCGACGAGCTGCTCCGTCGGGATAAACATTCTGTTGTCCGGCGTGGAGTAATCCGTGACATCGCTCGAAGCTGCCGCGATTACGTCCTCCCATTTTTTGCCCGCCACGAGCTCGCCGCGCGCCGCCTCCGCGGCTTCAGTGGTGCCGAAATGGGCCACGTCCATCGTGAAGCCTTCCGGCTTCTGGAAAGCGTATGTTTTCATCATGTCGTAGAAGTTGCGCAGTTCCGCTTCGTCGGTCGAGATGGCCGCCGTCACTTCGTCGAGAACTTTCGTGCGCTTCATGTTCTCCTCGACGTCCTGCTTGAGCTGCGCCTCCGTGAGACCTGCCTGCTGGATCTGCTGAAGGAATATCTCCCTCGTCGGGAACTGGGCCTCGATCTCGTTGATAGCCGCGTCGATTTCTTCCTTCGTCAGGACGATCTTGCGGGACACGATCTCCTTGTCGAGCTCCTTCAGAGTGGCTATCCTGTCGAGCACGGTGTTGCGGAACTCGGGATAATCGGTCGACGCCGCGCTCGTCTCCAGCCCCATCGCCTTTATGAACTGAGCGACCTCGATCTCGAGTCGCGAATACGTTATCCGCTCGCCATCGACGACCGCCACGTCATAATCCTTAAGCAGCACGTCTCCGCTGACGTTCGCCGCCAAAGACGCCGCGCTGCTCCCGCTTCCCGTAGCGCCGCCGTACATGAAAAAGCACGAGACGACAAATATGATGACTATAAACAGCATTATCGGTTTTATAGATTTCCTCAAATATTGCATCATGACAAAAAATTTCCCCCTTCGATATCTTCCCTGCGTATTTCGACTATCATCCAAACTATGAGATCATACTATTTTGAAGGGCTGATGTCAAAAAAACTGTGCTGAGGAATCGCTGATCTCAAAATAAAAATCAAACGTCCGCGAGCGTCGAGCCGCGCTTAGGGTCGGCCCTGAGCGGGACATCGATAAAGTTCACCCCTTCCATCGTATTGACGAGCAGCGCTTCCATTTCGTCGGACGTCTCCTCCGGAGTCTCGCATATCAGCGAGTCGTGCACCTGAAGCACGAGCTTAGTGTCGGGGTATTTTTCCTCCAAAATTCTGTGCAGCCGGATCAAGGCTATCTTCGCCATGTCGGCGGCGGCGCTCTGTATGGGGGTGTTCACGGCGACCCTCGCTATCGACCCCGCTCCCCTGCCCTCCACCGTCGACACTTCTTTTAGCGGGCGCACGCGCCCGAATATCGAGCTCGTGTATCCGGACGCGGCGGCATCGCGGGCGCTGCGTTCGAGATAGCTCTTCACTTTCGGCAGGGCCTCGAAATATCTTTCCACGATCCCGGCCGCCTGATGCCTCGGTATCCCCATGCGCGCGGAGAGCCCGTGAGCCCCCATGCCATAGATCAGGCCGAAGTTGACCGTCTTCGCGAAACGCCGCTGTTCGGGCGTGATGTCGCCGGGCTCCAGACCGAAGACCCACGAGGCCGTCTCCAGATGAATGTCCCGGTCGTTCCGAAACGCCTCTATCAGCCTTTCCTCTCCCGACAGGTGGGCCAGCACCCGCAGCTCTATCTGGGAGTAGTCCGCCGCTATGAATACCTTCCCCGGTTCAGATGGCGTTATCGTCCGGCGGAACATGTCGGCCCATTCGCCGAAGACAGGCAGGTTCTGCACGTTGGGGTCGCGGCTCGCAAGCCGCGCCGTGCCGGTTACGGAATGAAGGAACGTCGAGTGAATCCTCCCGTCGGCGGACGAATCGATGTGCTTTATGAAGGGCTGCACGAAGCCCGACGACATCTTCGAACACTCGCGATACTCCAGCATCTTCCTCGGTATGTCGCAAAACGGCTCGGGCAGGCGCGACAGCTCCTCCAAGACCATCGCGTCCGTCGAGTAGCCGGTCTTCGTCTTTTTGAGCGCTGGCAGGCGGAGACGCTCGAAGAGCAGTTCGCCGACCTGCCTGGGAGAATTGAGGTTTATCGGGCCTCCCGACGCGTAATATATTTCCGTCTCGATAGCTGAGATACGCCGCGTGAGCTCGGCGTCCAAATCCCGCAGGGCGTCCAGGTCGGCGTAAAGGCCATGACGCTTCAAGGCGATCAGCGCCGGAACCAATGGCGCGTCTATGCTCCTCATCACCGATAACATGTCGCCCGACAAACTATGATCCGTAAATTCGCCCCACAGCGTCATAAGGCCCGAAGCGTCATTCGGGGCGGGGTGCGACGACGCGTCCGGGTGATAAAAATAATGCGCCAGCGCCGCGTCGAGCACGGAATCGCTGTATCGGCCGAGGCCGGGGAAACGCTCGCAGTATTCTCCGTAATCAGCGAGCAGCAGTTCGCGCCCCGGGGCCGCCATCCACTCCTCGAGACGAGCGGCGCTCCCCGGCGGCATATCCTTCCATTTGCCGTCCGGCGCCGTCAGGCGGTCGGGATTTTTTGTCAAAATGAGAAAATTCCCGGGAAAAATTTCGTCCCACGAACCTGCTTCGAGCGTGGCTGTAGCCGGAGACTTCCCCGGCGCGTCCGGCGACGCGCCGGATGAGACGATTTCGTCTTCGGGCGCTCCGTCGATCCCAAGCCTGTTCATGAGCTTCTTGAGCCCGAGGTGCTCCAGGATGCGGGCGGCCTCCTCGCGTTTGGGCGGACTCATGACGAGAGCGTCCGCTCCGATGGGCGCTACATCCTGAGGGATCACGAGGCTGTAGCTCATGTACGCGGATTCCCTGCCTCGTTCGAGTTTGAGCCGCGTGCCCGCCGGCGTCAGGTTCGTGTCGGCATATATGGCGTCGAGCGAGCCATATTTCGACAGCAGGGAGCGGGCCGTCTTGTCCCCTATGCCCGGAACGCCGGGGATGTTATCCGCGGCGTCTCCGACGAGCGCCAGATAGTCGGCCATGGCCGCGGGCTCGAAGCCGTACTCTTCCTTGAAAATATTGCGGTCGTACAGCTTGAATTCGGACACGCCCTTCGTGGGCCGCGCCATTTTTATTCCGCCGCGCAGAACCTGGAGCAGATCCTTGTCGGCGGAGAGTATCAGAGACTCGAATCCGGATTCGTCGAGGGCGACCGCTGTGGACGCTATCATGTCGTCGGCCTCCGTTCCATCCCTGACGAACACCGGATAGCCCAGCGTTTTCGCCAGTTCGAGGATGTGCGGCATCTGCGCCTTGAATTCGTCGGGCGTCGGGCGTCTTCCCCCCTTGTACTCCGTGTACATCCCGTCTCGCGTCGTCGGGCCTTTGGGGTCGAAGAATATGCCGATCCCGTCCGGCTTCCACTCGTCCGCCGCCTTGAGCGTCATGTTGAAAAAACCGAGCACGGCATTCGTCGGAGTTCCGTCCGGAGCGTTCATCTCGGGCAGCGCGTAGAAACCGCGAAAAGCGAGTCCGTGCCCGTCCACAAGTAAAATCATATCGTAAAGCCTCCCGCCGATGACATTGAGGTATAATGTAAATGAGCGATTATCCGCTTCATGATTATAGACGCTTGGAGGGGTATACACTATGGAGTTGAATCAAAAAGCGAGGGTGCGATTCGCGCCGAGCCCGACGGGGGCTCTCCACATCGGCGGCGCTCACACCGCTCTTTTCAACTGGCTATGGGCCAGGCACACGGGGGGAACTTTCATCCTCCGCATAGAGGACACGGACAGGGAACGTTCAACCGCCGAATACGAGCAGACGATAATGGACGGGCTCAGATGGATGGGTCTCGACTGGGACGAAGGCCCCGACAAAGGGGGCCCGCGCGGCCCTTACCGCCAGACGGAGCGCATGGACGACTACATAAATATCGCGAACTCGCTCGTCGACGCGGGCAAAGCCTACCGCGACGGCGACGCCGTGTTCTTCCGCGTGCCTCGCGGCGAACAGGTCGCGTTCGAGGACGCGATCTATGGCGCGATAAACGTCGCGAGCGAAAAGGCGTCGGTGAACACCGACGGATCGGTCAAAGACATAGTGATGATTAAAAGCGACGGCATGCCGACCTACAACTACGCCGTCGTTATCGACGACCACGCCATGGATATCACTACCGTCATCAGGGGCGAGGATCACATAGCGAACACGCCGAAACAGATACTCATATACCGCGCGCTCGGCTGGACGCCGCCTCATTTCGCGCATCTCCCCATGATACTCGGCAGCGACAAGAAAAAACTGTCGAAGCGCCACGGCGCGACGAGCGTGTTCGAGTACAACGACATGGGATATCTGCCCGAGTCGGTGTTCAACTTCCTGGCCCTCCTCGGCTGGACTCCGGGCGACGATCTGGAGATATTCGACCGCGAGCTCGCCGTCGGCAAATTCGAGCTCTCCAAGGTGACGAGAAAACCGGCGGTCTTCGACATGAAAAAGCTGGACTACGTGAACCAGGAACACTTGAAATCAATGCGCCCGGACGACAGGCTGAAGGCAATAGAGCCGTTCTGGAGGGACATGAAGCTCCCGGTCGACAAATATCCCGCGAAATATCTGGAGGAATCGCTCACCCTCATGGGTGGCAGAGGCAAGACGACTAAAGAACTCGCTGAGTTCAGCGACTATTTCCTCGACTTCGACGCCGTAAAGTCGCGCTACACCGCTGAGGATATAACGCCTGAACGCCGCGCCGCGTTGAAAAAATTCTTCGCCTCCGCGCTCGACAGGCTCCAACCGGAGGAATGGCGCGCGCCGCGTCTCGAGGAGTTCGCCCGCGAGTGGTGCGAAACCGGCGGGGCGTCTTTAAAAGAAATAGCCATGCCGATGCGTTTTGCCCTCTCCGGCCGCAAGGTCAGCCCCGGAGTATTCGAAATAGCGGAGCTCCTCGGCCGCGAGGAATGTAAAACGCGGCTGAAACACTTCGACTTCGCGTAAAAAAATAGCGCAAAAACGAGAGGCCGTCCGCGCGCGCGGACGGCCTCTCGTTTTTGCTTCAATCGTCAATCGTTATTTCATGTTCGCCTGGATTATGGCGGTGTCCAGTATCGACTCTTTGCCGTCTATCTCTATCGACGCGCGGACGAGGTAAGCTCCTACGTTCGACGCGGCGCCCATCGAACCGGGGAGACTGCCATCGTCGTCGGCATCCAGCGGAGTCGGGGACTTGCCGGTTATTCCGCCGGGCGCGGACAATATCGTCGACGGCGGCAGCAGATCCCGCTCTTCATCCGATATTCCGGAAACAAGCGTTGGGTTATACTGCATGTCGTATATCCTCACTTTGAACCGGGCTGTGTCTCCGGCTATGCCGAGCTTGCCCAGACGGCTTCTGTCCCATGACTCGGTGATCACATCCCCGCTGCTGATGAGCAGGTCGTCCATATCAGCTATGGCAGAGGGTTCCGCGCCGCCGAATTTATATGTGTACCTCGGTATCTCGGGAGAGGTCATGACAATCTTCCTCAGCTCGGCCTTACCCTGTTCGATCCCGTTCTGCAGAAAATTATATTTCACGTCCTTAGCGCTCGCGCTCCTCCCCATTCCCGCGGAGCTTGTCGATACCTGCATAAGCACTCCGAGCATGGCCAGCGCCATCATGGAAGTTATCAGAACTATGAGCAGTGAGAACCCGCTTCTGCGGCGCGGCGATTTTTTATTCTGTTTTTTCTCTATTTTATTCATCATCATTACCCCTTTTCTCATGTCGTTCATTCTATTGAATCTCGCTCCAGTACATGATGACTCCGTCGCCCTTGGGAATGTTGATTGCGCCCCCGCCGGAGAAAAGCCGTATCACGACGGCGTCCATTCCCTCGGATTCCACGTGATCCACCTTGCTCTGCTCGCTCGCCAGCTTGTCGAGGTTGTTGATGGCCGACAGCTTGTCGTAGGTCACGATCAGGTTATGGGAACCGCCCTCTTTCGACTCCGTAAGACCGGTCGCCTTAACGTTCTCGAGCGTTATGTACCTGTCGTTGTTCATCCATGTGTTTCCTCCGCCCGTCGTCAGGTCCACGGCGTAAATACGGCTGTCGCCCGCCACTTGACGCGAATAACACATGCTCTCGTCCTCTATATTGAAGACGTCCTCGATGAATGTCGCGATAAACAGAGTGCTGCCCACCACCACCGGGTTCGCGGAGACATATTCCCTGTAACCGGACGCGGCGTCGAGCGGGAAATACCATCCGGACTTGCCGTTCTTGACGTCGTCCGGACTCAGCTGTCCGTTCGCGTCGCCGGCCCCGGCGTTCTTGTCGAGCGATTTCCAGTCGAGATCGCGATACTGCGGCTTCGTCTGCTTGACGCCCGGATTGAACGAGAAGATATACTGGGCGGAGTTCTTTATGAAAGAGTCTCCGCTGCCGTCGCGCGTCTTCACCGGAACGTCCGCGGCGCCGCCAGCGAGCCAGAGCGAACCGCCGGAGAACGCGGGGAACACGCCGAACGGGATCGAATAGTTGCTCGCGCCTCTTGCCGCCTCGGTTGACGCCATGAGCGTGCCCACTGTCTCTATCGTCCATTCGTTCGGGCCAAGCGGCGCAAGCGCGCCGCCCGCGCCTTCATACTCAAACGAGACCTTGAAGATGTTGCCCTTGTGGTCCGTCGCAAACAAGCTGCCGGCGTGATATTTGCCATCCCCCATGCCGCTCTGTACGAGCGTCGGACGCCCCGTCATCATGCCCATATAAGCGGCCGGGCCTTCGACGGTCGAACCGGTGTGAGGCGAGTTTTGGAGCGAACTGCCGTCGAACGACCTCAGCAGGCTTCCGTCGCTCGGGTCGATCATGAGCAGCGCAGCGCCCTCGGTTCCGTTTTTGGCCAGGTCGGCAGCATCCCGCACTCCGCCGGGAAGCGCTATGAAGTTGACCATCTTCCTGTTAGAGGCGGCGGGGGCGGCGATTGTCCCGTAGGCCGGTTTCGGGCTGTTGAAGCCGAGTTTCAGGTATGGAGCCTCCTTCGCGTCCGCCGAGCGGGGCGTCGGCACGTCGTCATTGCCAGTCATGGCGAGAATATTGCCATTCCCTATATGTTCCTTGTACCACATAACTTTTGGCTTGTCGTGGGTCGACACGTCGTACATGAATATTCCCGCGCCTGCCCTGCCCATCGTGCCGAAGAGATACGTCCCCCAGTCGGCCGGATTTCCACTGCCCGTCATATTGATGTATTTTTTCTGAAGAGCTCCGTCGAGCAGGTATACGGGGTTCGACCTGGCGGCGCCGTCCGCTTTATCGGTCTTCACGTCGATCCACCGGCGCATATGCCCCGAGGAGTCCGCGTTCGTCTTGAGCGACGCGAGGCGGGATGGCACAAGCACGGGCGGCGGCAGCAGAGCGGATTTCTCCTGCCCGCCGAGCGAGTCTATGACGTGCATCACGCCGTCGTTCGTCTGGGCGTAGATGCAGGACGCCTGCGTCTTGTTGCCGGTTCGTATGCCGTCGGCCCATTCCTTATAACCGGGCAGCGAATCCACAGACGCCGGGTCGTTCACGAGAACGAGGCCCGACTGCCCGAAATCGGACAGCATATTCTCGCGAGGAAACTCCTGTTGCAGTTCGTAGGAGTAGTCATATCCCTGAAACCAGCGATACAGGGCATCAGCGGGCGATACGTTTCCGAACGAGCCTCCGACGTTCGACGGGTCCATCCTATCCGGCGTCATGCCGGTGAGCTTCATGAAATCCTCGCTGCCCTCCGCTAGATCGACGAAGTTTCCGCCGTGCCAGTATTTGAGATGCCTGGTTCCGCGATTCAATCGCAGAGACTGAGCGAGATCCCATCCTTTCTCCAGGACGATACCGCCGTTGCCGTCGATATTGGCCTTATAGCGGACGAGGCGTCCGGTCCACTGATCGTCGTAGTTTATGCGGTACGACGATGAGAACAGGTTGGCGTCGTTAATGTCGGTCTGATCCTCAAAACCAGCCGCTTCGAGCATCGGCCCCTGATCGGGCTGCTCCTGGCTCTCGATGATGTGCGTCAGGGCGCCGTTGAACGCCGCTATGAGGCTTGGAACGTCGTCGGCCAGAAACGCGTGGGCGTTGGGGTTGTCCTGGTCTCCTGCTTTCGCCATGAGTTCGAGATTCTTGCGCATCCGCGAGACCTCGCGATACGCGACCGGATCGCCGGCCACCTTGTCAGGGCTGGTAATCAGGCCAATGACGAGGGTTCTGATCGGATTTTTCAGGTCGGTTTCCTTGAACAACCTGTTGCCGTTCGCGTCCTTGGCAAACATGGTCACTTTCTGACGCTTCGGGTTGTTCGGGTTTGCGTGGTTGTACAGGTTCCCGATCGCGTCCCGTATGTGATACACATATTTGCCCGTCGCGTCGACCTCGTTGCCGGAGGTGACGAGGATCATCCAGTTGTCCTCGCAGACGTCCTTTATCGGAAACGAGACCTCGGGCATGTAATGCGTGCCGGCGGCCTTATAAAAGTCATTGTACAGAACCGGCGGCGAGAAAAAGTCGAGCACGGACCCGACCGCCTCTCCGGAGTTCTTCAGGAAGCTCGCCACGTTCAGCTGATCGTTGTCCGGGATGTGGGAGTACCCGACGTAGTTCCAACTCGTATCAAAAGTTGACGTAAGTCCTGCCTCGTACCAGTACAGGTTATTATCGAGGTAATATTTGCGACTCATGTTGTACGGCCCCGACGGATCCGGATAAATCGCCATCGCGGTCTGATGACTGCCGGCCGGCGTAAGCTCTGGGTTCCTGTGGCTCGCGAAGTATTCATGCTCTCTCGCGCCCGGCGTGGTGGGGTAAAGCTCAGGTGATATATTGGCCTCCGTCACGTCGGTTACGCCGTCCAGCCACCTGCGGAATATCTCCCTCTGCGAGAGATTGGTCAATCCGAATGTCCTGGAGGAGTCGGCCATTGGCAGGCGCAGATGGGCCCGCATGTGCCGCTTGTATCTGTTCTGGTCGTCGCCCGCCTTGGCGTAGTCCGAGGGAAATGGACCGAAATCCTCGTTTTTCCACCCATAGAAAAACTGAGCTTTGTAATCTCTGTAGTAATACGGAACTCCGGATCTCCTGATCGAGGCCGCCCCGTTTGTAAATACCCTGCCCGGCGCCGTGGTGGAGTAGAGATTCGACCCGAAGGAATCCACCTTGTAATTGGGATCTTTGTAGCCGTGGCTGCGGGCCTGGAAGGTCGTGGCGAGGCCGAACTTTATGTTGTCGAAGAGCGGGCTGTCGTTCAATAACCTAGTCAGGACGAGCTTCGCCTTGTATATCCTGCTGTCGTTCGGCACGAGGTCGGCGCTCGTGACGTTGCCGTCCGCCGGATCCCAGCCATTGGCCCAATATTTGGGATCCCTGAAGACCAGGGCATATGGATAAGCCTGCGCCGGATCGGTCTTCTTGGGATATCTCTTCTGGCCGAGCACGCCCTTGAAGTTCGTCTGCGCGAGCGACTGCCCGTTGAAGGCCCTTCTGATGTCGTTATTGGCGGAGATGTGCGGAAAATAGTAATCGTCCTTGTAGAACTCCATGTCCGCCGCGAGGCTGCCCTTGTGCCCGGTAAAGTTGTTGCTCTCGTCGATGTCGCGCCCGTACATGTTGTTCTCCGTTAAACTGGAGTTCTGAGAAACGGTGGGCAGGGTTCCGGCGCCGAACGTCATCTCCTTCATCATGTCGATCACGTCGTCGCGGGTGAAGCCGAAAACATTCTTCGTCGCCGTCCAGTCGGCGGAGTCCCTGGTGGCGTTCGACTCGCTGTCATGATTCGCGTTCCATTTTTCGACGTCGTAGTCGCTTCGAAGCACAACGTCGGGATACGCCGCCTTCGTGCTGAAGAGCATGTTGTCGTTCAGGTCGACCATGAAGAGCACGTTCGGTTTCACCATCCCCGCCGTAACGCGGTCGACCTCGGCCATCCCGAAATCTCCCTTGGGCACGGCGGCCTCGCGGAGGTCATAAACCGTCGCGGCCTCGGTCATCCCAGCAAGGGGCGTTTGTGTTACGAACAGGGCGAAGATAAAACTCGCCATCGCTTTTTTCACCAAATATTTCCAGTTTTTACTCATTCGCTGTTTCTCCTCTCATGTTTGTTCACAGTGGTAAATATGTTCGCCGATTCGGTCGGCGCCCGGCCATTTTTGCGGTGTGCAGGCTATAACGTTACCTTAGTGTCAATGGGTCGATGGAACTATTATTAATTTAATGGAATTTATTTTAAACAAGTTAAGCGCCGAATATCCTTTAAAACCTTTCTTTTAGCGAATTCTGAAACTATTTTAATTCAGCACGAGTGAGAGGATAAACTATAATGCGACATTATAGTCAATGATCCTTTAGGCCTATTTCTATTGATCTTATTTATACAGGGGTGATAGTTCTGTTATTCGCGACCAACAAGAGGCCGCCCCGTTTGCGCGGGCGGCCTCTTGTTAGTTGCGGCGATTGGTGGTCGTTATTCTTTAGTGCATGTCCGCCTGAATTATGGCGGTGTCCAGCATCGACTCTTTGCCGTCTATCTCTACAGTTGCCTCGCGTGACAACTCATTTGTTGAACATGCAAAGCGCCTCGGCGTAAATATGCGTCATCTTTCGAAGCGAATCGAGGCCGATATACTCGTCGGGCTGGTGGGCCGTCTCCTCCTCGCCGGGGAACATCGCGCCGAAGGAAACCGCGTTCGGCAGGGCCTTGCAGTATGTGCCGCCGCCTATGGACACGGGAGCGCCATGCTCTCCCGTTACGGCTTCGTACGCTTCGAGAAGCGTCTTCACAAGACGCGTATCCGGAGGCACATATAGCGGGCGGGAATGTTTGGGGGCGTCGAGCGTCCAGTTCACCCGGGCGGCGGATTTTTTGATATTCTCTATAATGGCGTCGCCGTCGCATGTGACGGGATACCTTACGTCGCACTTCACCGACAGCGCGCCGTCGTCGAACGATATCGCCGCAAGATTGCACGACAGGCGGCCGGAAACTTCGTCGCTCGCCGCTATGCCCAGGCTCGCCCCGTCTGTCTCGCGCCCGAAGAGCGACCATAGCTCCAAAAGCGCAACATGAAGCGCGGGCGGCCCGAAATCGAGCTCTTCCACAGCCCCCAGGAACTTCTGAATCGCGTTGTCCCCCTCCTGAGGCGCCATGGCGTGCGCCGATTTGCCCCTGAACGTGACGAGCGTCCCGTTGCCGGTGTTCGCTATTTCCGCCCCATGCGGCATGAGAAGCGTCTCGAGGTTTGCGGCGGCCGCCCCGCGAAAGAATATCGCGAGCTCGTCCGGCACTATGTTGAACCTGTCCCCGCCTCTGATATCGACGAGCTCGGGTATCCCCATCGCGTCCATATTCGACATGCTCTTTCTCAGGACGAAACGCAAAATACCCTTTTCGGCGTTGACCACTGGAAAATCGGCGTCGGGCGAAAAGCTCATCTCGGGTATCTCTTCCGTCTTCTTATAACGCTCGATGCAGCGAAACCCGCTCTCCTCGTCGAGCCCGACTATCACGCGAAAACGCCTCGCGAGCCTCGCGCCGGAGTCGCCGAGCGCCTTTATCGCGTAAAGGGCTGACACTGCCGGTCCCTTGTCGTCGCTCGTCCCCCGTCCGTAAAGCCTGCCGTTCGCCGCGGTCGCGTCAAACGGGGGGAAATGCCAGTTGGCCGCGCTTCCGGACGGCATGACGTCGAGATGAGCGAGCACTCCGAAAAGCGGCCCGTCCCCGAGCTCGGCATAGCCGGCCATATTGTCGATATTAGCCGTCCGAAAGCCAAGCCCGGCCGCCGTCGCCAGAAACTTATCGAGCGCCTCCGTGACGCGGGGGCCGAACGGGTGCTCCTCCGTGCGGGCCGACTCGTCGAGCACGCTCGGCACGCGGATCAAGTCCGACAGGTCTTTTAGCATATCGTCGAAATTCGCGTCCACGAGTTCGTGAACTTTTTTATTATCCATAATCAACTCCCCCTTACATTATATATGGCTACAACAGAATTTCAGGCTCGCGCGCTCGGTTACCAGCCTCGTCCGCCGCCTCCGCCTCCGCCGCCCCCGACGCTGCCGCCAAAGCCGCTGCCTCCGCGATAAGACGACGAACGACGCTCCGCAGCCTGTTTCGCGAGATGACTCGATACCGATGAGCCGATGCCGCGCGACAGGTCTCTCGACAGGCGCGGCGACCATCTCCAGGTTCGAATTCCGCCCTGATAGCCCGTCCTGTCCCACTCCGGTCTGTACGACGCGGACGCTAGCACTCCGGCGAAACTGTCGGCCCATGTTTCGGCGACCCCGAGGGCGAAAGCGTACGGCAGAAGCTCCTCAAAGAGCTTCGGCGTCTCGTCCGGCTTGTAGATCATCGCCATGCGGTATCGTTCCGCCGTGTTCATGTACATCTCGAGCCCCATTATCTCCTCCATGGCGTGAGTCCCCTTTACAGTGCGGGCCGACATTATGCGGCTGAAGAAGACCGTTATGGCGAGAGATGACAGGATGCCGCAGAGCAGCGGAACGTCCAGATGGCTGATGTTGGGTATCAGGATTGACGCGGCAATCACTACCGCTACGACAATTAACGCGATAAAAACGCGCCTTGGCTTATTGTAAAACGGACGCGCCCCAAATCTGAGGATTAATTGGAAAATCATCATGATCGGCCTGATGGCTAAGGCAAAGTAGCCGAACATCATCGACCTGGACGTGGTCGCCAAAAACAGAAACGGTATGAAGAAAATAAGGCCTATCAAATTCAGCTTGGTGTTCGTGCTGAAGTATTCGCGCTCTCTCCCCTTGTATACCTTCTCCAGAGCTTTGGAAGCCTGATCCCACACATCTCCGTTCGCCTCGTTCACCGAAATACCGTGTTTGCCGAGCCCGGAGGCGAGGGCGGCGAGCAGGGAGCGAAGCGATTCCGGCAGCCCGCCCGTTCGGTCGTCAGACTTCGTCGGCGTCACCACGAGGTCGGAGGTAACCGAGTCCTCCGAGAACGTCACGAAACCGAGCGTTGCCAGACGCATGATGTCGGCGGCGAGACAATCGTTCGAAAATTCCATATCCTTCAGATAGCGGGCAAATCCGGGCGTCACATCCTTAGGCGGCCTGTAGAGCGGCACTATCCTTCTGGGGGAGGGATCGCGCCCAACCAGATACCAGGCCGAAGCGTAATAGACGGTTATCAGCAGAACCGACAGAATAACGCGCAGAATCCGCCCCGATACGAGGTTAGTCGTGAACGACGCGGCGGATTGCTTGCGAGGAACCACCACCCCCTTGTTCCATGCGAACACGACGGTCAGCCCCTCGCCGGGCTGGAGCGTGCGGGTGGTCGATATGACGCCGTCCGGCCCCGTTTGAAAATCGCTCCCCCTGCCTCCGCTCCTCCCTGTGAACGCGGTACTCCGAGAGACCGCGGCGCCTTCGGGCAGAACGAGGCGAAACGTCGCGAGGTCTATGGGGAACGACCAGTCGGTTCCGGTGACATTCCAGTATAACTCGTCAAATGATTCGCGAAACGCGAGCCAGCCGACGGTATAGTATTTCAGCTCTATCGTGTGGACGCCGCGCGACAAAAAAGCGTTCGGATCCCCTATGCGTATCTCCACGCTCCCGCCGGAACGAGTGACCTCCGCCGGCGTGCCGCGCCCGTCCATCGCGGCCGATATGAGACTGAACCGCGTGCCGTATCTTTTGGAGTCGGCGCCGATGTAGTCAGTCGGAAAAACGCGGATTATGCCGCGCCGTATCTCCGCGCCCTCGGCCCTGATTTTTAAAACCTCCGTGACGGCAAGCGACGCGTCAAGCCCCACAGTCCCGGTCACATTCATCTCGAGTATTCGCTCGTCGGAAAAAGCGGGGCCGGGGAACGCGGCGGGAACTGAAAAAATCGCCAGAAGGAGCGAGAGGGCGATCAAATACCTCGAACAAAGCGAGGCGTTTTTGAAGATACGGCCCGTAATTTTCAAAACACACCCTCCTCCAAAACGCCCCGGCGTTTTTATCAACGCGCTGATTTTAGCATGACGACCATGATGTTTACCACGTCAAACCGCTAA
The DNA here is from genome assembly GCA_031289955.1 of Synergistaceae bacterium. Lineage (GTDB taxonomy): Bacteria > Synergistota > Synergistia > Synergistales > Synergistaceae > JAIRKI01. The sequence goes on from JAITOL010000031.1 coordinate 16,448, forward strand.
AAGATTACATAAAACCGGGCATAAAAAAAACGCCCCTGTCGGGGCGTTTTTTTATTTAAATTCGCGGCGCTCTTTGATGCGGGCGGCTTTGCCGCTCAGCTGGCGCAGATAGTAGAGCTTCGCGCGTTTCACCTTGCCGAGGCGCGTGACTTCGATCTTGTCGATGCTAGGGCAATGAACGGGAAAGATCCTCTCCACTCCAACGCCGCCGGAAATTTTGCGAACTATGAAGTTCTCGCGAATTCCGCCGTGCTGACGGCCTATAACGACGCCCTCGAAAATCTGTATGCGCTCACGGTTGCCCTCTTTTACCTTGACGTGAACCTTTACCGTGTCGCCGGCGCGGAACTCCGGTATGCCGTCCTGTTTGCGAAAACGCTTTTCAACCAACGCTATACGTGGATCGATCATTTCTGATTTCCACTCCTTTCAACTATCATTACCATAATTTTTGCGTAAACTGACAACGCGGTTCATTCGCCGCGATTAAATTCACCTGAAGCCGAAAAAACGATCGAGCGCTATGCTGGCCGCGCTGCGAACCGACAGATGGTTGTAACCGTCGTCTCCTCCTAATATGGGCGCCATCACGGCGTCCGAGGATACCATGACCTCGTCGGACAATCCCCAGCCCGTGCCGAATATAAATACGACGGGCCGCGAGACGCGCAAAATTCTCTCCTTCAGCGTGAGCCAGCTCGAAGAGTCGCTTCGCTCGCGGGCTGTGGTCGCTATCGTAAACGGCGGCCGGTGCTCTTTCTCCTCCACCCAGCCCAGGGCCTGCTTCAATGAACGCGTCGTCTTTATCGTCTTCATTGCCTCCGCCCTGTCGGGGTTGAATTCCGCCCCATAACCGGTTATCCAGTGTCCCGCGATCTTATGTATCATATCGCGCTGGCTGTCGAGCGGAGTTGCCACGATGTACTTTTTGACGCCGTACGTCCGGCAGACTCGCGCCACGTCGTGCAGATCCATTCCCGTCAACGCGGTCGTCGAGACGTTTCCGTTCCTATCGAGCACGGGATGATGGAGCTGAACGACGTAGACCCCAAATTCGAGGTAAGGCATTACGCCGGCTCGCGCTATCGCCTCGGGTTTTCGCGAAATAGTCCGCCGCACGGCCTGACGCCTGCGGAATCGAACAATCTCTCCGTGGTTGCCGCCCATAAGCACGCCGGGAACAGCGTCGCCGTTCCACACCTCCGGCCTCGTGTAGTGAGGATGATCGAGCATGCCGGAGAAGAACGAGTCCTCCCTTACCGCTTCAAAGCGCCCCACAACGCCGCGAACGAGACGCGCGACGGCGTCGACTATCGCCAGGGCCGGAAGTTCGCCGCCCGTGAGCACGAAATCGCCCATGGATATCTCCATGTCGACGCAGCGTTCGACAAAGCGTTCGTCGACTCCCTCATAGTGGCCGCAGACGATCACTAGGCGTCTCGTCCCCGCTATGCGCCGCAGATCCTCGACGAGTTCCTGATGCAGCGTCACTCCCTGAGGGCTCGGGTACACGACGAAACGTTCGTCCGGCGGCGCCGCCGAGTCTATCGCCGCTTCGAGCGGGCCGGACATCAGAACCATGCCCCCGCCGCCGTAGCTGTAGTCGTCTATCTGCCGATAATCGCCCGACGCGAAATCCCTTATATCGATAACCGAGACCTCGAGCGCGCCGGACGCGACGCCTCTGCCGAGAACGCTGGAGGCCATATAACTGCGCACGATATCGGGAAACGCCGTAACAACGCATATTTCGACCGCGACGTTCGGATCGCTCAATCCCAGAGTCCCTCCATGAGGTTTATGCGCATCGAGCCGTCGTCCAGGGATATCTCCCTGACCACGTCCCCTATGGCCGGAACCATCTTCCTCGATCCGTCGTCCGCTCTAACCTGATAGACGTCGTTGCTGCCGGTCGGCATTACATCCTCTATTTTGCCAAGATGCTCCCCGCTTTCGGCGTCGATCACATCGAGGCCGATCAGCGAGTCTATCCAGTATTCGCCCTCGGGAAGCTCGACCCTATCGTCGGGGGCGACAGTTATAAACCGCCCCTTCAGAGCCTCCGCCGATGTCCTGTCATCGATCCCGGACAGAGTGACAAGTATCTGCCCTTTGCCTTCGTGCGGCCTCGCCGAGATTACCTCGAGCTCCAGCTTCGGCTTGCCCGGAATTTGCGCGCAGAGCGTCCTCATATCGAAAAAGCGTTCGGGAAAATCCGTTGTGGGATGAACCCTGATCTCCCCTTTGATGCCATGCGCGCCGACTATTATGCCGATCTGAACCCGTTCGGAACCGGACGATTCAGGAGAGGTCGACATCGACTTTCTCCCCCGGTTTCACGGAGGCTGCCTTCGCGACAAGTCTTATCGCGTTTATCGTTGTCCCGTGTTTCCCTATAACTCGTCCTATGTCGTCGGGCGCGGTCGATATGGTCACCATCGACGCGCCCGCTTCGCTGCGCTCGCTCGTGACGTCTACATCGTCCGGATGGTTCACCAGTCTGCGGACGATATACTCAACTATCGCGCCATAATCCGGCATCGATTTTTACTCCAACTCCGGAATCTCACAGCAGACCGGAGCTCCGCCCTTGGGATGAGCGGCGGCGAACTGATCCAAGACGCCGGCACGGCGCAGAAGCGCGCGGGCCGTGTCCGACGGTGTGGCGCCGACCTCGAGCCAGTGCAGGGCGCGCTCCGCGTCCAACTTAACCTCCGCGGGATCGGTCATCGGGTTGTACGTTCCAAGCAACTCTATGAAACGTCCGTCCCTCGGCGAATGAGAATCCGCCACCACCAGACGGTAAAACGGAGCCTTCTTTTTTCCATGACGCGCCAAACGAATGCGAACTGCCATATTTTACAAACACCTCCTTAAATTTATGTAAATCATAATTTATCTTCCTCGGAACATATTTTTCATCATGCCCGATACCTTGAACGATTTCGGGCCGAGTTTCCCCATTTTGCCGAGCGACTTCATCATGCCCTTCATCTGCTCGTATTGAGCCAAGACCTGATTGACCTGCTGGACGCTCGTGCCGGAACCCTCCGCTATCCGCCTGCGCCTGCCGCCTTTTATTATCTCCGGCGAACGGCGTTCCTTGAGGGTCATGGATTGGATTATCGCCTCGGTATGCTTCAATCTGGACACATCGAGATCCGCGCCTTTCAGCGCCTTGGCTCCCCCGGGAATAGGCAGCATCTCCAGTATCTTGTCGAGAGGCCCGAGCTTTTTGACCTGCTGAAGCTGCGCCAGCATATCCTCGAGCGTGAAACGGTTCTTCCTCATGCCCTCGGTCATGCGCTCGACTTCGTCCATGGACGCGGAGCGCTCGAGTTTTTCCATAAGCCCCGCCATGTCGCCCATGCCCATGATGCGCGAGGCCATGCGCGACGCGTCGAACTGCTCCAGATCCTCCGTATGCTCGCCCATGCCCGCGAGTTTTATCGGCACGCCGGTAGCGGATCTTATCGCGAGCGCCGGACCTCCGCGCGCGTCCCCGTCGAGCTTCGTCAGCACGACGCCCGTGAGGGAGAGGCGCTCGTTGAAGACTCTCGACACCTCCACGGCTTCCTGCCCCGTCATCGAGTCGACGACGAGAAGAACCTCGAACGGAGGAACGACCATTTTCATCTTATCGAGCTCGGCCATCAGTTCGTCATCGAGCTGGAGGCGGCCAGCCGTGTCGAGTATTATGAGGTCGCAGAGGTGATCTTCCGCGTACGAGAGGGATTTTTTGGCGACCGCCGACGGGTCGCTCTCGCCGGATTCAGGCCCGAAAAACGCTATGCCGGCGGATGAGGCGAGAACCCTGAGCTGATCGACAGCGGCCGGACGCCTCAGGTCGCAGGCGACCACGAGCGGCTTGTGCGACTTCGACATTCTGCGAGCTATCTTGACGGTAGTCGTCGTCTTTCCCGAACCCTGAAGGCCCACCATCATATAGACGGTCGGCGGCTTGGGCGAGATTGTGAGCGGAGCGGGTTCGCGGCCCATTATCCTGACGAGTTCCTCGTAGACTATGGTCGCGACCTGCTGGGCAGGGGTTATGGAGTTGAGGACATCGGCGCCGGAGGCGCGGGCGGCCGTGGCGTCGACGAGCTCCTTTACGACCTTATAGTTGACGTCCGCTTCGAGGAGCGCGCGGCGCACTTCGCGCAGCGCCGCCGAAATGTCCTCACCGGAGAGCTTGCCCTTGCCGCGCAAACCGGCGAATACAGCGTCAAAGCGTTCTTTAAGAGATTCAAACATCCGCCTGCACCCCTTTTGAAATATAAACTTCAGCTTTACTCATAAATTCTTCCGGCAAAACCGGAGCGTTGTCATGTATCAGTTCGAGCAGCGACTCGTGCGCACCGCGAAGCTCAAGCAGCCCGAGAGAGGATTCTATTTCCTCCAGCCTCTCGCGCGAACGTTTCAGCAGATCGAAAGCTCCCTGGCGGGTCATGCCCAGCTCTTCCCCCAGCTCGGCGATGGACAGGTCGAGCCCGAGCAGGAGATCGCAGAGGGCGCGCTGTTTTTCCGTCAACATTGTGGAATAAGCGTCGAACAAATCGCCGAAGTGAACTCTGTCCCGCAATACTTTATCAAGCTCGTCCGCATAGTCTCGCATAGCAATCACTCCAAAGCGGATGTGATTATATCCGCATAAAGAAGCCGCGTCAAGCAAATTTCTTGACGCTGGCGATACACCGGGAGCAAATATATACATAATGAATATTGGCGGGCGGAGATATTTTACCGCCAGCCGTTTTTTGTTCCAAAGTATAAATCTGCTAAAGAGAGATATTTGTCTGTTTAATAATCAGTTTATCAGGCTTTTTACTTCATCTAAAGACAGATCGGCGCTTTCGGCAATAATTTCTGGCGATATACCGCGAATCAACAATTTCCGCGCGACTTCAAAAGCCTTTTCTTCTTTTGCGTCACGTATTTGGATTTCCCGTACCGCCTCATCTATCGGAATGAGCTGCATCTTCCATACCTCCCTCACCTTGGGGTCAATTCTTTTGTCGCGAATCCTCAATATACGATAGATAAACTTTTGGATGCTTCTTGTTCTTTCGGCGTCATATCCCCGCTCGCACCATCCCTCTTGATTTGCGGTATTATAGCAAGTTTTTGGTTCTTTGGCCTCTAACGGGCTTCATTGAACACCATCACAATATTATCATAATAATATCACGATAATATCACAATATTAATCGCGATTACATCGCAATGCTTGACGCGCCCGCATAAAAGCGCTCGTAAAGTTTATATATATTAACTTATGAAACGCAAAAAGGCAGTTCCACTAGCGTAAAATAGTGAAACTGCCCCATATCTATTTCCGATTGTTTATTTGATCAACAAGGTTATTACGCGCTCATAGCGCGTTTTTGAAAATCTGCTCCACTTCGGCCTGTGTGGGCACAACGGGGTTTGTCGCGGCGCAGGCGTCTTTCATCGCGTTTTGGGCAAGGGTCGGAATATCTTCCTTTTTCACGCCAAGCGCCGTCAGGTTGGACGGAATATCGACGGAGACGGACAATTTTCTTATCGCGGCGATGCAGGCGTCCGCGCCGGCATTGTCGTTCAATCCGCTGACGTCGACGCCCAAAAACGCGCCGATATCTTTCAGGCGGCCAGCAGCCGCTTTTTTGTTAAAGTCCTGTACGTGCGGGAGCAGCACGGCGTTACAGACTCCGTGCGGCAAGTTGTAAAACCCGCCGAGCTGATGGGCCATCGCGTGTACATATCCCAGACTCGCGTTGTTGAAAGCCATTCCCGCCAAAAATTCCGCGTATGCCATACGGTCTCTCGCCTCGGCGTCATTGCCGTTGTCCACAGCCCTTTTAAGATATTTATGAATCAGCGCGACCGCCTTTTCGGCGCAGGCGTCGGTAATAGGGGTGGCGGCGATGGAAACATACGCCTCGATCGCGTGAGTCAGAGCGTCCATACCTGTGGCGGCGGTAAGGCTTTTCGGCATGCTCATCATAAGAGCGGGGTCGTTGACCGCCATCGTGGAGTTTACGTTTTTATCGACGATAGCCATTTTGATCTTACGCGCCGTATCGGTGATGATACAGAAAATAGTCATCTCGGACGCGGTTCCTGCCGTGGTGTTGATCGC